>CAJFTG010000006.1 GCA_904419875.1 Candidatus Avimonas caecicola | reverse complement strand
TCCGTCCGCAGCGCGCTCACCCGCTTCGGCCTTTCCATCTCGTCGTACCCGTAGCTCACTTTCCGGTTCCCCTGTGTCGCTTTGCTTACCAGATTCTGCTGCTGATACGTGTATTCCACCGTGGATCCCAGGCTGTCCGTCCGGCTCAACAGCTGGCTCCCGTCGTTGCTGTAGCTCTGGCTGCTCCGGATCTTCGCCTGGCTCGCATCCGTCCGGTTGCTCTGCTCCACCCCCGTCAGGTTCCCGTGCCGGTCGTACGTATACGCGAACTGCTGGTTGTACTCCTCATATGTCGCCTTTGTCACCCGGTGCTTGTACGTCCCGTCGTAGGTGAACCGGTACTCCCCGTTTTCCTCATCCGTGTATTCCGTCAGCCGGTTCGCCGTGTCGATCGTCGACAGCTGCTCCCTGTCCGCCATGTCCTTCGCGCTCACCAGGTTGCCTTTTTCGTCGTAGACGTATACCGTCCCCGTCTTGTCCAGCCGCAGGCTCAGCCCGCTGAACCTGGCGCTGTTCGCGTTGTCGTAATACAGGCAGTAGACATCCACATACGCCACCTGTTTGCCCCGGTTTTTCTCCGCCGGCACCAGCAGTTTCGACGTGAACTGCCACCCCGTGCTGTCCGCGTTGAACTCCGGCACCTGGTATTCCTGCGTCCCGTCGGTATAGGCAAACTTCAAATCCAGCGCGAAATACCGCCCGCTGTCCGTCTTGGGCACGGCGTTCCCGATCGCGTAGCCGCTGAGATTCAGCGCCACCTCGTCGGCCGGAAGGTTGACGTACACCGTTTGGGCGCAGTAGTTGTTCTGCCCGTATTCGCCGTTGTGAGCCACCGCCTTCCGGATTCCCGCCGGCGCCCCGCTGACCGAAACGATGTTGCTGCTCTGACCCCACCAGCAGCTGCTCCCATCCTCAAAAAAGGCGTTCTCCAGCAGGTTGTACTCGTTGGCTGCCTCCCCCTTCTCCAGCTGCGCGCTGTCGAACCACGCCGTGCCGGAGGCCGACATCAGGTTGAACACCACCGCCAGCCTCTTCGCGCCGGCCGGCACCTCCGCGGTCACCGTCAGCCGTTCCCAGCCGTCTTCCGTTTTCCGCCGGCTGTACGTTCTATGGGGGGTGTTGTTTTCGTCGTAGATCTCCATGTGCAGGTATAAGCCGGACGGGCCGGACAGGCCGCGCGCGTCCACATACGCCGAAAACGTGTATTTTCCCGCCTCGGGGTTCATGATGTTGTAGAACACCTGCCCGCTGCCGGATGCGGAGGTCTTCTGAATCTTCACCGATTTCTGCCCCAGGTAGGCATGGGTGGAATCGATGGCCGCCGTGCTGCTCTCCGGGTAGGTATGCCACTGCGTCCAGCCGGTAAACCCTCTTTCAAAGCTGTGGTTGGGAAGGAGGTTGTTCACCGGCAGGAAGGTGCTCGTCTGCGCGGAGATCTTGTTGTTTTTATTCATCTGCCCGGCCTGGGTGCTGGTCGGCTCATAAGAGACCGACGACGCCCCGGTGTCGTCGATGGCGCTGGTGGTCCGCCCAAAGTTGTCGAAATTATAGGTCACCGTGCGGCTCCGGTCCCTGATGGTGGTGGTGTTCACCCCGTAGGCAAAGGAAACGGCGTTGCCGGTCTCCCTCGCCCCCGCGGCGTCCGGCCGGGAAAGCTCGGTCACCTTCACCACCCGGCTTTTGGCGGAAACGTCCCCCGTTGTCCCGTAGTCGTACTCCACCCGCGTGCCGTCCCGCAGGGTCAGCCTCTTCAAGTGGGAATCCCCCTGGTACGACATCTGAATCGTCTGCCCGTCCGGACAGGTGATTTTGGTCAGATAGCCGCCCGTATACGTCATGGTATACCGCTGGCCGTAGGGATCCACAATCGCTGTGATCGCCGTGGCGCTGCTGCGTTCCAGCTGTATCCGTTTTCCCGCGCCGTCGGTGATCGCGGTTAAAACGGAACCGCTGTAGGTCAGCGTGATCTTGTCGCCCGACTGATCGGTCTGAAGCTGAAGCAGCTTGCCGGAGGTATCGAAGACCTGCTTATTTTCCTGCTTGTCGGTCATCACCCATTGGCTGCCGGAGACCGTCAGGGTCAGCCCCTTCCCAACCTCGTCTTCATACACGCCGCTGCTCTTCTTTTTGAAATACAGCTCGGTCCCGTCCTCATCCATATATATGTAATGGTATC
Organism: Candidatus Avimonas caecicola; assembly: GCA_904419875.1. Lineage (GTDB taxonomy): Bacteria > Bacillota > Clostridia > Oscillospirales > Acutalibacteraceae > Avimonas > Avimonas caecicola. The sequence continues at coordinate 84,641 of CAJFTG010000006.1, read as the reverse complement.
CGGCATTGTACAGGCTTTTGCTGAGCGAGGACGCGTTGGGGTCCACGGCATCCACCCGCCGGTCGAAGTTGAGCTTCCACCCCCAGCCGGAAACCGCGTTGCTGTGGAAATGGCGACCCGCCTGATAGCCGTTATACACCAGACTGACGGATACCGGCCGGTTGGCGCTGTTGGTGTGGGAAAGCGGCAGCTCCACCACCAGATTCCCGCTGAAGTTGTTGACATACGAGGCGCCGCTCGCCCCCAGGCCCTGCGCGGTATAGTCCCAGTAGGATTCCAGCCCCTTGTTGTTCAGATAGGTGATCTGCAGCAGGGGCCGCCAGGTGCTCACCGCCCAGGTCGAGGCCAGGTTCGCCAGCGCCCACTGGGAGGGGTCGTGCGCCTTCAGCAGCACGCCGTAATTGTTCCCGCCCTCGTACCACTGGCGTACCAGGCGGGTGATGTCCCAGTTGAGCTGGCCCCCCTCCGTCTGCTTGGACGCAATATCATAATCCTGCACCTTGCTGTCGACCGCCGGCGCGCCGCCCACCTGCCAGCTTTTCCCCGTGCTGCTCCAGTCCCAGCTTTGGATGACCTCGTGGACATCCACCTGCAGTTCGGCGGCGCCGGGGCCATCGTATGTGGTGTTGGCCAGGCTCATCCAGGCGTCCACCACCACGTCTCCCCGGCTCAGCGCGGGAAGGCTTGGGAAGCGCAGGAGGGACTGCGTCTGTCCCATCTGGCCCAGCTGCAAGCCAACGTACAGCGTGCCCATGGCCGGATTATAGACATCATATTCTTTGATGAACCGCGTCTGCACCGAGGAGGAATCGGTGTAATCGGTGGTAAAGCTCGGGTCAAGCACCACGGGGTACTGCCGCCCCTCCTCCGTCAGCCAGGCGTCGTCCGCCGACAACCGCACCGTCAGGTTCGCCCCGCGGGCCTCCACCAGCGTAAGGCTCAGCGCATCGCTCGACGCCCCGGCGGCGTCCGTCATCACCGGCGCCGACAGCGTGTACACGGTTTCCTCTCCCCTGCGCAGGGCGATGGTCCGGCCGTCCTGCTGCACTGCTTCCAGTCCGCCGCCGATCTGGTACTGCACCGTGAACTCCCGGCGGGAGGAACGGCTGTGCAGGAGGATGTTTTCCTTCACCCCCACCGGCGAAACCACATACTGCAGGTCCACGCCCGGGAACACGCCCCGGTAAACCGTTTCACTGGTCAGGTTGGGAAGCGCCAGGAACGCCTCGTCCCCCTCAGCCGTCCCGGGCTCCTTCTCCACCGTTTCGGCCGCGGCAGACGCCGCCCCTTCATAGCCCCAGGACACATGGTAGCCCTTTTCCCGGATGGTTACCAGCTTCTTTTTTCCGGCGTCCTTCGCAAATTTGACCCTGCGCTCCCCGCCCCTTGTCTCCAGCGCGTCTTCCCCGTCCGTCTGGCCGCGGGCCGTGTCCTCCAGCGTGTTGTCGATCTCCCGGTACGTTCCGTTATCATCCAGATAATGCACCGGCACCTCATATACCGCCGCCATCATAGTGCCGTCGCTCATCAGAAAATGCTTCTCGTTTTCCGTGCGCCGCGTCTCATCCTCCGCCAGAATGTGCGCCGGCTCCCCGGCCGCCTGATGCGCCGGCGCTGTGCTTTCCGCCAGGCCGGAACCCTCTCCCGCTCCGACCGGCAGCGCAAAAAGCTGAACCATCAAAGCCGCGCTCAGTGCCGCCGCCAGCAGCCTTTTCCCGTGTTTCATGCCCTTTCCCTTCAACGCCGCCCTCTCCTTTTCTTCCTTGTTTTTCCTTCATCTTTCCCCTTGCTTTCCCCTTGCTCTCCCTTTTCTCTCCCTCGTTTTCCCCTTATTCTTCCCCTGCTCTCCCCTTCTCCTTTTTTCTCCTCCTTTTCCGTCCTTTTCTATCCTTTTCCGTCCGCGTGTCCTCCGATAGCCGCCGTCGTTCCTTTTGCCCCTTGGCCGTGATGCCTCTATCCTTCCATATCCCTCTTCGGCCCTCTTTCCTCCCTTTCCTGAACCGCCCTCCTGAACCGCTTCTTTGCAATTATGCTTCACAACAAGTAGTATACAATAGAATTATATTTTCTACAATAGTATTTCTTACATTTTATTTATTTTATATTTTTGCTATAAAATTATCGGCGTTTTGCGATCACCCTGACCCTCACCCTGACCCTCCCCCTGGCCCTCTCCCTGGCCCTCTCCCTTTCTTTCGCTTCTCCGCTGACGCCCGAACCCGCCGGTCCCTCGACGGGTTCGGCCGTCATTCTGGCCGGTCAACACCAGATGCCCCTATACCCCATACTTCATCCCCCATCCCCGCCCATCCGGGCGCCGCATGCCGCCTTTCCCCGCCTCTAACCATTGCCGGGATCCCTTCCTGTGGTTTGCCCTTCCAGCGGCTGGAAAATGCCGCCGTTTGCCGGGAGCCTCCGCCCGGAGGAGGCCCCCTGCCGCGTCCGCTTAAAGCGGACTGTGCGGCGGACCGGCCGCCAGGCCGCTCTCCACCCCCGGAGGAGAGCCGGATTCCTCCGGGAAACCGTGGCGGGATCCGTCCCCCACCTCCCTGCCAAAGCGGTGTGACGCCCGGCGGCGCCCATGCGCAAAAGCCCGCTGGTAAACGCCGCCGCCCGGCGGCAGCCCCGCTGTCCGAGCGTCGGCCGGGCTTTACCGTCCTCCAAGCCGACAGAAAAGCCGTGCAGGGCAAGGCGGCGCCGAGGGCCCTGGCCGCCCGTGTTCCAACGGGTCCCCTCATCGGTATTCACTTTTCATCCCTTTCCCTGTTGAACCGCATGGCGGCTTGTGGTATGATGTTTTCGTCCCGGCAGCCTGCCGAAGGAGGAGAAAGCCGATGCCCGGTATCCTGCACATCCTGTTGTTGATCTTTCCCGCGGTCGTTCTGTTCGGCGTCCTGTTTCCCCTGTATTTCCGTCTGAAATGGCGGGGGGAAACCGGGCAGTCGGTTGCCGTGAAGGCTTTGTGCACGCTGGTCAGCGTTCTGTTCTGCCTCAACGGCTGCCTGGTCGGCGGGTTCCGCGGCTTTTGGTGGCTGCTGGCCGGGTTGGTGCTCTGCCTGGTCGGGGATATCGCCATCGAAAAGAATCTGTTCGCCGGCATGGGGGCGTTTGCCGCCGCCCATCTGTTGTTTATCGCCGCGTTTCTGGTTTATGCACAGCCCACGCTGCTTTCTCTACCGGTTTTTCTGGTGCTGTATGCGGCGGCGGCCTTCGCCTTCCGCAAGCGCTTCCGGGAGATGAAGGAGCGGCTGGTCCCCTTTCTCCTGTACGCCGCGCTGGTGCTGGGGATGCTGTCCATGGCGCTGGGCCTTCCGCCCCTGCCCGGGACGATGCTGCTCGCGGGCGGCGCGGCGCTGTTCGCCCTTTCCGACCTGACGCTGGCGCGCAATCTTCTCAACGGGGAGAGGGCGACCCGCCGCAGCGAGGTGTTCAGCCTGGCCTGCTATTATGGGGGGCTGTATCTGATCGCCCTGTCAGTGTGGCTGTAGCCGCGCCCGCTTTTTCAACGACAATGTCCGGCGGGATGCCGCCGGACAGAGTAAACGATATCATAAAGGAGACGATCCCCATGCAATGCAGGAACAGCAACGAATTCCTTCTCCGCCGCCTGGAGAAGCCGACAGGCCCCATTGACGTTGTGCTCGACACCGACGCCTTTAACGAGGTGGACGACCAGTTTGCGCTGGCCTATCTGCTCCGCTCCGGGGATAAAGCGAATCTCCGGGCCATTTACGCCGCACCCTTTACCAACCAGAAGGCGGCTTCCCCCGCCGAGGGGATGGAAAAGAGCTATCAGGAAATCGGCCATATCCTGTCGCTCTGCGGCCGGGAGGATCTGCTGACGGCCGTCTACCGCGGGTCCCCCTCTTACCTGCCCGACGAAAGCACCCCGGTCCTCTCCCCTGCGGCGGAGGATCTGGCGGAACGCGCCATGGCGCAGCCGGATGACCGCCCCCTGTATGTGGTGGCGATCGGTGCGATCACCAACGTCGCCTCCGCCCTGCTGATTCGGCCGGAGATCGCCCGGAAAATCGTGCTGGTCTGGCTGGGCGGCCATGCGTGGACCTGGCCGGACACCCGCGAATTCAACCTGATTCAGGACGTGGCCGCCGCCCGGGTGGTTTTTGGCTGCGGCGTGCCGCTGGTACAGCTTCCCTGTATGGGAGTGGTCACCCACTTCGCCACCACCGGCCCCGAGCTGGAGCACTGGATAGCGGGGAAAAACCCGTTGTGCGACTACCTGTACCGGATCGTGAGGGAGGACGAGGAAGTCCGCTGCGGCAAGGTGCTCTGGAGCCGGGTGATCTGGGACGTGACCGCGGTCGCCTGGCTGCTGGACGAGCGCTTTACCATGGATAAGATCGTGCACAGCCCGATCGTTTCCTATGACGGGCATTACAGCCACGATGAGACACGGCACCTGATGAAGTATGTGTATTATATCGACCGGGACAGGGTCTTTGCCGACCTGTTCAGGAAGCTCGCCGGGTAAGCCCGAAAGCCGGAGCGGGAGAAGCCGCCGGGGGACGCCGTCCCCCTCCGGGTTCGGACGGGAAAAGCGCGCGGTCAATTTCCCGGAGGCCATGTGCGGGCGGCCGGAATGTCTTCCCGGGCGGAAACGGCAGGCCCCGCTTTTTCGTTTTCCGGGGAATTCGTATGCCATTTAACCCGTATTGACCCGCGTATGCCGGGGACGGGCTGGCGGCCAAAGCGCCCCTGGCTTTTTCATAACGGCCTGTTGTTTTTTTGCGGCCGTATCTTAGAAGGGAATGGTTGGATGGTTTTTTCCTGCCCTGTGCGTGTTCACGGCGCCTCCTGCACCTACACCAACGCCGTGCGGGATATCCCCGCGGTACGGGACAGCTTTAACGCGCTGACCAGGGCGACCTACGGCTTTGATTTCCGCCGCTGGCAGGCGCTGGGGGGCTGGGATGAAAACTATATCCCCCACGCGCTGCTGGAGGGGGACACCGTCGTGGCCAACGTTTCGGTCAACCGAATGGCGCTCACTCTGTCCGGACGGCCGGCGCGGGGCGTGCAGCTCGGCACCGTGATGACGGCGGAATCCTGCCGGGGAAGGGGGTTCGCCCGCTGCCTGATGGAACGGGTGCTGGCGGAATGGACGGGGCGCTGCGACCTGCTTTACCTCTTCGCCAACGATTCGGCACGGGAGTTTTATCCCAGGTTCGGCTTTGTCCCCGTGGAGGAAACACAGCATTCCCTGTCCCTCCCGCCGGAAGGGGCCGCGCCTCCCGCGGCGCTGAGGCCGCTGGACATGGACCGCCCGGAGGATCGCCTCTTTCTGATGCAGCGGGCGCAGGCCGGCAACCCCTACGCCGAGGTGCGGGTCTCCTGCGGCAGCCTCGCCCTGTTTTACGCGTGCGAATTTTTGAAGGACAGATTCTTCGCCCTGCCCGCCTGGGATTTGGCCGGGGTTCTCTCCCCCACGGAGGAGGGCCTGTTGGTCAGCGATCTTTTCGGCCGGACCGAAGCCCCCCTTTCGGCGGTCCTGCGTTCCCTGACCGGCGGAAGGGGCGGCCGGGTCGTCCTGGGCTTCACGCCCGCGGACAGGACAGGCTGCATCCCTTCTCCCTATAAAGAGGAGGACTGCACCCTGTTCGTCCTCCGGGGACAGGAGCGGTATTTCCAGGAAAATGCCGTGATGTTTCCCGCCCTGTCCCACGCCTGACCGCCAGGCCTCGGGAAATATCCGCCGGCAAATCCGGCGCCCTTACGGAAAAACGCCGGGAAGGCTCCGGCGCCGGAAGGGATGGAAAGAAGCCGGGCGGCGCCCCTTTCCTCTTCGCCTCCTTTCGCCTTCCTTCGCCTTCCTTCGCCTTCCTTCGCCTCCTGTCGCCTCCCTTTGCCTTCCTTCACCACCCTTCGCCTCCCTCGGTCCCCTCTCGCCCCGGACGGCTTCTATTCTTTCGGGTTTTCGAAAAGAGAGGGCGCTGCACGGCACAGAGAGGGAAGCCGTATAGCTTTGATGCCCGGCATCTCCGCCTCCCCATTCCCGCCCCGTTCCTGTCCCATTCCTGCCCCGTTCCCGCTTTCCTCTTCCGTCTTCCTTTTGCCCGCCTCCTGTTCCTTCTTTTTCTGCGGCTTTATATGGATTTCTATGGAGCTTTCAGGAAACGCTTAAGCCTTTCCCCGCTCCTCCAAAAAGCCGGAGAAGCGTTTACAAAAAGAAAAACGGTATGGAAGCCTCCATACCGTTTTTAGCTGGGAGCCGGCGGGCATTGGCGGGCGTTTCACAGGGTTCGTCCCGCGGTCGCCGCACGGCTATTCCTTCTCTTTGTCCTTATCCCGGTCCCGGGAGCGCTTCTTCTCCCCTTTGTCCGGCTTGTCGTCCCCGCCCTCGGGGCCGTCTGCGCCGTCCCCTTCCTCCCGGCGGGGTTCCACCTTCACATGGACCCGCTCAATGCGGCGTTCATCCATCTTCATCACCGTCAGAGCGACGTTCTCGAAGGTCACGGCCGGGTGCTCGTCTTCCTCGGGGATGCGGCCCAGCACATCCATGATGTAGCCGGCAACTGTGTCGTATTCCCCTTCGGGCAGTTCCACGCCGAGCTGTTCGTTGAGCTCGTCGATATTCAGGGAGCCGTCCACATCGAACTCGTTCTCCCCGATTTTGGTGACCTCTTCTTCCTCATGGTCGTACTCGTCCTGGATGTTGCCCACGATGGATTCCAGCAGGTCCTCCATGGTGACGATGCCGGCGAAGCCCCCGTATTCGTCCACCACAATGGACATCTGGATATGCTTCTCGGTCATCTCGGAGAGCAGGTCCCCGCACTTTTTGGTGCCGGGGACAAAGTAAGTATCGCGTACGATATGCCGAATCGTTATGTCCTGCGGGATTTCCTGCCCCACATACGGCAGCAGGTCCTTCACATACAGCACGCCGATGATGTTGTCGATCTCTTCTTCATACACCGGCAGGCGGGAATAGCCGCCGTCCACGCCGGCGCGCAGGGCCTCTTCGATGCCGTCGCTCACCTCGATCGACTCCACATCGGTGCGGGGGGTCATGATATCCTCCGCCGTCAGGTCGTCAAACTCGAAGATGTTGTCGATCATGGTCTTCTGGGCATCCTCAATGACGCCTTTTTCCCCGCCGACATCCACCATCATCCGGATTTCCTCTTCCGTCACGTTCTCCTCGTCGGCATGGGGATCCATCCCAAACAGCCGCACCACCAGGTTGGTGGAAACGGACAGGAGCTTGACAAACGGACGGGCGACAATCGCGACCGCCCGCAGTATGCCGATCGCATGGAAGGAGAGGGATTCCGCCTTCTGCATGGCCACGCGCTTGGGCACCAGTTCGCCGAACACCAGCGAAAAGTACGACATAATCAGGGTGATCACTACCACGCTGACCGTGTGGATGGCGCTGGAGTAGGCGGCCAGGGAGGGCACCAGCCCGATAAACCAGTTGGCCAGAGGGTCGGCCAGGGCCTGGGATGCGCTGGCGGAGGTGAGGAACCCGGCCAGGGTAACGCCGATCTGGATGGTGGCGAGAAAATTGGAGGAGTCCTCGGTCAGCTTGAGAACCTGCCTGGCTTTTTTGTGCCCCTCCTCGGCCATTTTCCGGATCTTATTGTCGTTAAGGGAGATGATGGCGATTTCCGACGCGGCAAAAAACGCGTTGAGGAGGATCAGGACAACCAGCAGCAGAATCTGAAGCCAGAGATTTCCCGCAGGATCAGGGTCGGATGGCATGTGGAACGATTTCCCCTTTCTTTCCGGACGGAACCGCCGGAAGGCGGCCGCCCGCATAAATCGGTTGGTATGCTTTCCTTGTTCCGCTTGCCCCGGCTGTACCGGCTGCGCCGGCGGCCCCCGAAGGCTGCTTCACAGGGCCCGGCGGCCGCCGCGGCAAACTGCCGCCAATCGGAACGCGCCTGAAAAGCGGAAAAAGTGTTAAGTCTAATAATATCGGGTTTTGGGGCCCCTGTCAACCGGCCGCCGGCGGCTGAGGGGCACCTGCGAAGCCGGAAAACCGAGGTATGGCGCGATTTCCCGGCATGAATCGCTTGGGAAGGCAAATACCGCGGTTTTTGGTATTACACGGCGTTTGTGAAGAAACCCGCTTGTAAAATTTTTGAAAAACCATAGAAAAACCCCTGTTTTGTGGTTTACACTCCCCGCGAAAAGTGGTAGTATAACAAAGGCGATTGTCCAGCGGTGACGCCGCTGTGTTAAATCCGCGCCGAGGCCCCCAAAGCCGGAGCCGCCCGCCCCGCCCCGGGGGAGCGTTTCCGCCGTTGGGAAGGCATCCTTCTCAAATCTCAATCCTTGAAGGAGGAAGTTGTTCATGGCAAGAAAATTCAAAACCATGGATGGCAACAACGCCGCCGCGCACGTATCGTACGCGTTTACCGACGTTGCCGCCATCTACCCCATCACGCCCTCGTCCGTGATGGCGGAGGAAACCGACAAGTGGGCCGCCGCCGGGCAGAAGAACGTGTTCGGCCGCCCCGTTCAGGTGACCGAGATGCAGTCCGAGGCGGGCGCCGCGGGCGCTGTTCACGGCTCGCTGGCCGCCGGCGCGCTGACCACCACCTACACCGCATCCCAGGGCCTGCTGCTGATGATCCCGAACATGTACAAGATCGCGGGCGAGCTGCTGCCCAACGTCATCCATGTGTCGGCCCGCGCGCTGGCCTCCCATGCGCTGTCGATCTTTGGCGACCACTCCGACGTGTACGCCTGCCGCCAGACCGGGTATGCGATGCTCTGCTCCTCGAGCGTGCAGGAGGTCATGGACCTCGGCGCGGTGGCGCATCTGTCCACCATCAAGGGCCGCGTCCCCTTCCTCCACTTCTTCGACGGCTTCCGCACCTCCCACGAGGTGCAGAAAATCCAGGTCTGGGATTACGACGACCTGGCCGGCATGCTCGACTGGGAGGCGGTGGACCGCTTCCGCCGGCACGCGCTCAATCCGGAGCATCCGGTGCAGCGCGGCACGGCGCAGAACCCCGACATCTTCTTCCAGGCGAGGGAAGCCTCCAACACCTATTATGAAGCGATTCCGGGCGTCGTAGAATCCTACATGAACATGGTCAACGAGAAGATCGGCTCCAATTACAAGCTGTTCAACTACTACGGCCCCCGTGATGCGAAGCGCGTAATCATCGCCATGGGTTCCGTCTGCGAGACCATCGAGGAAACCGTGGACCATCTGAACGCCGCCGGCGACAAGGTCGGCCTGATCAAGGTCCGCCTGTACCGCCCCTTCTCGGTCAAGCATCTGCTGGCCGCCATTCCCAACAGCGTGGAGGCCATTTCCGTCCTCGACCGCACCAAGGAGCCGGGCTCCATCGGCGAGCCGCTGTATCTGGATGTGTGCGCCGCCCTTAAGGGCACCAAGTTTGAATCCGTCCCGGTGTATACCGGCCGGTACGGCCTGGGCTCGAAGGACACCACCCCGGGCCAGATCATCGCCGTGTACCGCAACATGGAGACCGCCCGTCCGAAGAAGCGCTTCACCATCGGCATCGAGGACGACGTGACCAGGCTGAGCCTGAAGGTCAGGGAAAACCTCGACACCACCCCCCGCGGCACCCGCTCCTGCAAATTCTGGGGCCTGGGCTCCGACGGCACGGTCGGCGCGAACAAGAATTCCATCAAAATCATCGGCGACCACACCGATATGTACGCGCAGGGTTACTTCGCCTATGACTCCAAAAAGTCGGGCGGCGTGACGATTTCCCACCTGCGTTTCGGCAAGAAGCCGATCAAGTCCACCTATTTCGTCAGCAAGGCGGATTTTGTGGCCTGCCACAACCCGTCTTATGTCGATAAATACGACATGATCAGCGACGTGAAGCCGGGCGGCATCTTCCTGCTCAACTGCAGCTGGGATGCCGACGAGCTGGACGCCCACCTGCCCGCGGCGATGAAGCGCACCATTGCGAAGAACGACATCAAGTTCTACACGATCGACGCGACCCACCTGGCCAAGGGCCTGGGCCTGGGCAATCGTACCAACACCATCCTGCAGGCCGCCTTCTTCAAGCTGGCCAAGGTTATCCCGGTGGAGGACGCCATCCAGTTCATGAAGGACGCCGCCACCAAGTCCTATTCCAAGAAGGGCGAGGCCATCGTCAAGATGAACCACGACGCCATCGAGACCGGCGTGAGGGAAGTCCGCCGCGTCAAGGTCCCCAAGGAATGGGCGAAGGCGGTAGATGCCCCGAAGGCGGAAGCCGCGGCTACCGGCCGGCCGGAAATCAAGGAATATATCGACAGCATCCTCGCCCCCGTGAATGCGCAGCAGGGCGACAAGCTCCCTGTGTCCGCCTTTGTCAAGGATGCGGACGGCACCGTGCCGCTCGGCTCCGCGGCGTATGAGAAGCGCGGTATCGCGGTGGACGTTCCCTGCTGGCTGCCTGAAAACTGCATCCAGTGCAACTTCTGCTCCTATGTCTGCCCGCACGCGGTCATCCGCCCGGTCATCCTGAACGAGGAAGAGGCGAAGAGCGCGCCGGAAGGCATGAAGATGAAGCCGGCCACCGGCCTGCCGGGCTATCAGTTCGCGATGACGGTTTCCGCCCTCGACTGCACCGGCTGCGGCTCCTGCGCGACGGTATGTCCGGGCATGAAGGGGAACAAGGCGCTGGTCATGAAGCCCCTGGAGACTCAGGAGAGCGAAGAGGGGAACTTCCTGTACGGCATCGGCCTGCCCAAGAAGCCGGAGGTGGCGGAGAAGTTCAAAACCTCCACGGTCAAGGGCAGCCAGTTCCGCCAGCCGCTGCTCGAGTTCTCGGGCGCGTGCGCGGGCTGCGGCGAAACCCCGTACGCCAAGCTGATCACCCAGCTGTTCGGCGACCGGATGTATATTGCCAACGCCACCGGCTGCTCCTCCATCTGGGGCGGCTCCTCCCCCTCCACCCCCTACACGGTGAACGAGGAAGGCCACGGCCCGGCATGGGCGAACTCCCTGTTTGAGGACAACGCCGAATACGGTTACGGCATGTTCCTGGGCGTGAAGGCCCGCCGCAACCGCCTGACCGATCTCATGCAGAAGTTTGCGGACGCAGACCTGCCGTCGGAGTGGGGCCTGAAGGAAGCGGCGCAGGAATGGCTGGCCGGCAAGGACAGCGCGGACGCCTCCAAAGCGGCGGCGGCGAAGGTGCTTCCCGCGCTGGAGAAGGCCGTCCAGGCCTGCGGCGAGTGCGGCTGCGAATTCGATGCGCTGTATAAGGAAGCCCTCAAGAGCGCCGACATGCTGGTCAAGAAATCCTTCTGGATGTTCGGCGGCGACGGCTGGGCGTACGATATCGGTTTCGGCGGCGTGGACCATGTCCTCGCTTCGGGCGAAGATGTCAACGTGATGGTGTTTGACACCGAGGTGTATTCCAACACCGGCGGCCAGTCCTCCAAGGCCACCCCGATCGGCTCGGTTGCGCAGTTTGCGGCGGCCGGCAAGGCGGTCAAGAAGAAGGACCTCGGCGCGATCGCGATGAGCTACGGCTATGTATACGTTGCACAGATCGCCATGGGCGCCGACATGAACCAGACCCTGAAGGCAATTCAGGAGGCGGAAGCCTATCCGGGCCCGTCCCTCATTATTGCCTACGCGCCCTGCATTAACCACGGCATTAAGGGCGGCATGGGCATCTCCCAGCTTGAGGAGAAGAAGGCGGTTGAGGCCGGCTACTGGCATACCTACCGCTTCGACCCGCGCAAGGAGGAGTCCTTCACCCTGGACAGCAAGGCGCCGACGGCCTCCTACCGCGACTTCATTATGGGCGAGGTCCGCTACAACTCGCTGACCCGCTCCTTCCCGGAGCGCGCCGAAAAGCTCTTCTCCGAGGCGGAGAAGGAAGCGTCCGAGCGTTACGACCATCTGGTCCGTCTCGGCCAGCTGTACGGCGGCAAGAAGTAATTTCCGCGCTGAAAGCGCCCCAAAGCGCCCGCCGCCATCCGAAGGATGGCGGCGGGCTTTTGTCTGCGGTCCCGGCGGCGCTGTGCGTACGGCATCCGTGCCGGCCCGGCCGCCGCGAGCGGCTTTCGTCCGCCTTTTCGGGCGTGGGCCAGGCCGGGGGGCGGGCTGTGCCGGAAAGCGGCGCATCGGGGGCGGCCGCGTTCCCTCTTTTCTTCTTTTTTCTTAAGAAATCCTTTCGCCGACCGGGGCGTTTTCCCCGCTTTTCTCCCTTTTTTTGCCTTGTGATACCCCCGAAAACTTGGTATACTAAAAGGGAATATCCTCCAACCTTTCGGACTACAAGGACAGTGAGGGATCTGCGCATGAAGGAACGCTTTAAGAATCTGACGCACCTGCTTGGTTTCTTTATCCTGGGCGTCGCTTTGATCGCCGTATATAAGACCTTCGACAACCTTCAGATCATCGGGGATTTTATCTGGCGGATTTTCGACATCCTCAGCCCCTTTGTCACCGGTTTTGTGCTGGCTTTCCTGCTGTTTGCACCCGTCCGCTTTCTGGAGAGGAAATACGCCAAGGCCAGGCCGGGACCGATCAGAAGGCATGCCCGCGCCTTCTCGGTGCTGACGGTGTATGTCTGTCTGTTCGCCCTGCTCGCCCTCCTGCTCACCTTTGCCATTCCGGCGATTATCGACGGGGTGCGCAGCCTGATCGCCGCCCTTCCGGGCTATTTCGATCAGTTCATGGCCGCCCTGGATTCCCTGACCGGGGAGGGCGGCCTGCTGGAAGGGCTGAACATCAGCGACACGCTGGATAACCTTTACCGGGCCTACATTCTTCCCCTGCTCAAATTTGAAAACGCGCCGACGTATTTTAAAGGGCTGATGAGCTTTACCTCTTCCCTGCTGAATGTATTCATGGCGCTGATTATCTCCGTGTACATGCTGCTCGGCCGAGAATCGCTGGTGCGCGCCTGCAAGCTGGTCTTTTCCCTTTTCATTCCCGCCCGCCCGCTGGGGGTGCTCTCCAAATACTCCCGCAAGGCGTGTGACATTCTGTATAATTACCTCTATTCCCAGGTGCTGGACGCCTGCATCGTCTCGGTGATTATGACCATCGGCTGCTTCATCTTCCGCACGCCCGTCCCGGCAGTGCTGGGCTTCATGATCGGGCTGATGAACATGATTCCCTATTTCGGTGCCATCATCGGCGGCGTGGCGGCGGTGGCAATCTCCCTGCTGTCCGGGAATCTCTACGGAAGCATCTTCCTGGCGATTTACATTATCGGTATGCAGCAGCTGGATGCCAACGTCCTGCAGCCCCGGATTGTCGGGGACAGGGTGGGGATCAAGCCCATCTATGTCCTACTGGCCATCACGCTCGGCGGCGGCCTGCTCGGCTTCTGGGGGATTTTCCTCGGCGTGCCGATGATCGCCATTGTCCAGATGATCCTGATCGACCTTATCCGCTATCGCCACCGCCGGGCCGGCGCTGCGCAGGCGAAATCCGCAAACGGGGCGGCCCCCCTGCCTCACGACGACCCGCCCTCTCCTGTGGACAGCGGCCCAGAGGCGGCATCGCCCTCCCTCTCCGAACCGGCAGAGGCTCTCTCCGAGGGGGCCGCGCCGTCCGAGCCGCCTTGTTCCCGGGAGGGCGCGGGGGAGATTGCCCCTACGGAGAGCTCATCCCGGGTGGAAATTTCTCCGGAGGAGTCTTCTCCCGAGAAAGCTTCCCCCGCTCCCTCTCCGTTGGTATCGTGGATAAGAAAATTCAGGAAGAATAGGGATTAATATGGAATTTTGGAAAATATACCCCTTTTTATGTAACAACGTTGCAAATAGTGCAGGAATGAGTGCAAAATATGCATCGACAGATTGATTAGCGCCCTATATACTATATCTTGTCAATATTCCTCAAACCAAACTATTCCGGAAAGATGGCCGCTGCTGATGCAGCGGCCATCTTTCCATCTTGGCCTCCTGCCCCACGCCGCAGCCGTCAACTTCCCGCATGCAACCCGCATGCAACCCGCATGCACACGGGCGAAAAGTCAAGCCCCCGGTACGGTTGAATAACCTCCGGGGGCTTTTGCAAGGCGATCAGGCCGGCAGGGATTCCAAGGCCGTTCCCTTTCCTACATATTTCTATACATTCCTACACATTCTTACGCGTTCCTGCGCGTCCTTATGCGTTCCGCTCTTTCAGGGCGCGGTCGGCATCCCGCTTCATATCCCGGCGGGCGGCGTCTTCCCGTTTGTCATACAGCTTTTTGCCGCGGCAGAGCCCCAGCTGCACCTTGACCAGGGAACCCTTGAAATACAGGGACAGCGGAATCAGGGTCAGCCCCTGCTGCTTCACCAGCCCGAAAAGGCGGAGGATTTCCTTTTTATGCAGCAGCAGCCTCCGCTCCCGCATCGGGGCGCGGTTAAAAATATTCCCCTTCTCATAAGGGCTGATATGCATGCCGTGAACATACACTTCGCCGTTTTCAATCTGGCACCAGGCGTCCTTGAGGTTCACCCCTCCCAGGCGGAGGCTTTTGACCTCGGTGCCGGCCAGCTCTATGCCCGCCTCCATCGAATCCTCCACGAAATAATCGTGAAAAGCCTTGCGGTTGCTGGCAATCGTTTTGGTATTCTCCTTTTTCGGCGCAGCCATGGCGCCACCCCCTTTCCCGTCATTGGCCGACGTTATATCAACCCGCCGGAGAGGCGCTCACAGCGCGCTTCTCCCCTCCAGCGAGCGCCGCAGGGTGATTTCATCCGCGTATTCCAGGTCGCCCCCCACCGGAATGCCGTAGGCAAGGCGGGTCACCTTGACGCCGAAGGGAGCGAGCAGCTTGCCGATATACATGGCGGTCGCCTCCCCTTCCACCGTCGGATTGGTCGCCATGATGACCTCCTGCACCTTCCCTCCGGCCACCCGGGTGAGCAGCTCCTTTATACGCAGCTGCTCCGGCCCGACCCCGTCCATGGGGGAAATGGTGCCGTGGAGAACATGGTACAGCCCGGCATATTCCCGCGTGCGCTCAAAGGCAAGAACGTCGCGCGGGTCCTCCACCACGCAGATGGTGGAGGCGTCCCGCTCGCCCGACCGGCAGACCGGGCAGAGCTCCTGGTCGGTTAGATTATGGCAGACGGCGCATTCGTGGATTTTTTCCCGCGCCTCGGTAATCGCGGCGACAAAGTCGGAGGCGTTCTTTTCCGGCAGGTTGAGCAGATAAAAGGCCAGCCGCTGCGCCGACTTGTGCCCGATGCCGGGCAGCCGCTCCAGCTGCTCGATCAGGCGGGCCAAAGGCGCGACCGTATACGCCATATCAGAACAGGCCGGGCATGTTCAGCCCGCCGGTCACCTTGCCCATTTCGGCTTCGCTGGTTTCGGCCGCCTGCCGGATCGCTTCGTTCACCGCGGCGATGACAAGGTCGGCCAGCATCTCCACGTCCTCGGGGTCCACCACCTCGGGCTTGATCTCCAGCTTCACCACCTGGTGCTTGCCGTTCACCGTGGCGGATACCGCGCCGCCGCCCGCCGCGGAGGTATATTCCCTTTCGTCCAGCTCCGCCTGCAGCGCCTCCATATCCGCCTGCATCTTCTGCGCCTGCTTAATCATGGACTGCATATTGCCGGGGCCCTTGCTGCTGTATCCCTGCGGTAATCTTGCCTTCATAACAAATCCTTCCCTTTTTTGAAATTCTCTGACGCTGTGCCGGCGGGGCCGGCGCGGCCTTATTTCACCTCTACATCCACGCCGAGCTCCCGGCTGTTGCGGATAAAATCCGCCAGCGGGTCGCTGCCGGAGGCCGCCGGAGCCGCCGCCTTTTTCTTAATCCCGATACGGTGGGCGCGGCCGGTCACCCCGCGGACCGCATCCGCCAGCAGCGCCTTGTTGCCGTCCCGTCCCACCAGCGATTTGAACAGCTCGTTGTCGGTCTCGATCAGGACATAGTCCCCCCGGAGGACGGCTGTGGAGCCCACCAGCACCCCGTACATCGGCGGGCAGGTGGACGAGAGGGTCTCCAGCACATCGCTCCAGCGGGCGAAGGGAACCTCCGGCGGCGCGCCGGCGGAGGAGCCGGCCGGCGCTTCCCCGGCGTCTTCCCCGGCAGGGCGAGCCTCCCTTTCCCCACTCTCCGGGACCGGCGCCGCTTCCGCGGGGGGCGCCGGCCGGCCTCCGCCCTCCGTATCCGGGGGGGGCGGAGGGGGGGAAGGGGACGATTGAGAGGACGGCCCCGCAGGCGTCGAAGCGGAGAAAGGAGCCCCTCCCGCGGGTGCGGCGGCCGCGCCGGCCGGCGGAACCGGCAGCTCCGCATCCCCGTCCGCCGCCGATGCGGCGGGAACGCGGCCGCTGCGCAGAGCATCCTCCAGGGCCTTGACCCGCCGGAGGAGGGCGGCGGTCCCGGAATCCAGGTCGGGGGCGCACAGGCGGAGCATCGCCATTTCCATCTCCACCCGGCGGGACGCGCCGGAACGGAGCCGTTCCAGTGCGTCCTGCAGCGCTTCCATGCAGTGAAGGATCGCCGGCAGCTCATACCGCGCGGCTTCCTGCCGCAGGCGTTCCAGCTCGGCGGGCGGGGCCACGATCAGGCCCGCCGGGTCGGGCACGCTTTTAATAATCATCAGGTTCCGGTAAAAATCAATCAACTCGGCGCAGAGGCGCTCCATGTCCCGCGACGCGCCGTGAAGCCTGCCGATCAGGGTCAGGGCTTCGCCGCCGTTCTCCTCCCGCACGGCCTGCGACAGTTCAAACAGATATTCCCGCCCCGCCATGCCGGCCGCCTGGGCCACCGTGTCCTCGTTCACCTCGCGCGAACGGGAAACGCACTGGTCCAGCAGCGAGAGGGCGTCCCGCATCCCGCCGTCCGCGAGCCGGGCGATCAACAGGGCCGCGCCGTCGGTAACGGTGAAATCCTCCTGCCCGGCGATATAGGCGATCCGGGCGGCGATATCCTCCGGCGCAATCCGCCCGAAATCGAAGCGCTGGCAGCGGGAGAGGATGGTGGCGGGCAGCTTGTGCACCTCGGTGGTGGCCAGGACGAAGATTACGTGGGAGGGCGGCTCCTCCAGCGTTTTCAGCAAAGCGTTGAAGGCGCCGGGGGAAAGCATGTGCACCTCGTCGATGATGTATACCCGGTACCTGGCCACGGAGGGGGTGAAGTTGACCTCCTCCCGCAGGTCCCGGATGCTGTCCACCCCGTTGTTGGAGGCCGCGTCGATCTCGACCACATCCAGGATGGTGCCGTCGTCGATCCCCCGGCAGACGCCGCACTCGTTGCAGGGGTCGCCCTCCTTTGGCGAAAGGCAGTTGACCGCCTTGGCCAGAATTTTTGCGCAGGAGGTTTTTCCCGTCCCCCGGGAGCCGGTGAACAGGTAGGCGTGCGCCAGCCGGCCGGTGCGCAATTCGTTTTTCAGCGCGGCGGTGATCGCCGGCTGGCCGTACACGTCGGAAAACGTCTGCGGACGCCATTTCCTGTAAAGCACCTGATACATGGGTGGCCGCCTCCTTCCTGAGACAAGGCCGGAACCCGCCGCCGGGCCGGCCGGGGAAGCGCCTGTTCAGAACAAAAGCCGCATTCCCTCGGGCATACGAGCGGACAGGTTCCCTGCGGCGCACGGCGCAAACCGCTTAATGCTGCTCGGTTCCCCGCCTGACATGGTTCACGGCGCACCGTCGCACAGGACCCGCCCGCCCGTATGCCCCAAAGCATGCGGCCCGGTTACTCTTTACTGGCGCAAAGCATCTATGCTGTGTGTCTTTTTGTGTCTTTTTATTATATACGATTCTTCTTAAAAATGCAAGCAAAACCCCGGAAATCCGTTGACAGCCGTCCGCCCTTCCCGATATAATAAAAGCAGCCCTCCAACAGAGGGCCGGTTCCGTCGCGGACAAAGGCGGACCCGTCTTTATTGAGTGAGGTTAGAGTTATGGAACAGCCCATCACCCCTCCGTCGGGCGGCGCGCCCGGCGTCCCTTCTCCGGTCCCGGCGGCCCCGCCGGCAAAGCCGACCGGCGTTTCCTACCTTCGCGGTTTTCTCGGCGCTCTGCTTGGCGCACTGGTCGGCGCCATCCCCTGGTTTATCGTCAGCACCTTTTTCAACTTTTTCGTCGGCTGGCTGGGCTTTCTGGTCGGGTTGGCGTCCTTTTTCGGCTACAAGCTGTTTAAAGGGGCGAAGAGCCTTCCCTTCGCGATGGTTTCGATCATCGTCCTGTCCATCCTCGCCATCTGCGCGGCAGAGTTTACCGGCTATGCGGTGAGCATGTATCAGGCGCTGGCGGAGGTCGCGGCGGATTACGGCGCCGTCTTGTCTTCCGGCGAGCTCCTGTCGCTGACGTTCGAATCCACCTCCGAGTGGATCTTTTCCTCCGAAATGATCGGCAGCGTGGTCGGCAACCTGATCATCGGCCTGGTGATCGCCGTGCTGGGGATTGTCGCGGTCCGCCACCAGATTTTCGCCTATACCCAGGAAGGCATGCCGCTGAACCCGGCGGCCGGCGGCGTTCCCGCGGCCGGCGCGTATGTGCCGCCTCCCTATGCCGGCGGGCAGGCTCCGGCGGAGGCGCCGATGAACGGGGCCGTCCCGGCGGAGACTCCGGCCGCCGTGCCGCCTGTTCAGGCCACGGTAGCCGCGGCCGCCCCTGTGCCGGCCGCTTCCTCCGCCATCCCGACGGCGACGGCCGGCGTCTCCTCTGTCGACGGCGGCGTGCCGCCCGTCCCGCCCGCCCCTTCGGTCGCGCCCTATGCGGACGCGGCGGCAGACCCGGCGGAAAACGCGCCCGACGACAGGGCGTAAGTCCGGCGGGCCTCCCCGCAGCCGGAATACATAAAGGGCCGTCCCCCGCAAAGGCTTTGCGGGGGACGGCCCTTTTCCCTGCCGGCACGTACCCGTTCAGGAGTTGAACGCGTCCCGGATTTTATCGAAAAAGCTGCGGCGCTTGGGGTAGTTTTTCTCCTCGCACGCCTCCTCAAACTGGTTGAGCAGGCGCTTCTGCTCGGCGGTCAGCCGCTGCGGCACCTCGATGGTCACGCGAACGATCTGGTCGCCGCGGCCTCGCCCGTTCAGATAGGGGATGCCTTTCCCCTTCAGGCGGAAGGTGTCTCCCGGCTGCGTCCCCTCCTTGATGGTGTAATCCACCTTGCCGTCCAGCGTGGGGACGGAAACCTCCGCCCCCAGCGCCGCCTGGGAAAATTTCAGCGGCAGCTCGTACCAGATGTCGAAGCCCTCCCGCTCGAACAGCGGATGGGGGCGCACCGACACGGCGATCTGGAGATCGCCCGCCGGCCCGCCGTTGGCCCCGGCGTTGCCCTTGCCGCGGATGCTGATGACCTGCCCGTCGTCGATACCGGCGGGAATGTTGATGCCCACCGTGGCCGGCTTGCGGACGTGGCCGGTGCCGCCGCAGGCGCGGCAGGGGGTCTCGATGATCGTCCCCCGGCCGTGGCAGCGGGAGCAGGCCGTCTGGGTCTGGATAACGCCGAAGGGGGTGCGCTGCTGACGGCGCTCCTGCCCGGTGCCGTTGCAGTTCGGGCAGGTTTTGGGGTGGGTGCCCTTCTCCGCGCCGGAACCGCCGCACTCGTCGCAGGCCGCGACGACGCGGACCTCCACCTGCTTTTTGCAGCCGCGGGCCGCCTCCTCAAACGAAACGGCCACCGAAGCGGAAATGTCGGTGCCGCGGCGCGGCGCGTTCGGATTGGAGCGTCCGCCGCCCCCGCCGAAGAAGGAGGAAAAGATATCCCCGAGGTCGATATCCATGTTGTCAAAGCCGTACCCGCCGTAGCCGCCGGCGCCGAAGTTCGGGTCTACGCCCGCCTGCCCGTACTGATCGTACCGCGCTTTTTTCTGCGGGTCGGACAGCACCTCGTACGCCTCGTTGACCTCCTTGAACCTCGCTTCGGCTTCCTTGTCCCCCGGATTCAGGTCCGGATGGTATTTTTTCGCCATCTGGCGGTAGGCTTTTTTAATCTCGTCTTCGGAGGCCCCTTTCCGGAGCCCCAGCACCTCGTAATAATCCCGTTTATCGGCCATCGTTTTCAAACCTTTCCGGCGGTCAAGAGACCCTCGAATTCGAACAGTCCGGACAGCCCGCAGCGTCCGCCGCCCTTTCCGGACGGCGGACGCTGCCGCTGTTCAGCCCCGTTCTGGAGCCTTCCCCGTCACGCTTAGTGGACCTCGCCGTTGTAATACCCGTCCTGCCCCTGGCCGTCCGGACCCGGCGCGCCGCCCTGCGGGCCCGCCTCCTGGCCGCCGTCCTGCGGCGCGGCGTTCTTGTAGACCTTCTCGGAGACCTCGTAGAATTTTTTGGTGAGCTCTTCCTGCCTGGCCTTGATCGCGTCGATATCCTCGCCCTTCAGGGCCTCCTTCAGCGCGTCCAGCTTCGCGGTGAGATCCGCCTTATCCCCGGCCTCGATCTTGTCGCCAAGCTCCTCCATCGTCTTTTCGCACTGGTAGACCATCTGGTCCGCGGCGTTGCGGGTTTCCACGCCCTCGCGGCGCTTTTTATCCTCGGCCGCGTACTGCTCGGCTTCCTTGACCGCCTTCTCCACGTCCTCCTTGGACATGTTGGTGTTCGAGGTAATGGTGATCTTCTGCTCGTGGCCGGTGCCGAGGTCCTTCGCGCTGACGTTCACAATGCCGTTGGCATCGATGTCGAAGGTGACCTCGATCTGCGGAACGCCGCGGCGGGCCGGGGCGATGCCGTCCAGATGGAACACGCCCAGGGTCTTGTTGTCCTTGGCGAACTCCCGCTCGCCCTGCAGCACGTGCACCTCCACCGAAGGCTGGTTGTCCGCCGCAGTGGAGAAGATCTGGCTTTTTTTGGTCGGGATGGTGGTGTTGCGGTCAATGACCTTGGTCATCACGCCGCCCATGGTTTCCACGCCCAGGGAAAGGGGCGTGACATCCAGCAGCAGCAGGCCCTTGACCTCGCCGCCGAGCACGCCGCCCTGCAGGGCCGCGCCCATGGCCACGCACTCGTCCGGATTGATGCCCTTGAACGGCTCCTGGCCCATGAATTCCTTGATCGCCTCCTGCACCGCGGGGATGCGGGTGGAACCGCCGACCAGCAGCACCTTGTTGATGTCGTTCTTGGACAGGCCGGAATCGCTGAGGGCCTGGCGGACCGGGCCCATCGTCGCGTCCACCAGGGAGGAGGTCAGCTCGTTGAACTTGGCGCGGGACAGGGTGAGGTCAAGGTGCTTCGGGCCGCTGGCGTCCGCGGTGATAAAGGGGAGGTTGATGCTGCTGGTAGTGGAGCCGGACAGCTCGATTTTCGCCTTCTCCGCCGCCTCGCGCAGCCGCTGCAGCGCCATTTTGTCCGCCGACAGGTCGATGCCGTTCTCCTTTTTGAACTCGGCCACCATCCAGTCGACAATCTTCTGGTCAAAGTCGTCGCCGCCCAGGCGGTTGTTGCCGGCGGTGGCCAGCACCTCCTGCACGCCGTCGCCCATCTCGATGATGGACACGTCAAAGGTGCCGCCGCCCAGGTCGTACACCATGACCTTCTGCTCATTGCCCTTGTCGATGCCGTACGCCAGCGCCGCGGCGGTCGGCTCGTTGATGATCCGCTTGACATCCAGGCCCGCGATCTTGCCCGCGTCCTTGGTCGCCTGGCGCTGCGCGTCGGTGAAGTATGCCGGCACGGTAATGACCGCTTCGGTCACTTTATCGCCCAGATACGCCTCCGCGTCCGCCTTCAGTTTGGACAGGATCATGGCGGAGATCTCCTGGGGAGTGAAGGACTTGCCGTCGATGGCCACGGTGTGCCCGGTGCCCATCTCCCGCTTGATCGAGGAAATGGTGCGTTCCGGGTTGGAAACGGCCTGCTGCTTCGCCACGCGGCCGACAATCCGCTCGCCGTCCTTCTTGAAGGCGACGACCGACGGGGTGGTGCGGGCGCCCTCTGCGTTCGGGATGACGACGGATTCGCCGCCCTCGATGACGGCGACGCAGGAATTGGTGGTGCCAAGGTCAATACCGATAATCTTTGCCATGCTTCATCGTTCCTTTCTGTATCGGCCGCCGGCAAGCGCCTGTGCGACCGGATCCTTTTCCCGCAGGGGGAAAGGGGAATGTTGGTATATTTATATTTTGATTATACCCTTTGTATTTATACGCCGGCTCGCGCCGTCAGTTTGCCACCTTAACCATGGCGGGGCGGACGACCCGGCCGTCGACCTTATAGCCTTTCTGGAACATCTCGGTGACCGTGTCGGGCTCCACGCCGTCCGCGTCCTCCCGCATCACGGCGTGATGGATTTCCGGGTCAAAGGGAGCGCCCTGGGCGTCGATGGCCTCCAGCCCCTGGGCGGCCAGCAGCTCCTGAAGCTGCCGGATGGTCATATCCACGCCGGTTTTATACTCGTCGCCGGCCGGAGCCGCCACCGCCCGCTCCAGATTGTCCAGCGCGGGGAGCAGCGCCTTCAGGGTTTCCGCCTTTACAAACGCGCCGAGCTGCGCCTTTTCCTGCTCGGTGCGGCGTTTGTAGTTGGCATACTCGGCCAGCATCCGCTGGTACTGATCCTTCTGCTCGTCAAGCTGCCGGCGGAGCGTCTCCGCCTCGGCGCGCAGGGCGGCGGCTTCGTCCTTCTTCTTTGGTTTTGGCGCCTTTTCCTTTTTCGCACCGCTTTCCTTTTCCTCCGCCGGAACGGCGGTTTCCTCCGCCTCGGCCGGCTGTTCGGCCGCCTGGCTCTTGTCCTGTTCCTTTTCCTGATCCATCTGCGGGAAAGCCTCCCTTACTTCTTTCTTCGTTATAGGCTCCGTGGAAAACACGCTAACGCGGAACGTCGGTTCCCGGCGGCGTATCGCCCCCGTCGCTGATGATTTCGTCCAGCAGCCTCCCGACGGCCTTTGCGAAATACTCCAGCCGCGGGATGGCGTCGGCGTAATTCATCCGCAGCGGCCCAATGATCCCGATCGACCCGTCCGGATGCCCGCCAAGGGTGTACCGCGTCACGATCAGGCTGGAGCCGTCCAGCTCCGGCCGCTCGCTCTCGCTCCCCAGCACCACGCGCAGCCCAAGCGGCATGGCGCTGAACAGGCCGGAGAGCATCTCCCGCCGGGCAAGGAAATCCAGCAGGTCGCGGGCGCGGCCAGGGTCATAGTCCGGATGCCGGAGCAGGTTCAGCTGCCCTGCCAGCCGGATCTCCGCCTCCGCCGATTCCTGAACCAACTCATAAAACGCGGTCAGGGCCGGGGCGCAGAGCAGCCCGTCCTCTCCCAGCGCCGCCATAAGGCTCTGCACCTGCGGAAGGCCGATTTCCGCCAGCTCCGCCCCGCCGAACCCGGCGGACAGCGCCTTGGAAAGGCGCTCCAGCGTCTCGTCGCCGATCTCCCGGTCGAACCGGCAGACGCGGGTTCGCAGCACGCCCGACCCCGTCATCAGCAGCAGCGCCGCCATACGGGGAGAGGCGCGCAGCACCTCGATGCGCCGGATGGCGGCCCCCCGGCCCGCCGGGGCGGTGGTTACCGCCGCGCAGCCGGTCGTTTCCGCCAGCGCCTGCGACGCTTCCTCAATCAGCCGTTCCGGGTCGCCGGAAGCGCCGGAAAGGAGGCTGTCGATCCCCCGGCGGTCCGCCTCGGAAAGCGCCTGCCGGTGCATCAGGCGGTCGATGTACAGCCGGAACGCCTTTGCCGTCGGGATACGCCCGGCCGAGGTATGCGGCTGCTCCAGGTATCCCAGGGAGGCCAGCTCCGCCATCTCGTTGCGGATGGTTGCGGAAGAGACGGCATTGTCCAGCATTTCCGCCAGCGCCTTGGAGCCCACCGGCTCCCCTGTGCGGATATATGCGTCGATCACGGCGGTAAGAATTTTCTGCTTGCGCTCGCCGAGTTCCATGCCTGCCATCCCTTTCTGAAAAATCCCCCGCGGCAATCCGCAGGGCTGCTAATTTCAAGCCGGTGTTAGCACTCTTGTCCGCCGAGTGCTAACACCATATAATTTACCATCCCCACCCTCTGGTGTCAAGGGGGGTTTGTGAACCTTTTGTTAAACCTTTTATAAAAAGGAAAAAAGCCCGGATGTGCCGCGGCTTGCCCCGGCGCCTGTCCGGCACTGTCCAGCACTGTCCGGCTCTGGGAGGGCTTCTGCTTCCCGTCCGCCTCCCCGCCCGTATCCCCATCCTTTCTGTCCGCTCTCTAGCCCATCCCCGCCTGTCCACCGCCCGAAATGCTCTTCCATCTCTTCTTATCCCCTTTTATCCCTTTTGCGGTTTTTGTATACCCACGCCGTTATATACTTATAGTATATCCTCTGCGCGTCATCCCCACTGTATCTCCGTTTTTTCCATGCCTTTCCGCGCCTCTCCATGCCTGTCCATGCCTCTCCTCCCCCTCTCCTCCCCCTCTTCTCCCCTCTCCCATGCTCATCCATACCCGTCCATATCCGTCCCCCTGCCGGCCTCCCCCGCAGGAAGTGCCGTGTTGGAAAGCAAGGGAGAAAGGGAATGGGAAAGGGAAGGGAAGGCGGAGCAGGAGCAACACGAACAGCAGGAGTAACAGGAGAAGTAGGAGAAGTAGGAGCAGCGCAAGCAACAGGAGCACGAGAGAAGGCGATGGAGATAAACAAGAGCAGGGTAGGAGAAGGGGAGGAGCAGGATAGGAGAAGAGTTCGTACAGGGGGCAGAGCAAGGTCAGAACGGGAAGGAACGAGTGGGCGGAGAGGCCAGCGAGTAAAATCAACCAAAGCAGTCGGGAAAGGAATACCTGTTGGAGAAGCCAAGAAAATGTTCACTTTTTATAATAGTAATCTTCACGATTGTTCAATATGCTTAAAACATGCGAAAATCCTCCGGCGAATTCGGCATTTTATGGATTGAAGTCTTGCCCCTGCCTGGATATAATAGAAAGCGTAGGAAAAGAACAAGACAACGCTATAGACCTCTCAGTTGAAAGGAGCGACTGGATTATGGCACAGGGCTTAACCATCCACAACTTTGATTTCGCCAAGCTCATGGAATTTGCGCAGACGGCGAAGGGCGACGTGTATCTGAAAACTGCCGACGGCGACGTGCTCAATCTGAAAAGCCGGTTAACCCAGCTTCTGGCGCTGGCCGGTACCATCGATTGGGGCAATGTCGGGGAAGCGGTCGTGATCTGCAACGATCCCGACGACGAGAGCCGCCTGTTCCGCCTGAACCTGTACGGCCCCGAAAGCGAGAAAAAATAAGTCCCCCGCGAAAATACGTCCGGATTTTATGTCCGCCTCAACAGACGCCGCTTATACCGCGGCGTCTGTTGTTCTAGGGGGCTGTCCCGCAGCTTCCAGTTCCCCCATGTCATGCGGCCGGCCAGCGTGCGTCCGCCGGCAAGGGAGGAAAGGCAAGGAGCGCAAGGGAAAATCTGAAAACTGCTCGTACTCTTGTCCCGAGCTTCCGTTCTTCCGCGCTTCCACGCTTTCCTTGCTCCTGCGCCCCTGCGCTCCCGCGTTCCCTTGAACCCTTGCCCCCTTGACCCCCCGCTCCCGCGCGGTAGACGCCCGCGCCGCTTCCCCGGACGGCAGGTCGCCGGAACAGGACAAACGGAAAGCCCGGACGTAAAAATGCGTCCGGGCTTTCCGTTTGTCGGCGTTCCGCCGCCGTCCCTACTGTCCCTGCCGTCTCGTCCGTCTCATTCGTCCCTTTGTTCACGCCGACGGGACCGGGCGGCGGAGCATCCAGGCAATGGTGTCCGCGATGGTCTGGTACAGGTCGCGGGGATGATACCCCAGCTCCCGGGTCGCCTTGTCGTGGGAAAAGCGGTCGTTGCTCTGCAGGGTATACAGGGAATACCGGGTATATAGCGGGCGGCGCTTCTTCCGGCGGGCCGCCCAGCCGATCGCCGGGGCCGCGGCGCGGGCCATCCACATCGGCAGCACGGGAAGGCGGCGGCCGCCTTCGATTTTCTTGACCATCCCCAGCACATCCTTGACTTCATAGTGCCGGTTGGACAGGATATAGCATTCGCCGCTGCGCCCCTTTTCCGCCGCCGCCAGGCAGCCGTCCGCTACATCCCGGACATCCACGAAATCGTAGCCCCCGTTTACGCAGGCCGGCAGCCGGCCGTGCAGATAATCGCTCACCAGCTGCACCAGATGGTTGCGGGAAGAATCGTAGGGGCCCAGAATGCCGGAGGGATGCACCACCACGGCGTCCAGTCCCTCCCGGGCAGCGTCCATCACCGCCTGGGTGGCCGCCGCCTTGGTCTTGGCATAGCCGCCCACCACCTCGTCCGGCGAAAAATGCCGCACCTCCTCCAACACGTGGAGGGAATCCTTCTCCGGGATGGCGTGCACCGAACTGACATATACCAGTCGGCAGTTTTCCCGCTCCCGGCAAAGGGCGATCACATTCCTGGTGCCGCCCACGTTGACCGCCGCCATCGAGGGGGTGATCTCATCCGCGATGTCGATGATGCCCGCGGTGTGGAACACCACCACCCGGCGGTTTTCCGTGCCCTCGAACAGGGGGCGGAGGGAGGCCCTGTCCCGCACGTCCCCGCGGATATAGGCGAGCCGGCCCTCCCCCTCCCGCACGGGAACGGGAGGCTGCTCGTCCGGCAGAAGCAGACCGCGCACCGCCGCCCCCGCCCGGCGGAGCTTGCGCAAGATCGTGCTCCCCAGGTGGCCGGCCGCGCCGGTTATAATATACAGGGTGTTCATCCTCATCCCTCCTTGGCTGCCCCGCCCGAAGCCCCTCCGGGCGGGCCGGCGCCAACGCGTAAAAGCGTTCACAGTCTGTTTGTTGATTTTGTCCTTCTACCTATAGTATACTGTCCTCATGGAAGAGGAGCAATCCTCATTTTGTGAACAAAAAACGGATAATCCACATTTCCGACACAAGCTGTCGGTTATCCTCCCCGCAACACAGAAAATTTACAAACGGGAGCTGTCCGCGGACGGGCGCTCCCCGCGGAAGAAAGGGGACGAGCCCGTGGGCAAACGGACGAACGACCACCGCACCCGCGTTTCCCGGCTTCTCATCCGGCGGGCGTTTATGCAGCTCCTTCGGAAAAAGCCCATCCAGAGCATCTCGGTCACGGAGCTGTGCGAAACAGCCGGGCTGAACCGCAGCACGTTTTACGCGCATTACACCGACGTGGACGACCTCCTGCGCCAGATCGAGGACGAAATGCAGGCGGAATTCGAGCAGGCACTCGCCCCCCTGCTTGCCGACCAGGGAACGCCCTTCAACCCGGTGGAAATCAGCGCCGCCATCTTCCGCTGCCTGAAGGACAATGCCGACCTGTGCACGGTCACCCTGAGCGATTACGGGGACAAAGGCTTTCTTCTCCGTCTGCTCAGCATGGGGCGGGAGCGCTGCATGGAAACCTATCTCAGGCACTATCCGGGCGTAGCCCCCCGGCAGATCGAGTATTTCTACGCTTTCGCCAGCGCCGGCTGCATCGGCCTGCTGCGGAAATGGCTGGACGACGGGATGACCGCTTCCGCCCAGGAGATCGCGCAGACGGCGGAAGCCCTGATGCTGCACGGGCTCGGAATGCTTAACCGTCCGCCTCAACCGCTGGGCGGCGCGGGGAAAAAGCGCTGAACCGCCGGCAGAGCGCCCCGCTCCCGCCCGGCGGCCGCCGCACAAAGGGCCGCCGTCCCCCGCGGGGACCCGCCCGGACGCAGGCCCCATCAGAGAAACACGGCTTGCGGACCATCGTGCATGGCGCGCAAGCCGTGTTGGTTTCCCGCCCTCCGGGCGTTGATTTTGTCAGCAGGCCGGGACGCTCTCAATCATCCCGCGGCCGATGCTCAGGCCGAACCGTTCCAGAACCGTCTCGATCAGGGCGTGCCCCTGGCGGTTGGGGTGAATCCCGTCCGCGCACAGCAGGTCGCCCACCCGACGCTCGCAGAGGAAGGCTTCCCGTACGCCGGCCAGCGGACAGCCGCATTCTTCGGCAACCTGCACCACGGCGGCGTTATACCGCTCGTGCCAGCGGTAGATATGCTGGACATCCCCCAGCCAGCGCAGGATGTTTTCCTTGCTGAGGCCGCCGCGGGTAAAGAAGCGGAAATACCGCTGCGCATCAATAGGCGGCAGGGTCATCATCACCGGCGCCATCCCCCGTTCCCGAACCAGCCGCACCATCTCCCGCAGCTGGGCGGTAAACAGGGAAAGGGGCGTTTTCGGCTGGTGGTCCTTATCCGGGTCGGCGGCAATCTGCTCCCAGTGGTAATCGCAGTCGTTCCCGCCGAACTCAATCAGCGCCGCATCGCCTTCCACCCCGGCCTGCAGGTCCTTTTTCAGGATGGCCAGGCCCTTGGTGACCGTGCAGCCCATCCGCGCCCGGTTGTTCAGCGTCAGCCCAAGGCGGCGGGAGGCCCCGTCCGCGCTGTTTTCCTCCAGAAGGGTGTAACGATCCTTTTCCTCGTTGTAAACCACCCCGCGCATCACGCTGTCACCCCACACGGTGATTGTCTTGCTTTCAGGCATCGTTTCACTCTCCCTATGACCTGGTTTATAATACCAGTATATGTCGTGCCTTTCGTTTTGTCAACAAGCCGGATGGTTATTGCACCCGGTTTAAGGATATGCTATACTACATATATTAACCAGAATTGACGGTTTTATTGCGAGATAAAAAATTTTCATGCTGGAAAGGAGCTTTCCCCATGGCGCAGGACGAGGAAAAACGCGGGCAGCTGAACAAGTGGGCGGAGGCCGCCGGCCGCTATGAGCTGGCCGGCTGGGAGCGCCTTCCGGAGCTGGAGCTGTATATGGATCAGGTCATCACCTTTATGAACCGCCAGCTTGAGCCCTTCGCGACGGAAGGGGAACGGCTGCTCACGCCCAGTATGATCAACAACTATGTGAAGGACGGCGTGCTGCCCCGGCCGGAAAAGAAAAAATACAACCGCGACCACATCGCCATGCTGCTGATGATCTGCACCCTGAAAAGCGTGCTCTCGCTGCCGGAGATCGACGCGCTGGTCCACGGGTTGACCGAAGGGCGCGCGGTATGCGACCAATATCCCGAATTCGCCCGGGCGCACGACCAGGCGCTGCGGGAAGCGGCCGCGCGGCTGGGGGACGCCGCCGGAGCCGATGCGGCCGCGCTCTACCGGCTGGCCGCCCAGCTGGCGCTGGAAGCCAACGCCCGCCGGGCCGCGGCGGCACGGATCCTCTACAGCCTGGCCGACCCGGAAAAGGAACAGGAAAAAGCGGAGAAAAAGGACACGGAGAAAAAAGAGAAGGAGCGGGAAAAGGAGAAATAGCCCCCTGCCCCTGTGTATCCATCCATCCACCCACCCATCCACCCATCCTCTCATGCATCTATCCACCTATTGCGCCCATCGAAAAACGCAGCAGGGCACGGCGGCCGCCGTGCCCTGCTTTCCGCGCCCCGCGCCAGGACGCGGCCGCCTGCCGGACCGCCCGCAGGCGGGAAGACGAGCCGAGGGACAGACGGGGAGGAAGGAAGGCAGGTAGGAAAGCGGGGGAGCAGAGGAGCAGAGGAGCAGGGGAGCAGGAAAACCCGCTCCGGGGTCGGGAAGACCGCACCGGCCGGAGGCATCCGGCGCCTCCGCCGCCGGCACGGGCGGCGGCGGTCCGCAGTCAGGCCGGTGAGGAAACCGCCATCCGCCTCCCGCCCGCAGAGGGAGCTCTGCGGGCGCGGGCGGCCTGCGGTATGCAGGCAGAGGAAACGGCCTTCCGCCGGCAAAGCCGGGGGTGTTACACAAACGGGCAAAGCCCTTTGTTGCTGGCGGCGCGTGTCACATCACGCTGGTACGGTCTGCCGCCCGCGCCAGGACGGCTGCTTGCCGCCCGGAAACGGGCCGGATGCTCTCCGCTGTTCGCCGGAATCCTCTTCCTTTAATTGGCTGGCGATGGATTCCGCTATGCGGCTTGCATTTTTGTCCGCTGGTTCCACGCAGTACCCGCCCCAAAGTCCCCGGTTTCGATGCTTGTATTTCCATTCCCCAAATTGTCCGCATAGCATCGTACAGCTCCGTACAGCATCGCACCGCTCTTTCCCATCCGGCATCCCCTGAAGCGCGATACCGGCCAAAGAGAGTTTTCCTTCCTGATCCCCCGGCCTCTTCCATACAAAAAGGCCCGCCGGCTTTGCAGGCCGGCGGGCCTTTGCGGTTTCAGCGCCGTCTTGTTCTCCGGGCAGACGGGCCCGTGTGGGGTGAACGCCCTTGTTATTCCTCCACCGGCATCCGGACGATGGCGGGGTCGGTGAAAATATCCTCCTCGTCCACGTTTTTGGTGGAAAACTCGGAAACAATGCAGCCTTCCGGCCCCGCCTGAAACCAGTGGCGGGTATTCGGGCGGAGCGTGAACTGTTCGCCGGGATGCAGGATCACCTGATGCCGGGCGGTGAAATACGCTTCCCGGCCGGCCGGTATCCTGGCCGCGATGTTTTCGGTGGGTTCGCCGTCCACATAAACGTATACCTCTCCGTAGCGGCAGCGGAAGGTTTCTTCCTTTCCGGGGTTGTCGGGGCCGAGCGGCGGATGCCGGTGTTCCGGGCAGGTCTGATGCGGAAACAGCACCAGCTCTTTGGCAGAGCAGCGGTCGGTGCTGACATAGGTAACCAGCTGCAGCCCCATCGAATCCAGATCCCCCAAGCCCATATCCGCAATTTCGATCTGGGCTTTTTCTTCGTCCGTCAGGACGATGTGGGCGCGCTCAAAATACGCTGCCGCCCGCTCGCGCGCCTGCGCGACCTTTTCCTTTGACAGCATGAAGCAACATCCTTTCTTACAGCCTGTGCAGGCTTTATGGCTGCGGCGCTTCCCGGAGGAAGGCCGCCGGCTTCCGTTTACGGCTCCTCCGGCTGTCTGTCCATCCTGTCCATCCTGTCCATCCAGAAAAACCGGGCGCTGTTCTCGCCCGGCAGGACGACGCGGAAGCCGTCCTGCAGCTCGCCGCCCGGCACCGTGCTTTGAGTCCCGGCGGGAAATTCGCGCACCCGGTAGGCGGCCTTCCGATCCGTCTCCCGCAGCCGGAGGGTGAGGCCCGTCTCCGCCGTGTTCAGCCGCCAGACGGCGAGGAACAGGTGCCGTCCCTCCCGGCAGCTGATTTCCAGCGCCAGCATCCCCTCGTTCGTGTATTGGGGAAGGTCGGGGGTCAGGTGATACACGCGCGGATTGTAGGCCAGCCGGTTTCGGTAGCTTTTGTACAGGGCGGTCGCCCGCTGGACGAGCTTCATCTGGCCGGGCTTCAGCCGGGTGATGTCGCCGCCCAGGGTCATCCGCCCCAGCATGGAATTCATCAGGGAAAGCCCCATCTGCGCCTCGGTCTGCTGCGGGTACAGCAGGCTCCAGTTCCCCATTTGCAGCGGATGCACCACCCGGCTGACGCTGTAAAACAGGTTGGCCAGGCAGCCGATGTCCCCCTGGTCGGAGATCGACGTCAGGTTGGCGTACGGCAGGATGCCGTAATCCATCCGCATGCCGCCGCTGGCGCAATTTTCAATCAGGATGTCGGGATACCGCCGCCGCAAGTCCCGCAGCCACGCCGCATAGGCCCGCGCATGGAGCAGGCCGCCGTGGACCGGGCTTCCTTCGGCGTTGTCGCAGCCGGGGAAATAGTCGCTGTTGAAATCAAATTTGAAATACCCGAAGCCCATCCCGACCAGGCGGCCGATCACGCCGTCCATCCGTTCCCGTGCCCGCGGGTCCGCAAAATTGAGGAAACGGCGGTTGTCGTCCTCTACCGGCCGGCCCCCCACCCGCATCAGGGGCAGGTCCGGGTCGTCAAACGCCTTCGACAGCCGGCCGACGCATTCCGGCTCCAGCCAGATCCCCGGGATCATCCCCCTTTGGCGGATCAGCCGGGCCGTTTCCTCCAGCCCCTGCGGCCAGCGCGCGGCGGGCGCTTCCCAGTCCCCCACCGTCAGCCACCATTCCGAACGGGCGTCCCCCGTCCCCTTGGAGGCATACCAGCCGGAATCGAGGACGAAGCATTCCGCCCCCATGTTTTGCGCATAGGGGATCTGCTCCCGCACCGACCTTTCGTCGGCGTCTCCGCCCGACGCGATATATTCGTTATAGACGACCGGCAGGGCTTTGTCGAGGTCGTTTTTCCGCAGGAAGA
Organism: Candidatus Avimonas caecicola; assembly: GCA_904419875.1. GTDB lineage: Bacteria > Bacillota > Clostridia > Oscillospirales > Acutalibacteraceae > Avimonas > Avimonas caecicola. The sequence goes on along the minus strand of CAJFTG010000006.1, from coordinate 52,727 downwards.
CCTGCAGCCGGTGGGCATGCAGGGCGTTCATCGCCTCGTCCAGCCCGCCCCGCACGGCCACCAGCGCGCAGGCCGGGGTTTCAAAGCATCCCTGCGGCGGGAGGGTGACCGACCAGCCGGCGTGCCGGGTGTTCGCGCATCCCCCCTGCATATAGTAATAATGTTCGCCCTCCAGCCCGCCGGCGCCCAGTTCAAAGCGCCAGGCAAAGCTGTGCTGAAGCTCCACCGCCCAGGTCACTCCCGCGGCGGGCTCCTCCACGGCAAAGGTGGGGATATACTCCCCGCAGGTCCACGCGGAGCTGCTTTCCACATGGAACGCCTTCCGGCAGCAGGAGGGATAGAGTCCCAGCCGCGCAAAGGAGTCCCGGCGGTGCTCCGCCTCGTAATCCCATTGGGAAGGGAAGCTGTGCAGATACAGCTCGTCCATCCCCTCCGTTTTCGGCAGATACGGGAAATGATGGAGGGTGAAGGAGGAGACATGGTTGAGCTTGAGGGGCTTCGTCCCGGCGTTGCGCACCACCGTATACCGGATCAGGGCCGGCGACTGGTGGTGCAGCCGGTAATGCAGCTCGATCATCGCTCCCGACCCTTCGTCCGCCAGGACGATGACCAGCTCGCTGCTGTCCCAATGGGTCTGCACGTAATAGTCCTTGTAAACGGCCCGTTCGCTGGCCTGCGGGCGGAGGTACCGCGCGTTGTGGCAGTATTCCAGCCCTTCGTCGTTTACATTAAGGTATACTTCCGCCGGAAGCAGCTCCCACCGGCGCCGAGCCGTCTCCGGGGAAAGGGGAAGCGGCGAATCCGCCGGAAGCAGCCCGATCTGCGCCACCTGCCGGCCAAACAGGCCGACGGCGTAAACGATGCTGTCGTTCTGCAGCCGCCATACCTGCCCGTCAAAGCTGACCATGCGCCTCCCCCTCCCCTCCCGGCGTCCGCCCCCCGGCGGAGCGTCGGATTAATAGACCTTTCCGCCCTCTTCAATCCGGGCGATCATATCCAGGCGCCGCTGATGCCGCCCTCCTTCGTATGCCGTATCCAGCCAGATTTCGGCGATCATCTGCGCGAGGTCGGGCCCCACCACCCGCGCGCCCATGGCGAGCATGTTGGTGTTGTTATGCTGGCGGGAAAGCTTGGCGCTGTAGCAGTCGCTGCACACCACGCAACGGATGCCCGGCACCTTGTTGGCGGCCAGGGAAATCCCCACGCCGGTGCCGCAGATCAGGATTCCGCGGTCGCATTCGCCGGCCGCCACCGCGTCCGCCGCCTGCTGGGCATACACCGGATAATCGGTGCGTTCGCCGGTATAGGCGCCGAAATCCTTGTATTCCAGCCCCTTTTTCTCCAGCAGCTCGGTGATTTTGGCCTTGAGTTCCAAGCCTACATGGTCGTTGGCAATTGCAATCACGGCACGCGCCTTCCTTTCCTTTGATGCTCTTCCCGGCCCTGTTCCCCTGTTGCCTCCCGCCGTCCCGCGGGGCTATGCCCGCCTCTGCAGGGCGGAGTCCTTGTTCGCCTGTTCCCGGGCGGCAAAGCCGTAAATCCCTGCTCCCAGCACGCCGTTCTCCTGCGCCGCCTCCGAATACAGCAGCGTCAGGTTTTCCGCCGGATACGGCTTGCGGGAATGCCGGACAATATATTTTTCCAGGGCGTCCACGGGGAAGTGCTCCATCTGCAGAATGCCGCCGCCCAGGACAATGTAATCCGGGTCGAAAATATTGATTTCGGCGGCAACCGGCAGCGAAAGGTACTCGATAAACTCCTGAATCAAGGGATGGTCGGCGTATTTGGTGAACACCTTGCCGATCGGCACATCCGGAAACTTTTCCGCCGCGAGGGCCTCCAGATACCGGCCGGAGGCGATGGTTTCGGCGCAGGACTCATTGCCGCAGCCGCAGCGGGTTTTCAGCCCGGCTATGGGAATATGCCCCAGTTCGCCGGCCGCCCCGTTTTTTCCCTGCAGGATTTCCCCCCTGACGTACACGGCGTTTCCGAAACCGGTGCCGATATAACAGCCCAGCGCAATGCAGCAATTGTCGATATGAAACTGATGCAGGTCACGGTAAAACAGCATGTTGACATCCCGGTTGACATACGCGGGGATCCCCAGCCTTTTTTCCAGAATGTCCGCTATCGGCACGTCGTTGAGCCCCTCGATATTGGGGGTGGACAGGACGACCCGCCGGCTTTTGTCAATGGTGGAGGGAAAACCGGCCGAGATGCCGACCACGTCGAACCGATCCCCGTGGGTGCGGATATACGCCTCGATGCGGTCGGTCAGGTTTTCCACAAAGCTTTTGCCGTTCACGCCGTCCCGCATGGACTGTGTGTTGATAATCCGGAAATGATACAGGTGGTTTTCCCGGTCCACAAGACCGGCGCGGACATTTGTGCCGCCGATGTCCATGCCCAGTATGCACTGCGGTCGCATTGGCCAATTCCTCCCTTGCCGTCCCCCCGACGGGGTCTTCCCTTGCCTCCGAATACTCCCCATACTCCCCACCGCCGCGCCTTTCGCCGTCATGGAGGACGGCGCGGCTTCTCTCTTTGCCAATCAACAAGGCTGGCCGTTACAGGGCGCGCCCGGTCTCACGGGCGAAATTCCCATACAGGATGTCCGCCGCGCGCTCCAGGTCGGGGTCCATGGCGAACAAACCGGTGTTGCCGACCACATAGACTTCCGCCCCGGCCTCGTCCATCGCCCTGAAATTTTCCGCATTGCAGGCGCCGTCCACCTGGATGAGGTAATGCAGCCCCCGCTCTTCCCGGATGCGGACGGCCTCCCGGATTTTCTCCAGCATCTCGGGGATGAATTTCCCCCCCGAGTACCCCACGTCCACCGTCATAATGGTCAGCAGGTCGATATGGTTCAGATAGTGCGCAACATAACTCAGCGGGGTGGAGGGGTTCAGCACCACGCCCATCCGGCAGCCCGCCGACTTGATCTTGTCAATGGTGCGGAAAGCGTCCACGTTAATGGTTTCCGCGTGGGGGGAAATGCAGTGCGCCCCCGACCGGATCAGCTGGTCGAGGAAATCCCCCGGATGCTCCACCATCAGATGAACGTCGATCGGCCGCTTCGCCGCCGACGCGCAGACCTTGACAAAGTCCGGGGACAGGGTGATGTTCTTGCAGAAATGCCCGTCCATGATATCCACATGGTACATCTGCACCCGTTCGTTCAGCACCCGGAATTGTTCCTTCATTTCGAGCATGTTCATGCACATCAGCGAAGCGGAAAACAGCGGGGGCTGTTTTCCCTGCAGCGTATTCACGGCGGATCATCCTCTCTTCCCAACAGGGGCCCTCATGGGGCCCTTCCCTGTGTGTCTTTTATTAAAACTGCGGAGGCCGGCGGGTGGAATGACCGGCCTTCCCGTGACGGCCCGGAAGCGCCGCCCCGCGTCCCTGTCCTCCGGCCGCCTCCCGACCGCCCTTCGGCCGCTTTCCGTGCGCGGGGTCCTCCGGCCGTTCCCGGCCGTTTTCCCTCGCGCCGCCCCCGCACCCTGTCCAAAGCGGCGCCTGTGGGCAGAGGGCCGAAACCGGGCAGTGTAAACGTTTACTCATCGACGACAAAAAGGCAGGCGCCGCACGGCCCGCCCAAGGGGGGGCAAGCCGCGTTCCGCCGCGCTGCCGCGCCTTTCCGCCGGCCCGAACCGGACGGCCCTGCCGCCGATTCAGGTGGACTGCCGTTTTACCAGATAGACCGGCACCACGTTCATCCGGTTTTTCACCGGCTTGTTCTGCACCAGCTGAAGTATGGATTTCACCGCCGTCTGGGCGATGATATCCACCTGCTGGTGCACCGTGGTAATCGGGAGCGCGTTGAACTCCGACACCGAGATGTCGTCAAAGCCGACGATCTTCACCTGATCGGGCACCCGGATGCGCCGCGCGGCCAGCGCCACGTACGCGCCGAGGGCCAGCCAGTCGGTGGTGGCGAATACCCCGTCGAAGGCCAGACCTTCATCCAGCAGCTCGCTGATTTTCTCGTGCGCGCTTTTGAAGTCGATGGTATCCAGGTCGACAATATAGCTTTCCTCAAAGGGGACGTGGTAATCCGCGTGGGCCGCCGTGTATCCTTCGATCCGTTCCGTCTGGCTGGAGAGGCGGCGGCGGTCGGTCAGCATGACGATCTTCCGGCAGCCCTTTTCCAGCAGCTCCCGGGTGGCGATGTAGCCCCCCTGCCGGTTGTCCGACTCGATCATCACAAATTTTTCGGCATTGCGGGTGCGGTTGGGCACACGGTCGATAAACACCGTGGGCATCTCCGCCAGCTCCTTGTAATCACTGTGATACCCGCCGGAAATATAGATGATCCCGCTGACGTTCTGCATCTTGAGCATCTGCAGGTACTTCTGCTCCACTTCCACATTTTCGTTGGTATTGCAGATCAGCGAGGAGTAGGACGAGGCGAAGAGCGAGGACTCGATTTCATGCACCAGCTTCACAAAAAACTCGTTGGTGATGTCCGGCACGATTATCCCGATGTTGTCCATCCGGTGCGTGCGCAGTCCCTTGGCGACCATGCTGGGAACATAGTGATGCTCCTTGATGATGGCCTTGACCTTTTCTTCCGTCTCCTTGGAATACCGGCCGTTCCCGTTGATGATCCGGGACACCGTCGCAATGGAAACCCCCGACATTGCCGAAATATCCTTTATCGACAAATTCTTTTTCAAGATTTCCACCCTCCGCGGGCAAACGATGCGTAATCGTTTACCTTATAGTATAACATAAAATGAAAATTGTCAACTCTGCCGTTCCATTCGGAACGCCGGAATTTCCGCGCTCACCCGCCGATTTTGCCGCATTTTCACCAGAATAAGAGGAAAAACAGCGGCAGCAGTGAACAAACCAAGCAGGGATTGTAGATATTATACTCGAAATCCTTCAAAAAAACAAGACGTTGCCCTGTGAAACATCCATTTCTTTTCCGTCGAAATAGAAAAAAGTGCAGCCGAAGCTATGTGAAAACGTTTACCTTGCGGCAATTGCACTTTTTTCAATTTTCCGGGATTTCCCTTTCCTTCCGCTTTTCCCTGCTCCCTCTGTTCCCTCTGTTCCCCCTGTTCCCCTGTTTCTCTTCGTTTCCCTGCTTCCCCCTGCTTCCCCCGGCTTTCCCTCCCTCTCTTTGCTTTTCTTTGATCCTTCTTCTTTCTCCTTACTGTATCCGTTGCCTTCCTTGCCTCTCCGCCGCTTCCTGCTTGCCCCTTCCTCGTGCGCGCCCTCTGCCCGCCCGTTCCCCGGCCGGGCGCGGGTCTGTGCGGGAGGCGGCGGAACCGGAGGGAAAACCCGCCGGTTCCGCCGCAGAACCCCCTATTCCGCCTTGCGCACCAGCACCGTATGCACCTCGAAGGGATGGAAGTCCAGCGTAAACCCGCTTTCCCCGGCAGCAAACCCGCCGGCCTTTTCCGGGGCCGCCGGGCGCTCCAGAAGGTCGGTCAGGCACACCGCCCGCAGGCCGTTGAGGGAAACGCGCGCTTTCGTCCGGCGTCCTCCGGCCTCGTACAGCCGGAGGATCCACCCATCGGTATCCTCCGCGGCCTTCACCGCGTCCAGAATCACGTTCGGGCAGTCAACGCCGGCCAGCGTATCCGCCGCGGGCAGCGTCCCCCCTGCGGCCGGCGGGACGGCGGCCGTCAGCAGCGGCATGTTCAGCGCGTATCCTGCGCGCACCACGCCGCCCTCGATCACGTCGCCGGCATGGGGCAGGATGGCGTACGTAAAGGAATGCACGCCCCGGTCGCCGTCCTCGCAGGGGCACATCTGGCTGCGGAGCAGGTCGATGTCCAGCACATTATCCCAAATCTTATAGCCGTATTTGCCGTTGTTCAGCATGGCGACGCCGTAGCCGCTGTCGGCTAGGTCCACATAGCGGTGGGCGCAGACCTCGAACTTCGCCTGGTCCCAGGTGGTGTTCTGATGGGTCGGCCGCCGGATATACCCGTACTGGATTTCGCAGCGGGCGGAATCGGCCACGATCTCTACCGGGAAGGAGGAACGCAGCATTTTATACGTTTCGTTCCATTCCACCGTCGTGTCAAAGTTCAGCTGTTTCGAGCCGTCATGCAGGGTGACGGTCTGAGAAATCTTCGACTGCCCAATGGTATAGTCCATGACGATGCCTTTGACCGCGCCCCGGACGAAGCCCCGGGCGGAAACCAGCCTCGCCTGTTCGGGCGCGCAGGTCAGATAGTTCTTGTTGATATCCCAGTGCGTATACTCATCGTCATAAAGCCTGAGGGCATTACCAACCGTATTTTCCCGCAGGATTTCCCGTTCCGCCTCTTTGTCGTAGAGCGAGGCGATGGTGCCGTCCTCCCGGAAGAGGACCCGCAGCTCTTCGTTTTCCAGCCGGTCGGCCGGGGCCTCCGCCGTGGCAACGGCCGGCAGGCCGGCGAGGTCCACCGTCGTGCAGCCCAGCGGCGGCACGGTAACGGACGTCTGACGGCCCCCGACCTCGATGACCTCCGTGCGTTCCCAGGAAGTGGGGTTGAACACCGCGACCGGCTCCAGGGCTCCCGCCGTATCCATCCCGCCGGCCAGAAGGGCCTTGGCCTCGGCAATCCTCCCGTCCAGTTCCTCCAGCAGGGCGCGGTAGCGGGCATGGGTTTCCTCATATGCCCGTTTGATGGCGGAGCCGGGCAGGCAGTCGTGGAATTGATAGAGCAGGATTTCCTTCCAGATCTCCTCCAGCCGGTCGTGCGGATAGGCCACGCCGCAGCGCAGGGAGGCCATGGCATACAGCCACTCGGCGTGGTGCAGCTTGATTTCCGCCTGCCGGTTGTACCATTTGCCTTTGGCGATCGAGGTATACGTGCCCTGATGCCGTTCAAAATACAGTTCGCCCACCCAGCGGCGGTAGGTGTCCCGCCGGCGGTTGATCCTCTCGAAGAAGTCGATGCAGAATTCCGGGCGCAGCGGCGGCACGCCCTTGAGGTTTTTCTGCCTTTGGAGCCGTTCCAGATGCTCGTAGCCCGGCCCCCCGCCGCCGTCGCCGATGCCGAACAGCTGCAGCGCTTCGCCGCAGCGGTCCAGGTCGGTATAGTGGTGCAGGCCGTAAATCGCCATCTGGGGCACGGCGGCGCTGTTGTAGCTGTCCTCCGGCAGCATATGGGTCAGCACCTCGCTGCCGTCGATTCCCTGCCAGAGGAAGGTATGCCGCGGGAAGCGGTTGGTGTCGTTCATCGACAGCTTCTGGGTCATAAAGTACGGGGTCCCGCTCTTGACCAGAAGCTGCGGCAGGGCGGCCGAATAGCCGAACACATCGGGCAGGAAACCCACCTTCATCTCCTTGCCGAACTCCTGGAGGAAAAAGCGCTTGCCGTATAAAATCTGGCGGACCAGCGACTCGCCGGAAGGCAGGTTGGTGTCCATCTCCACCCAGAAGCAGCCCTGGCATTCCCAGCGCCCCTCCTTCTCCCGCTGCCGGATCCGGCGGTAAATGGAGGGGTAATGGTCCCGCATCCAGACATAGACCTGGGGCTGGCTGCACCCGAATTTATAAAACGGGTATTTTTCCATCAGGTACAGGGCGGTGGAATAGGTGCGGGCCCCCTTGCGGATGGTCTCCCGCTCCGGCCACAGGAAGATCAGGTCGAGGTGGGAGTGGCCGATGGAGGAATACTGCAGCTCGATGGTTTCGTTCTCCCGCTGCAGAACCTGGCCAAGCTCCTCCCGCGCCGCCTCCATGGCCGCCGGGGTAACCGTCTCCAGCAGCCGGGACGCCCTGAGCAGGGAAGGCAGCACCTCGTCGGCGTAAGGGTCGTCGTTTTCGCACAGGCCGACATACAGGCTCAGGCAGACGGTGAAATCGTAAAACAGGTCGCGGGCCAGGCTGTCCACCGTCACGATCGCCGCCTCTTTCACCCGGCCGTCGTTGCGGTACTGGCCCTGGAGGTCGTTGCAGCCCGCGTCCACCCACAGGTCGATCGGCTCGCCGCCGGAGGAGCACTCGCTGACCTCCACCGTTTTCTTCCCCCAAAGGCCGAGGGGGAACTCGTCGGTGGTGGTCACGCTGGTCAGTCCCTTAAGGGGCTCCCCGTTGCTGTCGTAAACCAGCCCTTCGCCCGAAAAGTCGATCAGCAGGGACACTTTCTTCCCCCGCCCCTCCGGCGGGACCTGCCCCCGGAAGTGGAACCACGCGCAATCGAACAGCTCCCCCCAGGTCTCCCCGATCTGCGGGGTGATGCGGCGGCCGGCGGTCCGCTCGGCATAGGGGACCGGCTCCCTGGTCACATACGCCTCGATGGCCAGCGGGGCGATCGGCGTATAAATCGCCGCTTCGATTTTTTCCCGCACCGCGACGAACGCTTTCTCAAATTCACGGAAGGAGGCCGTGCCCTTGCCGAAATCCGGCTTGCCGAGCATCTCCACAAAATCTATGTTCAGATTTGCCATATCATCATCCAATCCTTATTCCAGTCTCCCCGCGCAAGGCCCGTTTCCCGCCTGCCCGGCGGAGCGGCGCGGCCCTCGCCGGATTCAGCGGCTCAGCGGCAGATCGGCCTCCAGCACCTGCGCCATCGTCGGAATGGAGGGCGCCGCGCCCTTGACCGACACCGCCAGGGAAGAGGCGATCGACGCCTTTTCCAGCGCGGAGGCGGGCGCCTCCCCGTTCGTGATGCAGGTGAGGAAGTAGCCGGTAAAGGTGTCGCCGGCCGCCGTGGTGTCCGCCACCGGCACATCGTAAATCCCGTGCCGGCAGCGGGTGGTTCCGTCGTCGTACACCGCGCCGTCCCTGCCCAGGGTGAGCACCACCACGCAGTCCGGGAACCGGCGGCGGAATTCGGCGAGGATCTCCTCGGGCGCTTCCCGGCCGGCGATCTCCCGGCCCTCAATTTCATTAAGGATAAAATAGGTGATTTTTTCAAGCGGCAGCCGGAACAGGTTTTCGCTGATGGGGGAGGGGTTCAGGGCGATCCGCATCCCCCTGGCCGACGCCTTTTCCACAATATAGTCCAGGCAGTTGATCTCATTTTGAAGCAGCAGCACGTCGCCCGCGTCAAACGACGCCAGCACCTCGTCCACAAACGGTTCGGTAACCGCCTGGTTGGCGCCGCCGTACAGCAGGATGCAGTTCTGTCCCTTTTTATCCACCTGGATCACGGCGTGGCCGCTCGGCCCTTCCACGCAGCGGACAAAGCGGGTGTCCGCCCCGCTCTCCGTGAGCAGGTCGAGCAGCTGCCGCCCGTCCGCGCCGATGCACCCGGCATGGTATACCTGCGCGCCCGCGCGGGCTAGGGCAAGGGACTGGTTCAGCCCTTTGCCGCCGCTGAATCTCTCCAGCTTGAAGGAGGAAAGGGTTTCCCCGGCGCGGACAAAATGGTCCACCGAATACACGTTGTCGAGATTGAGCGAGCCGAAATTCAGAATTTTCATTGGTTTCTCTCCTTTACCCTTGTCCTGCTTGCAGCAGCGATGAATTTGTCCGTCAGCGGGGCGCGGCGGCATTCCCGCGAACAGGCCCCCGCTCCGTCGGGAGCTTATCGCCGCAAGGCCGGCAAAAGGGGGGTTGAGTAAACGTTTTACCCGCCGCAGAAAACACAGCGGCGGCCGCTCTGCCCGTCGGACAAAGTCAGTATAACATATTTTCCCCGGCGTTGGTATGCCTTTTTTATAGAAATCAAAAAGGGAACGGAGCGCGAAGCCGGCGGCTTGAACAGGCCCTAAAGGGCCTTACCGGCCGATTTTCCAGCAACATAATCCGCTTCTGCCTGACGGCGGCGGCGCTGCCATCACCCCGGGGATGCTGAAACCGCGTTGAGCAGCGGCAATTATACTTGGCTTCCGGCAATTTTGGCCCCGCTATTCGCGGCGTTTTACGATTATGCCAGGCTCCTGTATCCGGGAACCGGCAAAGGCGCGCAGACCGGCAGCCTTATGAGCTATGGGGCTTGCAGTCGTGATTTCCCCTGCCAATCCCCTCATCCATCCGGTGGTCGAAAGACGCATGGAAACATTTCGCCGCTCGCGTCAAATGCCCTGCCGCCCGTAAACGCGAAATTCCCGCCCTTAACAAATATTTCTGCTATTTCTGCTGTCTCTGCTGTCTCTGCTGACTGCCGGCTTTCTTATCCGCAGCCCGCGGCCGCCCGACACGCGACGCGAAAGCTTTTTACGGCATTCTTCACCGGCAAGGCCGTTGGGTTCCGAAGCAAAGCAACGCCGCCCCCGCCGCAGAAACGGCGGAGGCGGCGGCCAGCGTTTTCATTCCGGTTCCCGGCCGGACAAGCTGCGTTTGACCGGCTCAGGCCACGGTCACGTCGATGGTGTCGAAGGAAACCAGCGTCTCCATCGCGTTGCCGCCGGAGGAAGCGACGAAATAGATCTTGTCGCCCGCTTTGACCTCCACAGTCATGGAACTGCTCTGGCCGTCCATCGTCTTGGACTCCGCGCTGTACAGCTCCTCGTCGTTGTGGAGGATCTGCACGGTCACGTTCGGGGAATACTGATCCAGCTCGATGAAGTTGTACTCTTCATCCACATTGTAAGCGCCATACTGCCACGGGCCGATCTTCAGGGTGCCGTCCGCCTGCGCCTCATACACGACAGCCAGCTTGGTCTGGCCGTTGTTGCCGGAGAAGTCAGCCTTGACCCCGTCCCATTCGGTGAAGGAGGTATAGTCCGCGTTATTGCCGTCGTCCTTGCCGTCGCCCTCTTCGTAGGGCAGACGCCAGTTGTCGCCGTACCCGTCATACCCGGCGTCCGGATTAAACTCGGCCAGCGACTCCGCCGTTACCAGCTCCCTCCAGCCGGTGCCGTCGTTATCGTACATGTAAAACCACTCCGGCCCCTGCTCGCGGTCGCCCACATACGCCTCGCGGAACGTGCCCTGAACCGCTTCTTCGGCGGGTTCGGTCGCCTGGGTGGTGCCCGTGGTGCTGCTGGTAGTGGTGGTGTCTGGAGTGGAAGTTTCGCCTTCCGAAGAGCAGGCGCTCAGCGCAAGCGCCACGGCTCCCGCCAGAACAATGCCGAGAATTTTCCTTTTCATTGCAGAAACCCCTTCCAATTATAGAAATTATGTACCCGGAAGATGGCGCCGCTTCGGCGGGCATAACGCACCGGCCGCCGGCCGCCAATCTACCAATGGTTGACCGGTTTCGGCAACCGGCCATTGAGAAAACGATACCGCATTGGGCATATTCCCCCGGTTAATCGTTCTCGCAAATTCATACTAGCACATTGTTCGATAAAATGCAAGTGTTATCTATAAAGTTTTTGTGTAATGTGAGATTCGTGCGCATGTATGTAGATGTATGTAGATGTCCGTAGATGTACGTGATTGTACGTGGAAGTGGGCGGATGCAGACGGATGTACGCGGATGCAGGCGGATATACGCAGAATATGCGCGGATTCACCGGAACCCGGGGAGCCGGGACCACGCCGGCAGGCTTCAGGATGGCGCGCAGCCTTTCTTTTAGATGATCTCTTTACCGGCGAGCCGCGGCGTCCGGCGATTTTTTGCCCTTTGGCCGCAGGCATTTCAGGTTCTGCGCCGCCACGCCGAGCACAATGATCGCCAGCCCCGCTATATTGGCCAAAGTGATCGGCTCATGCAGCAGCAGGGCGATGAAAAGGAGGGTGGCAAACGGCGTGATGAAGGACATGCTGGCCGCAAAGGACGCCTTTGCGGTGCGCAAAATCCGGAACCAGAGGAAATACGCCACGCAGAAATTCATCACGGAATTCCAGGCGATGGAAGCCAGGGCGGCCGGCGAGGGGACGGCCGGCCCCGAGCAAACGCCCAGCAGGACGGCGGAAAAGACAAGCGCCGCGCCGGCGTAAAGGAAATTGCTGACCACGATATCCACCTCGGCCATCTTGCCCAGGGCGGAAAACAGCGCCCAGCAGACGGAGGCCGTCAGGGCGAGCAGCACGCCGGGGACGCTGTCGATCTGCAGGGAGGAAAAATCCCCGTTTGTGACGATGAGCACCATGCCCGCGAAGCCGAGCGCCACCGAAACCCCCTTGCCCGCCGTCATCGGTTCCCGATTGACCGGCACGGCCAGCAGCGTGATAAACACAGGGAACAGGTAGTTGATGGAAGAGGCCGTCACCGGATTGGTCATCGACAGGGAAAGCGAATACAAAAAATAATACAGAAACGACAGAACCGAAAGGATTCCCAGCCAAAACCACTGCCGTGCGCTGAGCCTGGCCAGAAGCGGAAATTTCCCCGCCGCCAGCATCCAGACAGCCAGCGCGGCAAAGGCGATGGCAAAGGTATAAAAGGAAACCTGAAAAACGTCCAGCGTGTTCAGCGCCAGTCGGTTGACGGCGGCGAAGGACCCCCAGACGGCGATCAGCAGAAGCATCCGCCCGTAGGGCTGCCTGCCGCCCGCCTTCCCGCCGCCCGCGGCGCCCTCCGCCGAGGCCAAAGAGGCCGAAGAAGCCGGAGAAGCCGGCTGCGTTGCTTTTTTCACAGACACCCACCTCCGCGGGGAATCCCCCCGCCCATATTCGGCCCGCCGCCTTACATCCCTTCCAGCGCGTCGGCGATCTCCCGCAGGTCCCGCTTTTCCTGTCCGGTGCAGCCGAAGCGGCCGGCCTGCTCCAGCCGGCGGCGCACAAAATCCAGCACCAGGGGGCGGTTCACCGGCCGGGGTTCCTCCCCCGCCACCCGGCGGAAATTCTCCCGGTAGATCCGGTCCAGCGCCTCCTCGGGCAGGCCGACGCCGTGCAGCTTCCAGCCCCAGATTTCATAGGGCCCGCCTTCTTCCAGGAAGGTGCGGAGCATCCGGTTGATGTCGTCCTTATCCTTCTGCTCCTGTTCGGTCAGCACATCCCAGTTGTCGGTGCCGAAGACCAGGCGATCCTGACGGCGCAGGAAAAAATCCCGCCAGGCCGCCGGGTCGCGGGCAAAGTTCCGAAACATTTCGGTGCCGGGGGTAAGGTCAAACAGGGCGTTCGGATGCCGGTCCAGGAAGCGGTCGGCCCGCTCCCGGTTATCCGACAGAAAGAAAAAATGGGCGAGGATGACCTTGAGCCGGGGGAACCGGGCCAGGATATCCTCCACCTGGGCGTACAGCTCTTCCGGCGCGGGATAGCCCGCACCCGTATACAGCCAGCCGTGCTCCCGGGCAAACTCCGGGGCGTTATCCGCATCCCAGAGCTCAGGCGGGTCGCCCACATGCATCAGCAGCGGAAAGCCGGCGCTTTCCGCCGCGGCGTAAACCGCGTCGTATTCCGGCCCGTTGATCGGCCGACTTCCCAGCCGCTTATAGGTATCCGGCTTGCCCTCGATCATCTTCAGGCCGTCGAAGCCCAGGTCAATCAGCATCCTGAGCTGCCCGCCCAGGTCGCCGTCGTGGTGGTTCAGGCTGCCGAAGGCCCACCAGTCGGGGCGGCGGGCTTTGAGCAGCAGCGCCTGGGCGTTCTGCGCGCCGCCGGTGTAGCCGTCCTCCCGGCAGCTCTCGGCCGCCAGGATATTGGCCTGCCGGTAGCCGTAGCCGCCGGTGATCTTCAACAGGTAATCGATCCCGTCGTTGGAATGCAGCACATGGGTGTGCGCGTCAATAATCGGTTTGGTATAGGCCATGGGGATCCCCTTTCCGTCCGGCGCGGTCAAAATGTCAGCCGCGACACGTTTTCGAACGTATAGCTCTCGTCAATCCCTCCGTAGTAGGTGACCGCCAGGCCGCCGGATTTCGAGGCAAAATCCAGCGTTTTCTGCACGTCCCACCCCTGCAGGAACCCGTAGATATATCCCGCGCAGAACAGGTCGCCCGCGCCGGTGCTGTCCTTGACGCAGGGCACCCTGGCCGGAAGGGCGCGGTACACCCTGCCTTCCGCTTTGGTGACGCTGCCGGCCCCGCCCAGCGTGATGACCACATGCGGGCATTCCGCCGAAAGGATATCCAGCGCTTTCATCACGTCGCCGGTCTGCGCCAGGGCGCAGGCTTCCGTCTCGTTCGGCGTGAAAATCCGGCAGTGGGACAACGCGTCCCGGGTGGATTCAAGCTGGGTGCTGTCGTAAAACGAGGTATCCAGGGACAGGGTTTTCCCATGCTTTTCGCACAGCTCGATAATCGGGTACCGGCGGCAGTACCCGACATAGGTATGGACGTGCCGGCTTTCCCGGATATAGTCCTCCAGCCCGGCCGGATCCAGGAAATCGCCCCCGTCCCCGCCGTAGGAGGCGAAGCAGCGGTCCTCCCGGGTGGAAAGCACCGCGGACACCGGCGTCACGGCGGAGGCGTCCATCCGGACGGCGGACATGTCCACCCCCGTTTTGCGGATAAACTCCGCAGCCATCCCGCCCATCGCGTCCTGCCCCAGACGGGTCGCCAGCTTGACATCCGCCCCGAGCCTGGCCAGCCCCATGGCGGTGTTGGCACCTCCGCCCGCCTTGACGCAGAATTCCCGGCAGTATTCCTCTTCCCCGGGAGCGGGCACCCTGTCCAGCCCGCCGAAAATGATATCGCAGCAGCATTCGGCCACACACAAAACATCGGTCATTTTATCCCTGCCTTTCCGTCTCTCCGCTACGCCGTTTTGACGCGCTCTCTGACACGCTCCCTTTTCTCCGTCCCGCAGGAGGGCCTTTCCTCCCGGCGGCCCCGTCCCCAGCGCCTTTCGGGGAACCGCCCGGGAAGGGGCGGAGAACCTTTGCCGGCTCATTGGCCCGCTTCCATCCGCTCGGCAGCCTTTGCCGGCTCACTTCCATTCGCCGGTAAAGGGCTTGTTCACTTCGCAGTATTTGTCCACCAGCTCCTTGGCCAGCGAATAGGAGCTGACCAGCGGGTGAATCGTCAGCGCCTCGACGGCAAGCTCCTTGGACTTATGCTTCACCGCTTCCACGGTCAGCTTCTCGTACCGTTTGATGGTGTGCACCAGCAGCATATTGCTTTCCGGCAGGCTGCGGAAGGGCATCGGATGGGCGCCGTCCTTGTCGATGGTGCAGGTGACCTCGACCACGTCGTCGTCCGCCAGCCCTTCGACCGCGCCGTGATTGGCCACGCTGACCGCCAGGTCGATGCCCTTGTCGTGGTTGACGCTGTCGATGTAGTTGAACACCACGCCGGCATACCCTTCGTACACCTCGTTGAAGGGCCGATTCCCCAGCAGCTCGCGGATTCCGAGCTTGTCGGCATCCGGCGGCGCAAAGTGCCGATGCCCGTTGCCCAGCTCGATGCTCATGTAGCTGCCCTCGCGCTCGTGCATATAGTGATGATAGATTTCGACGGCGCGCTCCATCTCGGCGCCGAGATCCACCCGGCGCAGCTCGGCCATCATCCTGTCGTTGATCGCCTTGATGCTTTCCCCGCGGGACATCGGGGAAGCCAGCAGGTTTTTGAGCGCGCGTTCGCGGTGGTAGAAGTAATAGAGGTAGCCGTTCGGGATTTCCCCCAGGCGGCGGATCAGGCCGCGGTCGAAATAATCGAACTGGTGGAAGCCCCGGATAAAGTCCTCGTTGCCCATCAGGCGGGGCAGCACGTCCACGCCGCCGATCTCCACGCTGTTCGCCCAGGACAGATGGTTCAGCCCGTATACCCCCACCACCATCTCGCTCGCATTGATCTTCAGCGCGTTGGACAGATCGATCTTGATGCCGGTCGCGTTGTCGCAGATGCCGATGACGTTGTCGTAGCCGGCGTCCACAATCGCCTGCGTCACCAGGCCGGAGGGATTGGTGAAGTTAAAGACGGTTGCGTTATTGCTCTTCTCCTTGATAATCCGCATGTACTCGAGGATGGTCGGGATGGTGCGGGTGGCGTAGGAGTAGCCGCCCGCGCCGGTGGTTTCCTGGCCGATGAGGCCCATATCCAGCGCAATCCGCTCGTCCTTGCAGCGGGCTTCGTCCTGCCCGACGCGCAGGGTGGTCACCACGTAGTCGGCGCCGGTCACCGCTTCGGTGAAATCCTCCGTCAGCGCCACCTCCAGCCGGCTGTCCGCCTTTTTCACCAGATATTCGCCCATGCCGCCGAAGATGCGCAGCTTTTCGGGGTCGTTGTCCATGATGTACAGGGATCCGAGCCCCAGCTCCTCGTGGAATTTCACCAGGGACTCCACGAAATAGTAGGTGCGTACGCTGCCGCCGCCGATGAGGGCCAGTTTTTTCATTGCTATCCTTCCTTTCCCATGAGGGTGAATTATCTTGTCAGCCGCTCCAGCAGCCGACATTTGAAGGCCTCCGGCTTCACATCCACCGCCACGCGGGCGTTTCGCTCCGTATGTCCCCAGCTTGCGTCCACGGTCACGCCGCGGGTAAAGGCGCCGGCGGTCTCCACCCGGATCAGCTTGTCTTCAAAGGTCAGCAGATCGTCCCACAGCAACACCGACATGGCCAGCGGATCGTGCAGCACCGGCATGAACCCGAACCTGTCCAGAAAATCGTCCAGCATGTGGGAAAGGTGCCGGGCGCGGGGGTTGTCCGCCGCCTTGATCGCGGCGATGTCCTCCATGGTGAAGGTACAGCGGTTGGTTACGTCCAGCCCGACCATGGTGATCGGCGCGCCGGAGGCGAACACAATCGCCGCCGCCTCCGGATCGCACTGGATGTTCCATTCGGGAAACGCCTTGTCCGTTTGTCCCCCCATCAGCACCACCCGCACCCTCCCGGCGATGTGCGGCGCCTTGGCGAAGGCCAGGCCCACGCTGGTCATCGGACCGATGGCCACGATGGTGAGGCCCTCCGCCCGCTCCGCCTTTTCCACGATATAGTCGCAGGCGCAGGGCAGCTCCCGGCCGTCCCGCGCGAGGCTGACCGGCCGCTTGGGCAGGGTGCGGTTATCGTCCCACCAGCCGAGGAGGGGCTTCTCCGCCCCCATCGCCACCTCGATGTCGGCGCGCCCGAACGCCGCGAGCATCTCCCGGGTCAGGTCGGTGCGCCACTGGTTTGACAGATAGTTGGTGGTGATCCCCACAAGGTTTATTTCCGGGGAATTGAGCGCGAGGGCCAGGGCCAGCGCGTCGTCGATGTCCCCGCCGATGTCGGTATCGATCAGGATGTCGAGCGGTTTTTTTCCGTTTTCCATAGGTATCCCTCCGCTGCGGCCGGCCGCCGCCGTTTACAGGCTGGTCACCTGGATGCGCAGGCCCTGTTCCGCCATATCCAGCACGAGCTTGTCGTCGGAACCGGTGCCCGCTTTGTACAGGACGATGCATGCGGCGCGGTCGGCCAGGGTCATCGGCGCTTTGTGCCAGATCCCCTCGTTGAGGATTACCACCGAGCCGGCCGGGACGTAAAAGGCGGCGAATTTCGACGGTTCGGGCACGCCCTCAAACGCATCCGCCTTTGCCAGGACAAGGAAAACGTCCTTTTCCACCGGGATCAGGACTTCCTTCGTATGCCGGTGCTGCTCCAGCGACGCCTGACGGTAGTCGCCGGTGTTGACCGCCTCCACGACGCCGAAGGACGCGCTGCCCAGTTCGGCCACCGCCAGGGCGTCCCACCAGTTGTGGTCCGGCCCGGCGGAGTCCGGGGTCCCCGTGCGGGGGATGACGGCCTGCCCGTATTCCGCAAAGGAAGGGTCGGTGATTTTACGCAGCTTCAAAGAGATTTCCATATCGTTTGTTCTCCTTTCGATTGGGACGCCGCTAAAGACGTTCGGCCGCCGGCCCGGCCGCCAGCGGGGTGCGGGCAAAGAGCGTGTTGAACAGCTGGATGGAAGGCCCGGTCAGCAGCAGGCCGACCACGGTCCCCAGCCCCAGCCTGGAGCCGAGCAGCAGGCCCGCGACCAGCCAAAAGGCATCCACCCCCATCCGGGTCCAGCGGATGGGAAAGGCCAGCTTTTCGCTCAGGATGATGGACACCAGGTCGTTCGGCCCCGCGCCCATGCGCGGCTGGGTGAACAGGCTGACCCCCGCCCCCATGACCACGGTGCCGGCAATCAGCAGAAGCACCCGGACGGCCGTCGGCAGCCCCGCGTGGATCCACGGGGCGAGCAGGGCGCTCCAGACATCCACAAACAGCCCGGTGAACGCCCAGGCAACCACCGTGCCGACAAAAATGTACCGCCGCGCCGTGAAAAAGATGAGCCCCAGCAAAAGCAGGTTGATCAGGAAATGGGCCAGCCCGTTGGAAATGGCCGGAAACGTCCTGTGCACGCCGTTCACCAGCATGGTAAAGGGATCCATGCCGAAATCCGTCAGCAGAAAGACCGACACCCCCAGCGCGATCACCGCCACGCCGAGGAACAGTACGGTCAGGTGCCGCGCCCATTCCTTTCCCGAATATTTCCGCATCGTATGCGCCGCCTCTCCTCAAACTGCCGGAAGGTACTCTGGATTTTACCCAGATACAGCGAGGACCGGTACGCCCGGGCCTCGCTGTATCCTCCGTCCATGTTCGCTTGTTCCCGCGCGGACCCTTGGGCACGGATCACGCGTCCAGCTCGTACCGGTCGTACGCCACAATGGAGGCGTCGAACAGGCCGGATTTGTTGCGGGTGCCCTCCAGAATATTCATCACGGTGTTCACCACGTTGAAGGTGATCTCGTTTTTCCCTTCCACGATATGCTCGGTGATCTCGAGCTCATAGGGGTTCCACAGGCAGGTGCCGGCCATCCTGCCGTTGACCAGCACCTCCAGCACGTCGGTGCCGAGCGAGGCGCGGACAACCAGCCTCTTGCCGATGTATTCCGCCGGCACGTCGATGGTCTGGGTATAGGAACCGGTGCCGGAAAAATACGGCAGGCCCTGCGGCACCCAGTCGCCGGTTTTGATCGTGCGCACCGGCGCGGCGATCATTTCCCTGCCGTCCGCCTCCTTCACGCCGAAGTCGCCGATGACCTTGAGCAGGTCGATCATGCCGTCGGATTTTTTATGCACCGTCAGCTTCACCACGACGGTGTTGACCCCCGGCACGGCGTAGCCGCTCAGCGGGACTTCCTTGATTTCCGCGTCGATAAAGCTGCGGACCGGGGTTTCGGCCATCCTCCTGCCGTTGATGTACAGCTCATAGCCAAGGCCCTTGAAGCCGTCGATCATCAGCCGCAGGTCGTCCGGAAGGTATTCCGCCTCGAAGCGGGTGACGTACCACAGATCTACCGGGTACACCGCTTCGTCCCGCTCCTCGGGAAGCTGGAGCTCCCAGGCGCCCATGCGCATGTCGAACCAGCCGTCAAAGCTGTAATCCGGCGCCCCCAGCGCGGCGACATCCACCGGCGTGCCGTCGTCAATGCGCATCTTCCACCTGTCGGTCAGCAGCGCGTTCGGCGCGTTCACCGCAAAGCGCCAGGTATCCGCAAAACGGATCTCCGGCAGCGGCCTGGCCGCCTTGACCGCCAGGGTTCTGCCGTCCGAGAGGACGACCCTGCCGTCCTTTTCCAGGCGGGCATAGCCCTTCACCGTATCCCCGACCTCGGTCAGCGTCAGGTCGGATTCCACCGCGTGCACCGCCGCCGGGCCGGAAACGAAGCTGACCATGTGGGACCCATAAGGCTGCATGGTGAGCCGGAAGGTGGTTTCCCCGTTCTCCACGGTGTAAACCGGCACATCGCGGATCTCGCCGTTTTCGAGGTTCCAGAGCTGCGGCTGCACCTCGCCCTTCAGGGTGACGGTAATTTCCGCGCCCTGCGCCACCGGGTTGCTCAGGAAGAAGAAGTCCTGGCCGTCCTTCACGCGATGGAGGTAGAACACCTCGTCGTTGTCAATGCGGATTTCGGGGGTCACGCACTCGAGCATGGCCTCCCGGAGCATCGCCAGCCCGTCGTTGGCGTCAAAGCCCTGGCCGGTGACGAACACCGCTTTGCCGCCCCGGCCGTTCGTTTTGACGAGCAGCTCCTGCCCCTTTTCGTCCCGCGCCAGGAACGCGTCGCGCAGGGAAACCGGATTCACGCCGAACAGCTTCTCCATCCGGCCGCACAGGTCGCCCGCGTCGCCTTCGACGGTTTTGTACGGCAGGAGGGCGTCGCCGCCCACCTTGCCCCCCTGGGCGCAGAACTTCTCGAGGATGTCCATGGTGGAAGCCTTGATATGGGTCGCCGGGGGCAGCATCAGCATCTCGTACCTCTCGTCCCGGATGCAGAGCCGGCCGTCTTCGATCGTGCAGTCCGCCAGCACGTCCTCGTCAATGTAATCGAAGTCGATATGCAGGCGGAGCAGGCGGTCGGTCATGTAATTCCAGTCGTTCTCGATGGTATCCCCGATTTTGGTGGTGGTCTGGGGCATGTAATTGGCCCAGATGCTGTTGATCGGGTAAAGGATGGCGACCTTCGCCACATGATAACCGCCGGTGACCAGGTAGCCAAGCCGGGTCATGTAGTCGTTGAACAGTTTATACTGCTTCCACCAGGTATGATGATAGAACTGGGAGGGCGGCCAGTCGCGCTTGCGCTCGCCCTCGATGGAATAATGGAAGCCGTGGGGGGTGAAGATATTCACGCCCAGGATATATTCCCAGTCGGCAATCCATTTCATCCGCTCCATCGTGCAGTCCCAGTACGCCCCGCCCATCGACTCGCAGATCAGGCGGACGCTGCCGTTCTGATGGGCGGCGGAGCTTGCAATCTTCAGCGCGACGTGCTCGTTGGGCATCTCCCGGGTGCCGATGCGGGGGTACAGATGGTCCACGCCGGTCATGTCCATGTGCCGGAGCATGTGGAACAGGTTGCCGCCGGTGCGGGCGTGCTGCCGCAGGGATTCCTCGTAAAGCAGGTGGCCGGTAAAGTTGGTGTCGTTGGCTTCGCACCAGTCGGCAATCTGCTTGTAATACGCCTTCTCATACTGCTTGGACAGGCAGCTCCAGAAATCGTAGCGTACCTGTTCGGTATCGCCGCCCAGGTCGAAGAAGAGCTTGGGCAGGTGCTTTTTGAGGTCGTAGCCGTTGTGCTCCTTGAAGATTTTGAACATCTGCTTGGACCAGGGCAGGATTTTGTTCCGGCCGGCGGACTCGAAATACAGCATGGCCGGCTCGTCGGTAAAGAAGCCCTTGACCTCCTTGCTGAAGGAGGCGCCGAGGCGCTTTTTATACTGCTCGTGGGTGTATTCCAGGAATTTCTCGGTGGATTCCGGGTTGAGCACGTCGCAGTACCAGCTGGCCTTCCGCTCGATGAAATAGCAGAGCTTCCAGGGGCCCTTGGGCGCTTCCCAGGAGATGACCTTGTCAAAGGAAAGGGTGGGCATCAGGTCGACGTATTCGAACTTCCGGTTCTCCATGTCCTCGATCTTCATCGCGCAGGCGTAGATCGGCTCGCTCTCCTCCAGGTCGTTGTACCGGGAGTCGGTGCCCTCCATGAACATGAAATACTGGCCGGGGATATAATTGTCCACCATTTCCAGGTATACCTCGGTCAGGTCCGGATCCCGCTCCATGACCTTCTTCCCGCAGGTGCCGCTCGGCCAGTTGTACTCGTCGTAAATCCACACCTGCATCCCGATTTCCTGCGCCTTGCGGATGGTGAATTCCACCCGGTCCAGCCAGTCCTCGCCCATGTAGGGGCAGTAGTCGTTGATCCCGAAGCGGGCGTGGATATGGATGCCCGGGATCCCTTTGGCGTACAGCTCGCGGAGCTGGTACTCCATTTCCTCGTAGCTCATTTCCCCGTTCCAGAACCAGAACGGCATGATGCCGAATTCACGGGACGGGTTTTTGAACTTTTCCACCGACAGCGCTTCGCCGTCGGTCAGCTTGTTGTAGTCCATACGGTCACTTCCTTCTGTAATGGTATATGGCGCGCCGGCGGTGCATTGGCGGCACGCCGGCCGCAGGGAGAACCGCGCGCCCGCCGCTCCCCCCCGGCCGTCCCCGCGCAAAGCGTCTGCGGGCGGGACAGGCGGCGCGCGCCTCTTCGCCTCCGGGGGAGAACCGGGGCCCCTTGACATCCGTCCGGGGTTCCGCCGGGGGACGCCGCCCCTCAGCAGAGTTCCACAACCAGGTACAGCGGCATATCCCGGATTGTCACCTTCAGGATGTCGCCGTCCTTCTCCACGGTATGTTCCACTTCGGAACCGTCCACCGTATGCATCCGCACGCCGGCGATGTCCGCCGGCACCCGCACGGAGAGGTTGAGCACGGGGATCGGGGCGATGCGGTCCGCCTCCTCGTCGTATTTATAGCTGATCAGGTGGACGGAACGGCTCGTGTCGGATACCTGCATGTGCACGCCGACGTCGGCGTTGTCCACGCGGAGCTGCCACAGCCCTTCATGCGCCTTCCGGAAGGCGGCGCGGAAGCTCTCCAGCGCCTCGCGCTTGCTGTCCGGGTTCGCCGCGAAGATCACGTTTTCCCTGCCGCGCAGGGCGTCCAGCCAGCCCGGGATATTCTCCCCGGCCCGGCCGAAGATAAGCAGGCGTTTTCCCTTCTCCGCAAACTCCGTGAGCGCTTCGGTCTGGTTCACCGTCAGGACATCACAATCCGGAATCACGATCAGGTCGTACGGCGCAAGCTCCTGGAAGGAAACCGTCTCCACCCGCAGCTCGTCGTCCCCGAACATCTTCACGTCATACAGCACCTGCTGGTCGGAGAGCTCCTTGACGACCTCCCAGAAGGGCAGGCGGCAGGTGTTTTCGTCGATGATGTCGGTCGGGGTGTAAAACAGGATGCTGTCCTTCTTCTGCTGCACGTCGCCGCTGTAATCCTTGGTGACCTCCCGCCAATAATAGCTCGGGTAGCTGTACATCACCATCGTGTTCGCGCCGCTGGCTTTGGAATACAGGTAATCGTGCTTCTTCAGGAACTTCTGCACCTGCTCGGTCACATCGCGGGGCGGATAGAAAGCGTCCTTGATGGTGTTGCCCATCCAGCCGCCGTATGGCACCGACATGTTGCAGCCATAGGCGGCGGCTTCGAGCAGCAGCAGGCGGTACAGGTCGTAGCCCCTGCCCCTGTCAAGCATTTCGAGCAGCTCGGGGATGACCCCGCCGTAGGGGTTTTCCGCGATTACAAGCGGTTTGGTGTTCGAGAAGCCGGCGACATAGCGGTACCAGTGGGGCTGGCGGAACACCGTGCTGTTCATCTCGGTGATCAGCACGTCGACGGTCTGCTCCATGGGATAGTAGACCGGCATCAGGTTGAAGAAGTTGCCCGACACCTGGATTTCGCGGTTCTGGGTTTTCCGGGCGTAATCGCGTGCGAAGTCCACCAGCTCGATGAAATACTTCGCGACCGCGCGCTGCTGGAAGTCGTAATATTCCTTGAACAGCGGGGCGCCGTTCGGGAATTCATAATGGTTGTCGTTGATGAAATCCTTATAATCGAAAGTCTCCAGATCGATGTCGCCGTATTCCGCGCTCAGCCGGCCGGCGGCGCGCAGCTCCTTGAGGTAGGCGGTGAACTGCTTGCGGCAGTCCTTGCAGAAGCAGCCGCCGGCGCCAAGGGAGGTGATCGGGATCTCCGCCTCGTCCAGCTGGACGCCGGCGACGCCTGCATCAATCTGAATCTGAATGATCTTTTTCAGGTAATCCCGCCAAACGGGGTTGTTGCGGCAGGGCTGGTGGCAGGTTTCGGAATGGCCCACCACCTCCACCCAGCGGGAATGCACCGGCTCGCCCTTGTAGGTGCGGGCGGCCACCTCTTCCCAGAGGTCGGTAACCGGCTCGCCGTCGCTGTTGACGATGCCGTCGGGATAAAAATCCCTGAGCGAAGTGCGGAACAGGCCGTCATGCCTGCCGTTTGAAAATTCGCGCAGGCCGTACCAGTCGTGCGGCTGGTCCTTGTCCCGCAGCACGTTCATCTGCCGGATATGCCTGCCGTCTTCGGAGAGGACGACCGGGAACTCCCAGCCCTGCGCTTCGAAGACGATGCCGAAAACCTTGATGCCGCGTTTATTGCATTCGGCAATAAACTCGCTGTCGTTCATGAAACCGTAGAAGCGCAGGCGGGGGTCCACCTCGCCGAAGGCTTCGTTTTCCAGATAGGAAAGGGAAATGGAGCCGCCGCCGAGCGCCGACCACACCAGCATGGTTGCCTCGTATTTCTCCAGATCCTCCACCATTTGCATGCTGCGCAGCGGCAGGCTGGGGTGGTAACAATGGTTGTTTTTATACCAACCGTCGAAATAAATGCCTCTTTCCACGATGAATCCTCCGTTTTCCCTTACAGAATCGCTGGGGCTGCCAGGCGTTGTGCCGTTTTCAGCCGGGGCGCCTTGCGGGGGAAGGCGCATCCCGCCGCCCGCTCCGGGGAGCCGGACGGCGGAACGCGCCATCATCCTGCCGCGCCGCCGAAAACGGTGCAGGCGGTTACTGCCTGCCGTAAACCAGTTCGACGTCGGAAACCAGCTGCGGCTCGATCGTTTCCACGATGGTGGCCGCCGGGGTCTGGTCGTACGCCATGTTGATGATGCTGCTGACAATCTTGTCGATGTTTGCGGTGGCGGTGTCATACGCATACAGATAGGTGACGTCGTCCGCGTAGATCATATCGTAGTTCTCCTGGCCGTAGCGGGCGGCCTCCTTCGCGTCGCCGACGGCGAGCTGTTTGTTGTTGACCAGCCGCATGAAGGCGACCGCTCCCTCGGGGTTGTCGGCGCCGTCCGTCACCGCAAACGCCTGGGGATACACATACACGCTCTTGCTTGGGGCATCCGGGCCGGAGGGCAGCGGAGCCATGCCGACTTCAAAGGGGTTGGTGTTCGGGAATTCCTGGCCGACGATCATGGCCAGCTGCCCGGCGTTCCAGGAGTCAAACATGCTGTCGTTGTCGTCGATCATGATAAAGCCGTTGGGCCCGAGCCAGTCGCGGAACTTGCTGATGGTGGTCTGCACCTGCGCGCTCTTCAGGTTGGATTCCGCCGTGCCTGCCGCGTTGTCGATTTTCAGCAGGGAGGATCCGTTCGCCACGATGAACTGGTTGAAGATTTCCGCCCAGCCGCCGAAGCCATACTGGGAGATGTTGCCGTCCTTGCGCACGGTCAGCGCCTGCGCGGCCTTTTCAAACTCATCCCAGTTCCATTTCCCCTCGCGGAACAGCACGTCCGGATAGGTCAGCCCGGCCAGGTCGAACAGGTCCTTGTTGTACATGATGTATTTGAGGTAGGGCTTGACCGGGATGGCATAGGTGCTTCCCTTCCAGGAAAAGAAGGAACGGTCCACCTTATAATAGGAATAATCCTCGTCGGTGACGTAATCGTCTATGGACCGGACCAGGCCGGAGAAGATCACGTTGTGCATCACACGGTCGTAAACCTCGATCAGGTCCGGCGCCTCGCCGGAGTTCTGCATGTTGGTGGCGGTGGTAATCATATTGCCCCAGGTGGTGTAAACCACCTCTACCTCGCCGCCGTACTTCGCTTCAAAGTCGGGGATGGCCTCCAGGATCGGGTCGTATATGTTGGGATCCTGTTCCTTCTGAGACTCGTACTCATCCTTGTTGTACCAGTACACGATGGTGAGATTGGGGTTCTCCAGGGTTTCGGGCAGCGGCTGCGCGCCCTCCACATCCGAGTAGTCCGACCAGGCGCTGCCGTTGCCGGAGGAGGTATCGCCCCCTCCGCCGTCCTGCGTGCAGCCCGCGAACGCCCCGGCGATCAGGGTCGCCGCGAGAAGGGCCGCCATCAGTTTCTTGTTTTTCATAACCGTACTCCTTTCCCTGTTTTTTGTCAGAGGAACCGCTTTTATCTTTCACCGCCCGCTCGGCGGCAAAATTCACCGTGCGGCCTTCGGGCTACATGCCGGTCAGGCCCGAGCTTTCGATGCTTTCCGAAAAATTCTTCTGCAGGATAATATACAGGATGACCAGCGGAATGATGGACAGCAGGCAGACCGCCTGCACCTGCGTCTGCGCGACATTGATATCGACGCCCAGCCCCAGGTTGTGGATGTTGTTCAGCCGCTCCTGGAAGGAGGCCAGCGCCATGGACACCACCTCCATTTTGCTCCCCAGGAACATGGACGGCGTATAGTAGTCGTTCCAATACCAGACCACCGAGAGGAGCACCACCGTCAGCACGATGTTCTTTGTGGTCGGCACCACCACCCGAAGGAAGGTGCTGTAGGCGTTGCAGCCGTCGATGGACGCCGCCTCCTCCAGCTCCCGCGGCAGGCTGAGGAAGAACTGCCGGTAGATGAAGATATACAGCCCGGCGCGCAGCCCCATTGCAAAGACGGCGGGGAGGATGGTGACCAGGGGCGTGCCGATCAGGTTGATGGAAATGTCCGTCCCGGAGACGGCGCTGATAAGGGAGAGGATGCCGAACGGATCAAAAAACCGGTACTGCAGATAGAGGGAGGAGGTCATGGTCTGCTGCGGGACGATGATGGTCAGGATGACCAGGGCAAAGACCAGCCCCCGCCCCCGGAAATTGAAGCGGGAAAGCCCGTAGGCGACCAGCATGCAGGTGACCGTGGAAATCAGCGCCGGGACAATGGCCACCAGGAACGTATCCCACAGCACCTTGCCCAGATCCACCAGCTGCAGGGCAACCCAGAAGTTTTCCAGCGTAAGGGATTTGGGCAGCCAGATGACCGAGGGGTCGTAATACTGGTCGGCCGGCTTGAAGGCGTTGCTGACCATATAAAAGATCGGATACAGGATGATGAAGCACAGCCCGATCAGCAGCACGTGGCGGAAAATCACAAACAGGACGTGCTGCGGCTTATGCACCCGGACAAAATGCCGGGCGTCCTCCTTCATCTTCCGCCGGTTTTCCGAGGAAAATTGCGTTTTCAGCTTATCCATATGCCTTCCCTCCTATCCCTGAATTTTCGAGACCCGTTTGCCGATGATCCAATAGGCGATGCCGAGGAAAACGATGATGACCGCGAAATAAATCCACGCCATGGTGGCGCTGTAGGACAGCTGCATCACCTTGCCGAAGCCCATGTTCTGGATCGTGCCCATCATTGTGTTGCCGGATTCCGTGGTGCCGTAGGCCGTAAACGAATCGATAATGGTGTACACGATATTGAGAAAGACGATCGGGGAAATCAGCGGGACCGTGATTTTCCAGAAGATATCCCAGCTGCTGGCCCCCTCGATCTTGCACGCCTCATAGCCGGAGGCCGGAATCTTCTGCAGGCCGCTGAGGAACAGCAGGATCTGCACGCCGGATTTTGAGAGCAGGGAAAAAATCTTGTCCACGATATTGGTGATGAAGTTCACCACGTCGGTGGGGACGTTCCCCTGCACCATCAGCTCCTTGAGGCCGGTGCTCTGGAACATAAACGCGTTCTGGTCGTTGC
Source organism: Candidatus Avimonas caecicola (assembly GCA_904419875.1). GTDB lineage: Bacteria > Bacillota > Clostridia > Oscillospirales > Acutalibacteraceae > Avimonas > Avimonas caecicola. Next base: position 25,659 of record CAJFTG010000006.1, on the reverse strand, counting down.
CGATCGAGGTGCCGCCGTTGACCACGCTCTGCACCAGGGTGTACACCACGCCGGAGGTCATGATGATCGGCAGGAAAAACACCGCCCGGTAAAAGGTGCGGCCGTGGAATTTCTGGTTGAGCAGGACCGCGACCAGCAGGCTGAACAGCGTGATGATGACTACCTCAACAAGCATGTTCCCCACAGCCGTCCCCAGCAGCTGAGGATATTCCGCGTCCGAAAAAAGCAGGTGTGAGTAATTTTCCAGCCCCACCCAGGTCAGGGTAAAGCCGCTTGCCGACAGCTTCACTTCATTGAAGGTGTAGTAAAACGAGTTCACCAGGGGAATCAGGAAAAAGAGCAGAAAGCCGATCACCCAGGGAAGGATAAAGACATACCCGGCCCGCGCCCGTTTCCTTTCAAAATGAGAACGTCTTTTCATAACAGCACCGCGCCTTTCGGTTCACAGGAAGCCTGCTTATTTTGCTGCGCATCACTTGACCACAAAGCCTTCGGCCTCAATCGTCTGACCGTCGATCACCACCGGCTCGGCGTTGTAGTTGACGATCACCCGGGTTGTGCCGCCGTAGGTCGTCTGATACACGTTGTCCGCCAGCTCCTCGTGGCCGGTGATGGGCTGGTCCGCCACCTTGCTGAGCACGGCGTTGACCGTATGGTATTCCTCGACGGCGGAATCGATCCAGCGCTCGTAATCGGCGCTGTACAGGAAATCGCTGCGCGACCCGATCAGCTCGGCGCTGTTGCGGCCCACCCAGGAATACATCGGCGCCGCGCCGGTTTCCAGGCAGCGGAGGGCCATGGTTTCCGGGTTGCTCGCCAGGTTGGTGGCGCCGACCGAATAGCTGGCATAGCCGTGGAAAACGATCTGGTAGAAGGGAACGGTGTCGTCCTCAAGGTCATAGCCGCTGCTGTAGAGGGGAGTGTTCAGAATGTGGGCCGCTCTGGCCGCCGCATAGTCCCCCGCGCCGGTTACCAGCAGTTCATCCGCCGTTTCCAGCGCTTTGTCCAGGATGTCCCCGTACAGGCCCGGAATCTCCGAGCGGGACATCCCCTTGCTGCTGAGGTCGGAATACACCATATTGCCCAGGGCGTCCACCGCCAGCCCGGACACGCCGCGCTTGGCGTAGTTTTTGAGGAAGGTGTCGAAGAACCCGGACAGGCTGGTCGGCCGGGTCAGGTATCCGGCCTTGTAGCGGGAGTCCACGCTGGCGGAATCCAGCGCGAAGGTGTACTGGGGCTGGGTGGTGTTGGACACGTTGTTGAGCGCGTCCCCCAGGGTGGAAAAGCCGCTGCCGGTTTTATACACGTTGGTCAGGTCGACGCTCAGGAAGAGGCTGCCGCCGCTGGCCCGGAGCAGCTCGTTGAGCGCGTCCAGCTCCTTCTGGCTGCCGACCTTTCCCTCGATCTTGGCGTTGGTCTGAATCCTGCCGTAGTAGCCGTCCTTCATCCAGTAGTTGTATTTGACCACGGTGTTTTTCACGCCGCCGGCATTGAGCTGCCCGACAATCGAAACGGCGTCCTCAAACGTGGTGGTCGCGATTTTGGTATCCATCGGGATGCCGAAAAACGCCTTGGTTTTCCGGATATACCCGTACAGGTCCAGATAGAAGGGGATGTCGCCGCTCTCCACCCGCTTTTCCAGGCCGCCGTTTTCCAGCAGGTATTCGCGGTACAGCGCAGCCATGTCGGTATACTCGTTCTCCCCGGTGTCCAGGAACATATAGCTTACCTGATAGGTGTCGTTTCCGTCCGGATTGCGTTCGGAGATCGTGGTGATTTTGGAATCAAATTCCTTTTGCAGCAGCCGGATCGAACCCTGCGCGCGGTACTGATAGCTGGAATAAACCGTGTTGTAGGAGGTGTAGTTCCCGCCGCTCTGCGCCTTGATTGTGGCCCGGCCGGCGCTTTCGGTGATGACCGCCAGATACCCCTCCCGGTTGCATTTGAGGCCGAACACCGGCAGGTACAGGTTCTGGGACTGGGAGCGCGAGCTTTTTTCCGCCTGCTGCGTCTCCATGCTGCGGTCGCTGGTGCCATAGTCGTATCCGTACAGGATGCTGCTGAATTCACTGGCGGAGGTTTTTCCGTTGTTGAAGTCAATCAGCGCCCCGCTCCCGTCGGGGACCAGCATATACCCCTCGTCCTCGCTGCCGCCGGCGCCGAAATAGGGCAGAAGGTCGATGGTGTTCAGCTCGTTGGTGCCGTATTCCTCAATTTCCCTGGTCAGCAGGCTGGCCTGCATCGCGCCTTCCGTCAGGTTGTACTTGACGGGGATCCGGATTTCGGCGGTGGGGAAATCGTACACGAAAACCGCCTTCCCGCCTTCGATCTTGCTGGTAAGGCCGCCCTTCATCACCGAATTCAAATAGCTGGTTTCGGTCATCACCTGCCCCTTTTCCGTGGTGTAGGTAATGGTGATCTGCGACAGGAGCGACGCCTTATAGGTTCCGGCGGCCAGCGGGTCCTCATTGGCCCCTTCCGGGTTCGAATACCATATTTGCCCGCTGACCAGGTCCTCCACGGCGATTTGTCCGTTGGAGCGGTTGGCCGTCAGCCGCAGGCGGGCGTTCTCCTCCACCAGCTGATAGGAATCCTCCGTGCTGGCGGTCGCCCCTGCGGATTCCGCCGGGGCGTCGGCGCCGGCCGCCTCTTCGGCCAGCGTCGCGGGGACGGGGACAACGGCGGCGGCCAGCATCGTCAGCGCCGCCGCCAGGCAAAGGGCCTTTCGTCTTATGTTCATGGTCTCCGCCTCCTTACATACGGAACATAATCTCGCTGAACAGGGTGTACAGGAAGGAATAGATCTGCTGGAACAGGCTGTAGATCATCACCATCAGGAACAGCATCACCGCAATGCCGAAGATCGTGAGCAGCACGTTGACCACCGTCCCCTTGAAATCCAGCTGGTGAATCTGGTACAGCCCGAAGAACATCATCAGGCAGGTCCAGGCGATGCCGACCGCCTGAAGGAGATACAGGAACGTCGCCATTTCCAGGGAGGCGAAATTGCTGGCGAGGATGAACAGCGCTGTGAACACGATATACGGGATCAGCGAATAGCAGGTGACCACCCAGATCTGCCCGGTTTTCCCCTCCCCGTCCATCAGGGAGCTTACCGCCCAGTTGGCGATAAACCACAGCAGCACCCCGCCGACCGAAACGGCGAAAATGGAGAACAGGGAGATCTTATCCGGGTTGTTGCCGTTAAAGGAGAAGCCGGTCAGCTGCGCCGAGAATACGTTGATCAGGAAAAACAGGAAGAGCGCCGCAAAGGACAGGAGATAGGAACCCTTTCCGTTCCACTTGACCTCCTCAAAGCCGATGACAGGATGAAAAACCGTATATTTGCAGTGCTTCAGATTCTCTCTCATGCCGATTTCCCCTCCCGCTTCATTCTCCGGCGGCGCAAGAGCCTGCGGACCGCGACAATCGCCGCCAGCAGAAGGACGATGCCGCCGATTATCCAGCCGAAGTTCGCGCGCATAACCTCCAGGGAATACGCCTTGTAGGCGTCCGAATATCCCTGCGTATCGTTGGCCAGCCGGAAATAGGCCATGGCCTCTTCGTATTCCTCCAGCTGGTAGTAGGCTTTTCCGAGCCCGGTATAGGCCAGCAGGTAATTGGCGTTGCGCTTGATAACCTCCTGCCACGGCTCGATATCCTCCTGATACCGTCCTTCGTTGTACAGCCGGATGGCCGCCTGGACCGTTTCCCCGAAGGAGGTCAGCGAAAATTCGGTGATGTTGTTTTTGGTGGAATCCAGAACCAGCAGGCGGTCCCCCACCTGCTCGATGGCGGAGGGCGTCTGGAACAGCCCGAGCTGGCTGCCCCGCCCGCCGAAGGCAAACATCAGCACGCCGTTTTCATCGCACTGATAAACCATGCAGCGGATGGTGTCCACCACGGTGATCAGGTCGTTTTCATCCACGGTGATGTCCGAAAAATTGGAATTTTTATACCAGGGGCTGGTGTCGGAGCTTTTGGTCTGGAAAATATTGATGCCCAGCGGGTTGAGCTTGGTAATCAGGTTGGTGTTGCTCTCGGAGGAAGCGGCGGTCGCGTAAATGAAATCCTCATGATCCAAAAAGGCGTTGTTGTATTCGATCGGGACGAAGTTCTGCATCGATTCCCGCTGCTCCTTGGTCATGAACATTTTCCAGATTTTCTGGACCATCATCTTCGCGGTCATTTCCACCTTGTTGGAACCGTAATAGTTGATAAAGCCGCCGTCCTGGCTGAGGCACAGGAGCCCCTCATAGGCGCCGACCGCCTGCACGTAGATCTTCCCGAACCGGTCGACCACCACCTTGTTGGGCTTGTATTCGAACCCTTCCTCAATCAGGGTGGATTCGGGCTTTCCGTAAACGGCGCTGACCGTCCCCTCCTTGTCGCAGACGACGATGCGGGCGTTGTTCTGGTCCGCGATGTAGACGGTATCGTTGCGGACGAAAACGCCGGTGGGATTATTGAGCGTCAGTTCCTCGCCGTTGTTGTCGAAGACGGCCAGCTCGGCGACCGGCTCATAATCCTCCGTCATCACCACAATCCGGTTGTTGCCGGCGTCGGCCACGTAAATCTCGCCGCCGTCCTCGTAGTAAAACAGGTCGGCCGGCGAACGGAAGTCGGTGTGCCCCAGGTCGCTGCCGCGGACGCTCCTCTCCGGGACGTAGCCGTTGGGCGCCGGCACCGCATTCCCCCATTTATCGTAGGTGTACGACTGATACGGCGCTTCGTAGGCCGCGCCTTCATTGGCGGAGACCCCCATGGAAACGCCGGCCGCCGCCACCAGGGCCGAAAGCAGGCAGGCGGCTGTTTTTTTCATCGTCATATATGAACCAATCCTTTCTCGCGGAACTCGAAAAGAGGGGCCGGAGAACGCAGCCGCGCCGCCAAACGGCGCCGGCGCGCCGGCCGGAGAGCCCGCTTAGCCCTTCATGCCGGAATACGCCATGGTTTCCATAACCGAAGACTGGGAAATAACGAACACCACCACCGGCGGAATCATCAGCACCAGGGCCACGGCGGCGCCCGCGCCCGCGCGGGCGATGCCGGCGGAGGAGATCTGCTGCAAAACCGTAGGCAGCGTCTTCATCGACTCATCGTAAATATAGGTGGTGTCCACCGTGCTCCACAGAGATTGGAAGGTAAAGATGATGAGGGTCAGCCAGGCCGGCTTGACCATCGGCATAATCATGCGGAAGAAGATGCGGAACTCGCCCGCCCCGTCGATCCGCGCGGATTCGAGGATATCGTCCGGGACCGTCTCCATAAACTGGCGCATCAGGAACACGCCCAGGGTGCCGGACACAATCGGGCAGATCAGCGCGGCGTAGGTGTTGATCAGCCCCAGCTTCGCCATAATGATATACAGGGGGATCTGGGTAACCTCCGGCCGGAACATAATGGCAAGGACAACGAAGGTATAGTAAATCGACATCCCCTTTGTGTGCCGTTTGGCCAGCGGGTAGGCGGCCATGGAGGCGATGAAGATATACAGGACCGTGCCCAGCACCGCGACGATCACGCTGTTGAACAGATACCGCTCAAACGGAACCCACAGCTCCCCGGCCAGCTCCGCCATCGTCGAAAAGTTGGACATGGTGGGATTCTGCACCCAGAAGCGGGGCGGGTACAGAAAGATCTCGTTCATGGGCTTGAGCGAGGTCACCACGGTATAAACGATCGGCAGAAGCATGAACGCGCTTGCCAGCGCCAGGAACACGAATATGGCGACGGTCCCGCCGAGGGAACGGTTAATCCGTGCGGACTTGGCCTCGCGGATCCGTTTCGGCTTTTCCTGTTTGCGTACTGCAGTAGTCATCCTGTCACTTCCCCCAAATGATGTAGCGTTTTCATTGTCGGCACGGCAGCGGTCAGGCCGCCCATTTTCCCAGCGCTTTGTTCACTACCTGATACACAATAATCATCATGGCGAACAGGAAAACGGCCACGGCGGAGGCGTACCCCATTTCAAACCGGATGGAACCGAAATCCATGATATGCAGCACCAGCGTATGGGTCGCGTAATCGGTGCTGGGAAAGCCGGTCAAATTCTGGCTCTGGATGCCGACGGCAAACGAGGTGGAAATGGTCATAACCGCGCCGAACAAAAGCTGCGGCGCCATCTGCGGCAGGGTGACGTACCACAGCTCGGCAAAGCGGTTGCGGATGCCGTCGATCGCCGCCGCCTCATAGAGGGAGCGGTCCATCGACTGCAGGCCGGCCACAAACGCCAGGAAGCCCGTGCCCATGCTCATCCAGAGGACGACCACGATCACCACGCCCATCATGTAGTTGGTGTCGGTGGTCCACATGATCGGGTCGCTGATGATCCCCAGCCGGATCAGCGTGCTGTTCAGCAGGCCGTAGGAGTCGCCGCTGAAAATATAGGTCCACACAAAGTACACGTTGCCGGCCAGGGTGGGCAGATAAAAGATCAGGGTCAGCAGGGAGCGGAGCTTGCGCCCGAATTCGTTGATCAGCCACGCAAAGACAAAGCTCAGGATATAGCCGACCGGGCCGGTCACCAGCGCGAAGATCAGCGTGTTTTTCAGAGCGGTGAGAAAAACATCGTCGTCAAAAAACATGCGGACGTAGTTGTCGAACCCGACAAAGCTGGGCATTTCCAGCATATTGAAGTAGGTAAAGCTCAGGCAGATCGCCGCCGCGATCGGCAGCACGGTGAAAACCAGGAACAGAATGGTGAACGGCGCCAGAAAAATCATTGTGGGAATCCGGGAGCGCCAGGACTCTTTTTTCTTCCGGTTCACCAGGGGCGAAACGGCCCGGCCGGGGGCCGCCGCTGCTGCTTTCTTCATCATGATCGCTCTCCTTAACCGTTCAGACCAAATTCTTCCCGCTTGCGCGTGATTTCCTTATTGATCTCCTTGTTGTACTTGTTCAGCGTCTCGCGCTCGTTCTGGTTTTTCAGCACCACGGCGCGGAAGGCGAAGGAAATGTTGCGGGTGATGTAATAGTTGCCGGGAATCTGCGGCACATCGGTCACCTTTTCCCACTGCGCTTTCAGGCTCTCGGACTGGCTCTTACTCCAGGGAAGCTGGTCGAAGGCCGCGACATTCGCCGTCGGATACCGGGCGGAGGCGCCCATGGTCTGTTCAATCTCCACGCCGAACCGGCCCTGTACCTCCGAACTGACCCACCATTTCAGAAATTCGTAGGCCACCTCCGGCTGCTCGGTGTTTGCCAGGATAATGGACGCCGTGCCCGCGGAGGTTTCGGTGTTGTTCACGTTGCCGTTTTCATCCACCGTTCCGGGGATCGGCGCGATCGCCCAGAGGTTTTTAAGCTCCGGCGCCGAAACCTCCAGATAATTCACCTGGGTATACGGCATGATCGCCATGGGCATTTCCCCGGTCCGGAAGCGGCTGAAAAAGTCGAACACCAGCGGCAGGCTGTATTTGGTGTACAGGTCGGTCCAGGTCTGGAAGGCGTCCAGCGATTCCGGCTGGTCAAAGGTGGTCTGGGACAGATCGTCGGTGTAGAACTGTCCGCCGTTCTGGTAAAGCAGCGCCTCAAAAATCCGCTGCGCCTCCGGGATGCCGACCACCATATTGCTCTGCTGAAGGGTGGAGATCAGCGCGTAAAAATCGTCCCAGGTTTCCGGCGGCTCCAGCCCGAGCTCCTCAAACACATCGGTACGGTAAAAGATCACGTCGAACGTCTGGGTTTCGGGGAGGGCGTAATAGTGCCCGTTGTACGCGTACGGGATCATCGCCGAATCCATGAACTGGCCGGTGACCTCTTCAAAATCCTCAAACTGGTCCAGCGGCACCAGCGCGTTGCGCATCGCCAGGTTGACCGGCGTATCCTCCGATACAAACAGCGCGACATCGGGGCCTTTCCCCGCCAGGGTCGCCTGGATCAGCGTGGTGGAGTTGTTGACCAGGCTCAGATTGACGCTCACCCCCGTATCCGGGGTAAACATATCGTCGATCAGCCGCTTGAGCAGCTGCGCCTGGTCGCGGCCGGTGGAAACGCCCACGGTGGCCAGATCCCCGGTGCTCATCCACACATCCAGCGGCTCCCCGTTTTCGTCAGAGGCCGAACCGCCGATCGAATTATAATCGTTGATAAACGAGCCGTAAAACATCTGCGCCCGGTAAGCCACCTGGCTGAAGAAGTTGGTGCCGGCGGACGGCTCCTCCTGGTCCGGGGAATATACCACGAAATAATCCATCTGCAGGGGCTGTTCCCGCTGCTCCAGCACCCAGGTCGCCAGGGAGCTGACGTTGCCGCGGTAGGTTTCCAGGCGCTTGGCGATGGTATCCGGCCGTTTGATCAGCTTGTTGAGCATGGCGATCATTTCGGACAGCAGGGAAGCCGCCGTGCCGTTGCCGCCGTACAATTCCTCAATCTCGTCGAGCGCCTGGCTCAGGCTGTCCGCGATTGACTGGAAACCGTCCAGCAGGCCCGGAATTTTCTGGTCAAGGAGGAAATCCCGGTTGGTGTCGATGGTGACGCGCTCGGAATCGGCGTTCGAGCCGGTAATCATGATGATCTGGCGGTACCACTGGTTGAGCTCCGCCACCGCGTCCTCCACCCGGCGGAGGATGTCGGCGATGTCGCCGGTAACCACGCGCAGCGTCAACGTGTGCTCGCCCGCCGTCAGGTACACTTTCAGTGGTTCGTCGTTTTCGTCCTCCAGCGTCTGCATATACCATCCGTCCTTAAACGGGAAGCGGATATTGCCCAGCTCTTCATAGGGAATCTCCCCGTCTATGTACAGGGAGCGGGTGCTGTACATGCCGCGCTTGTCGCTCTGCCGCACTTTGAACGAAAGGTGATAATAGCCGTCCTCGGGGACGGAAATCCTCCACGTGATCTCCTGCCCGACCGTATCCCACGTGTCCTTGCCGACCGTATTGTACAGGGTGACGTAAGGGTTGGAGGGCGAGATGCTGACGCTGCCCTTGTCGTATGTGGGGAACAGCAGGCTCGACGATTTGGTTTCCATCAGCTCGGCTTCATACTGCTGATAATAGCCGCTGGAATCCCCGGCGCCCTGCGCTTCCCATTCCGCCAGCTTCTCCTCGTAGGCCGCGGTATCGCTTGCGGGGTAAAACCGGATTTCCTCCAGCGCAAAGGCTTCCGCCTGCATTTCCAGGGAAATGGTGTGGGTCCCTTTTTCCAGGTAAAACTGGAGCGGGCCGTTGTAAGCGCCTTTGGAATCGATGGTTTCATACGTCTGCCAGTCGAAAATCTCCACCGCATCCGGGCGGACCTCGTTGCCCTGCGAATCGATCTCAAACCGCCCGTCCGTTTGCGCGTCCGGGTCCGCCTGGTCGCGGAACAGCCGCGGATAGGACAGGGAATCGGCATTGGTGTACGGCAGCTTGCCGTCGACCAGCAGCGAAAGCTGGATATCGTTGCCCTTGAGCGCAATGGGCGCATAAACCAGCGCCATATTGTACAGGCCGCTTTCCGGGACCTCCACCTGCCAGGTCAGCGTCCCCTCCTGGGAGATCCACAGCACAACCTCCTCTTTCCCCTCGTAGCTGCCGATTTCCACTTCGGCGCCCCTGTCCTCTATGTAATCGGCCGCACGGACGGCCCACGCGGCGGCCGGCCGGGCTGTGTCCTGATATTGCCGCAGATACTCATAATAGCTCGGCGTCCCGCCGCTCTCGTCCTCTTCCGCCCCCGACTGCTCCACCGAAACGCGCGCGTCCGAACCCGATGCGTCATCCGCCGCCAGCGAGGGCATCGCCGTGCTGAAAAGCAACGCCAGTGCGCACACCGTTGCCAACAGTCGATTTGCAAACTTCATAACCGGTACCTCCGAAAGATTAATGATGGTAGGTGGCAGTGTGTACGGGCTGCGGCCGCCGGCCGCGTGTGGCGGAAGGGTCGGGGACTCCCCGCCCTCTGCGGGCGGCGGACGCGGCATTTCATAGGGTAATCGTTTACTCTATGAATATGCCTCTCCCCGCTTTTTTCGTCGCCATGCTCCCCTTCCCGCCCCTCTCTCGCCTCCCCTCCCCGCCGCAATCCGGAGCGGGAAACGGCAGGTTCCGGCCAGGAGGGAAGGCATGGAAAGCAGGAAAGGCGGGAAAAGCCCCGCCAGCAGCGTGCATCCTTTTCCGTAGAAAGAAACTGGGCAACATGCACTGCCTGTATCAACGTCAGCCGGGGGATTCCCCTTTTCTTCTCAGGGATATCGTTTTCTCAATCAAAAAAACAAACCGGCCTTCGGAAAAGAAGCTCTGCGTCTAGAACGGCTGTTTCAATTAAGGTCTTTCAAAAAAGAGGAAGCATAAGACCGCAACAGGAAAAATCGTAGGGGTATCGTTTACTCAAAGGGCCTAATCCTTCCTTTATTTTCCGACTCTATCTTTATTATAGTCAACATATCCTAAAAGTCAACCCCCGATTTAATTTTTTGTTGAAATCGTTTAGCGCTTCCATTTTTCCAGTGCTAAAGCCATTTTTTATGCCTTTTGCACCCTGGGCCGCAGCGCCCGCCAAACCAATTCTCCCCTCCGCCGTCTTTTATGCCGCCCGCCCTCTTTCCGGGCCGGACCGCGGAAGCCCCGGCCGTTCCGGCGCCGCGCGCGTCCCCATTGCCGCCGCAGGCGGCCGGCGGGCCGGGCTGCCCGGACTCCCCTCTCCCTTTATTCACAGCCGCCGTTTCCCATGGCCGGCGGGAGGCGTTCAACCAGCCTTCGACTGCCCGTGAATAGCCCCGGAGCGGGACGCCGTAACCGCCGGAAGCGGGTTGTGCGCACCGGAAGCCGGTTTCCGGCGGCGCTCCCGGCCCACCGGAAACCCCCGGCAGGAAGCGCCGGCGGGAGACCAGAAGGCGGCGCGGCCGATTGGCTGGCCGGCGCCCCGCCGTGACAAGCCCGCCAAAGCACAAATTACGCACAAAATATTTGCCTTTGAGGAGTTTATTATTGACTTTTCGTTCTGTTTCCCCTATACTGGGACCAGGCAGTTTCCCGGCCGCCCGCCTTTCGATGGGCACAACCGGGTGCGCCTGCTTTTTTCGCTCCAATGTGTAAACGTTTACTCAGCAGCGGACAAAGCGCCTCCCGGGCATCACAGGCATCCCATGCATCACAGGCACCGCGGACACCACAGGTATCAACATGTATTACGGGTAACACAGGCATCACGGGTATCACAGGTATCTGAAGAAAGATACGAAAGGACGATGGATGGTATGATTACGCTGAACAATTCCGTTTTTTCCTGCGCCTTTGACGAAAGGACCGGCGCTCTGGTCGAGGTTGTGCGGGGCGGCATGCGCCTGCCTTTCGCGGGAATCGGCTTTGATCTGGGCTGCAACGGCGAAAACGTGACCAAGGTGCTGGAATACGATTCCCTGCTGGAAAACCGCACCTGGAACCTCCCCCGCATTCTCCCCACCAAGGGCGGGCAGGAAACGCCGGAAGCGGCATCCTATGAATACACAGCCAACACCGCCGCGTTTACGTACGGCGCCGGCCCCCTGACCGTGACCTTTGCCTACACCCTGCTGGGCGGCGCGCTGAAGCTCGCCGCCACGGTGAAAAACCGCGGGGAGAAAGCCGCGTACCTGAACACCTTTTCTTTCCTGACCCGCCTGAACGGATGGGAGGATGTGCTCTTCGACTATCCCTGCAACACGCCCGTGGGGGAAATGGAGGCCGCCAAGCTGTCACCCTACCAGGTGGTGGAATCCGGCCTGGTCAATTTTGCCACCCATGTAAAGGCGGACGGGTGGGAAGCCAACCTGCTGCTGATCGACGAGGTGGAAAAATGGAGCTGCGGGGTTTACCATGACGGCGCCCGGACCCATGTCGTTTACTGCCCGTCCCTGGAGGCGGAGCTGCTCCCCGGCGAGTCGCTGGAGGTCGGGAGCCTGTACGTGCAGCCCTGCGCCCCGTCAATCAGCCCGTATTTACAGATCCGGGAACTGGTGGACTCCCTCGGCTACCGCCCCTGCGAGGGCGGCATCACCGACGGGGTGATGTATTCCTGCCATCCGGCCGGGACGATGGATTCCGACTTCCCGATGAAGGAGGACCTGTTCCAGTACGCCCAGCGGCTGGAGGGGCTGAAGGCCATGGGGATCGACCACGTCTGGCTCCTGCCTGTCTTTGACCACAACGAGGACGGCGTATACCATTCCAACGACCAGGCGGTTATCGACAAGCGCTACGGGGGCGAGGAGGGCTGCAAATATTACTGCGACAAGGCCCACGAGCTGGGGATGACCGTCCTGTTTGATTACGTGCCCCACGGGCCCGCGCCGGAATTCCCCCTGGCCAGGGACAACCCGGACTGGTGCTCCAAGCGCCGGGACGGTTCCCTGCAGGACGAATGGCACTGCGTGTCGATGGACTACAACCATCCCGGCTATCAGAAATACACCTCCGACCTGGTGCACGGCCATGTGGAGCGCTTCGGCGTGGACGGGGCCCGCATCGACTGCGCGATGGGCGGGCTGTCCAACTGGCGGCCCTTCAGCGGCTACCGGCCCAGCGCGGACAGCGTGTGCGCCGGCGTCCATATCACCGAGGCTATCCGGGACGGCTTCCTGCGCGGGGGCAAACGTTCCTTCATCCTGCCGGAAAACTTCCATCCCATCCCGCCGTATTATCACACCACCGACATTTTTTACGGCATGAATCTCTACCGCGTGTTCGTGGAGCTGGAACCGAAGCTGAAGGAGGACCCGGCCGAATTTGTCCGCATCCTCACCCGCTGGCTGGAGGTGGAAAAGCAGACCACGCCGGAAAACTATCACAAGATGCGCTTCCTCGGCAATCACGACACGGTTTCCTGGGTGTGGCAGGCCCGCCGCGCGTCAGACTGCTACGGCGAAGGGGGCGCCAGGGCGCTGTGGGCCGTAATCTCCCTGATCGACGGCATGCCGATGATCTATCACGGCGACGAGGATCCGTCCATCTACCTGGCCGAAGGGGAAAACCGCGTGGAATTCTTCACCAGGCTCTTCCGCCGCCGCCGGGAGCTGATCGGCGCCACCAACGCCACCGAATATCTCTACACCGGCACGCCGCTGATGGCCTTCCTGCGCGGCGAGGGCGAATCCCGGCGGCTGGTGCTGGTCAACCTTTCCGACGCCCCGCAGTCCTTCGACCTGTCGGCCTACCCGGGCGCCGCGTCGCTGGTAAACGACCGGACTGCCGGCACGGTCGCCCCGTTCGACTACGATATCTACCGGCTGTAAAGGCCGCGGCTTCATGAAAGGGAGGAAAACGATGATTACATTTCGGCGGTTCCTCGGCACATTCCTCTGCGGCATTCTGCTGCTTTCCCTGCTGGCCGGCTGCAACGGGAAGGAAACCGACCGGAACCGGACGGCCATTGCCGTCACGGAGGAGGAGGCGTTCACCGAGGTCACCATCGGCGACATGACCTGTACGCTCAACACCCACACCGGCATGATCACCCGGATCCGCAGCAGCCGGCAGACGGTAGACCTGGGCGGCCTGCTGATCGACGTGGGGTACGCCGGTAAAATGGTGATGGGCCAGGTGGGCTATCAGCTTTATGACGATTACGAAACCTGGGAGCTGCCCACCCTGATGCTCAAGCTCAAGGAGCTTCCGGAATATACGCTGGATTCGATATATCGGACCGATTCCGGCCTGGAGGTGCGGATGACGGTGGATACCCTGACCGTCGCCTATGTCTACACCTTCATGGACGACGCGCTCAAGCTTACGGCCAGGCTGAGCACCAGCGAGGAAGACACGCAGCTTATCAACGGCGTGGCCTTCCTGGCGCGGGGCATCGACATGGACAAGGACAGCTCCACCTTTGAATACCCCGGCAGCACGCCGGGGGGCGTCTACGCCTTCAGCGACAACATCAAATACCGCACTACGCCCACCGATTACAGCTCTCCCGTGACCTGCCTGAGCCAGAGCGAGCCGGCTTGCAGCCTGAACGTGCTCTTCCTGGACGAGCAGGAAAAATGGAGCACCTCCGCCTATTTCGACGAGAACGACAAGCTCGGCGTCGCCAATCTGGCGGCCGTGGAGGGCTATCTGGAGCCGGGCGGGGAAATGGTGGTCGGCGACCTTTACATCCAGCTGGTGGGCGACCAGGACAAGTACGCCGCCGTGCAGGACTTTTACGCCGAGCTCGGCTATGCGAATCCGGACGATCCGGTCAGCGACGGCCCGATGTACGAGGGGTTCCCCTACGGAACGATGGACACCGATTACCAGAACCCCCACACCCTGCAGGAATATGCGGAACAGCTCGACGGCCTCCGGGAAATGGGGATCAAGAACGTGTGGCTGCTGCCGATCTTCTCCAGCACCAACAACAACGTATACGAGCCCATCGACCAGTCGGTAATTGACCCGAAATACGGCGGGTCGGAAGGGGCCAAGGCCTTTATCGACCGCGCCCATGAGCTGGGGATGCGGGTCCTGTTCGACTACGTCCCGCACGGCCCCCGCCCGGACCAGCCGCTGGCGCAGGAGCATCCGGACTGGATTTCCAAAAAGAAGGACGGCTCCATCCAGATCGAGTGGGAGTGCGTATCCTTTGACTACAACAACCCCGGCTATTATCAGTATACGGTGGATCTGGTGAAAAACCAGGCGCTGGAGCTCGGCGTGGACGGGGCCCGCATCGACTGCTCGATGGGCGGCCTGTCCAACTGGACCCCGGTGGAAGGGCTGCGGGCCAGCAGCTCCGGCCTGTACGGCGGCCAGAGCATCGTCAGGGCGATCACCGAAGGCTTCGAGCAGGGCGGGAAAAACGCGCTCATCATGCCGGAAAATTTCCACCCGGTTCCCTTTTACGCCGGCATCACCGACGTGTTTTACGACATGCCCCTGTTCCGGATGATGTACAACCTCAATCATTCCGGGGCAACCGAAACCGAATACGCGCAGGAGCTGATGCGCTGGCTGGACGCCGAGGGGAAAACCTCGGTCAAGGGCCAGGTGAAGCTCCGCTTCCTGGGCAATCACGACACCGTGACCTGGACCTTTGACGCCGCCCGCCCGCAGGAGGTTTACGGCACCGAAAAGGCCAAGGCCCTGTGGTGCGTGATGAGCTTTATCGACGGCATCCCCTTCCTGTACCAGGGCGACGAGGACCCCGAAACCTACGGGCTGCCGGGCGAGAATCTGGAGTCCTTCTTCCAGGAGATTTTCCGCGCGCGCGAGGAATTCCTGCCGGCGGACTATACCACCGACTATGTGGCGTCGAATACGCCGGTATTCGCCTTCACCCGCACAGGGGACGGCGACCGGAAGCTGGTGCTTGTCAATCTATCCTCCGGGGAGCAGACCTTTGAGATCGGCGAAGGAGAGAACACCTTGCTGTTTGAAAACGGGGTGACCGTATCCGGCGGCACCGCCGCCCTCGCCCCCTACAGCGCCGCGATCATCCAAAAGTAGGCGCCGGGGCCGCCCTTTGAACCGCCCCTTCGCCGCGCTTGACCGCCGCGCTTGATGAAAACGCCTTGCCGCCAATTTGGCGGCAAGGCGTTTTCTGTCCCTGCGGCAGAAGGTACGGCTTCGTTTCCCCTGCCTGTTCCTTTCCTGTTCCTTTCCTGTTCTTATCCTGCCCCTTCCCTGCCCTTGCCCTTTTTGGCCCCTCTACCCCCTGCATCCATCCCGTCTCCGCTTTCCCCGCCCTTTTCGTGCGCGAAACGGGGAACGCCCAGCCGGCCCGCCATGCGGGGAAGCCCGCAAAATACGGCCCGCACGCGCGGCAGGCCCCTGCGGCCGGCGGAAAACGGCCGTGCGGCAGACAACAGGGGCGGAAAAGCGCGTGCCAGTCCCGGAGAAGCGACGTTTTCCCCGGACAAAACATACAAAAGGGGACGCGCGTCCCCCCTGCGGCGTCCCCTTTTTATCGTCCGAATAACGCCGGCGTCCCGGCGGTCAATAGAGCGTGCGTCCGGCAATCTCCCGCTGTACGTCGGGGGCCAGGGTAACGAACCGGGCGCTGAAGCCGCCCACCCGCACCATGATGTGCCGGTACTTCTCCGGGTGAAGCATCGCCTGCTCCAGCTCGTCCCGGCTGACCACGGTGATCATCGCCTGAGCGCCGCCGTTATCGAAATAGGCCGCGAGCAGGCTTTTGAGGATGTCCCGGCGCCGGTTGAACAGATCCCTGCTGAACTTCATGTTCTGCACCGCGCCCGCATGGTTATGGGTATCCAGCTTCACCAGGGAGTTGAGCATCGCGGTGACGCCGTTGGTGTCGGTGCCGCTGGCGGGGTTGTTGCCGTTGGCCATCGGCTCCTTCGCCAGGCGGCCGTCGGCGGAGGCCCCGGTAAACCGCCCAAGGATGGTGTTCGCCTCGTTGTTGATGATCACCACCATATAGGAATGCAGGCTGGTGCGTTCCCGCTGGCGGCGGACCGTATCGCACAGCCAGTTGTGGAAATCCTGCGCAAGCGCATCAACCCCCGGCAGGTCGTTTCCGTATTTTTCCGCGTCCATCAGGAGCTTGCGCTCCTTCTCATAGCCGACGAAATTCGCTTTCATCGCCTTGAGAAGGGTGGCGCGGTCAATCCGCTTTTGGTCGTAGACCAGGGTCTTGATCGCGTACAGGCTGTTGGCGGCGTTGACGTTGCCGTAGGTTTCCAGCGTGCCGCCGAGATACCGCGCGCCGCCGTCCAGCAGCGCCTTTCCCCGCTCCATGCAGTCGTCGAACAGCATGGTCATATACAGGTAGGGCCCGGCCTCGGCCACCGTTTCATACTCGATCTGCTCCTGCTGAGCCAGGATTTCAATGTAATAGGTCAGCTGCTTTTTATAAGCGGCGTACAGCTCGTCAAAGGTTGCGAAGTCCTCCAGCCCGCCAAGCTTCAGGCCCATATCCTTGTCGTACAGCATATCGCGGCCGTTATACAGGGTGGCCTCCAGCGCCTTGAGCAGGTTGATGATGCCGTTGGGGGAGCCGATGCTCCGGTGGTTGAGGACATACTCGCCGCAGCCAAACATCATGTAATCCTCGGCTTCCTCCTGCGGGACCTCGAACGCGCTGATTACGGACGGTATATTCACATTGTCGTTATACAGCATCGGGAAGGTCCGCCCTTCGCCGATGCAGGTGAGCGCCCTGTCCATCAGTTCCGGGTTCTGTCCCTTATAAAAGCGCAGGGAAAGCTGGGGTTCAATCTCGATGACCGTGCGGGACGCCTCAATCGCCAGCAGCGCAAACCGGTCGGCGTTCGCCTCGTTCCGCCGGCCGCGCCCGCCGATAACCACACGGGAATGGAACACCGTCTCCCGGGCGGCCATCAGCCGCCACAGCGACTGGGTATAGGCCAGCGCCTCCTCTTCGGTGAGCCGGCCGGCCTCGAGGTCGCCGGCATAAAAATCGCCCAGGTAGACATCCATCCGGCCGTAGTTGAGCACGCCGCTGATCAGGGAATACAGCCAGGCGAGCTGCATGGCCTCCACAAAGCCGGAGGGCGCCCTGTGCGCCACCGCCTCCAGCGCCCGGGCCAGCCGCAGCCGCTGCTCCCGCCTGGCCGGCGAGGCCCCCGGCGCCTGCGCCGCGGCCCGGGCCTCCGCGGCATACCACAGGCAGACGGCGGAAAGGGTATCCACCGCCATCATCATCCCCTCGAACAGCGCCGTGTCGCCGCCCTCCCGCTCGGCCTTTTCGCGATACCGGCAGGCTTCGGCCTTCAGGCCGTCAAGCCCCAGCCGCATCAGCTTTTCATAGTCCATGTAGGCATCCACGATGCGGTACAGGGGGAAAGCCACCTCGCTGTGCTCCCAGTAGATGTCCTCCGGCAGCGCCTGCTTCATGTACTCGGGGAAGCGGGCGCGGGTTTTGTGCCGCGTCTCCTCCTCCTTCCAGAAGGCCAGCGCCTCCCGGATATCCTGCTTCTGCTTTTCCGTGTAGCGGTCGCTGTGCAGCAGGGCGTCAATCCGCTGCGGATCGTAAAAATAGCTCACGCTGCGTCCGAGCAGCGGCTCGGAGCAATAGCCAACCTCCGCGATCAGAAACCGGCCGGCGAGCAGATCCTCCTCCCGCATCGGCTGGAACCAGTAGCGGGTCTGGACCTCCACGCATTTTGCCTCCCGGATCGCGCGGGGGGCGTCCCCGTACTTTTTGTACGTGTCGGTAAATTCCATGATGTATTCATAGGCGTTCAGCATAACGATGGCTCCTTTCCGTCCCGGCAGCCTCCCCGCCGGAAAGCCGTAGGGAAAACGATTTCCCTTCTGGTTTACCCTCATTATACGCACGCGGCGGGAAAAAATCAAGGGGGACGGCGAAAAGACCCCGCCCAACGTGTTTCCGGGAGAAAACTGCGGCAGTTTTACCAAACAGGCCCTTCCCCATGGTCTTCATTTTACTCTGTTCTTCGCCATATACGGATTCATCGGTTTTATAAATTGTTGAGCCAATCAGAATGTGATAAAATAAATTGTATTTCTTATATGGGGGGGACAAACGTGAATTGGATTGATGAGGCAGCTATAAGGCTAAAAAAGAAAAATCAAGTTCTGTTTACGAAAGATTCCGCGTATTTACAGGATTTACTCACCCTTTTCCAAAATCAGAAGCACACGGCGGCAGCGTTATGGGCGTTTGATTTTGCGGCCGAATCAATTGCAATGCTGGAAGAAAAATACCCTGACGAGCAGCGTCCACGAGAAGCGTTGGCCGCTGTTAAGGATTGGGCGGCCGGAAAGGCAAAAATGCGATGGGCGCAGAGAAAAATTCTGGATTGTCACGCCTTTGCAAAAGAAATAGATCAGAAAGAAGACATCGCTGTTTGTCACGCTATTGGACAGGCCTGTGCTGTTGTCCACACCGCTGGGCACGCAATCGGATATCCGATCTACGATTTGACTGCCATCGTATACAGGTTGGGAATTGCCGGCTGCGCAGAGGCTGTTGAACAACGAAAACAAGACTATATTGACAGGTTGTTTTATTGGAATGCGCATTGCAGCGATTATATGGGCGAATGGGCGCCCTTCATGACAAGATAGTTTCTCCGGGGTGTCAAAAAGGCCCCGCCTGCTGAAAGATTCCTTTTTTCCTGCGGAACCTGTAAAATTAAGCGTCAGCAATACAAAGGGAAAAGAGAGGGCGGAAAGTTGGTTGGAAAGCCGCCGGCGGCTGAAGGGACGGCCGCCGATGTGCGGCCGTGCCGTCCGGGAAACCGGGGCCCCGGCCGGCACGCCGGCCTGCGGCGAACGGCCCCGCCCCCTTGCTTTACAGTGTCCCCAGCCGGGCGAAGGCGGTCTTCAAGGCCGGGTACAGCTCGGTATACAGCCGGTAGTAGGGCGCATACTGCGCGGTGTTTTCCGGAATCGGCGATTGCACCCGATCCGTGCGGATGACCGCGTCGCATGCCTCCGGAACGCTGGCGTATACGCCCGCGCCCACCCCGGCCAGCAGGGCCGCGCCCAGGGCCGGGCCCTCCCGGGATGCCAGCGTCTTGACCTCGCAGGCGTACAGGTCGGCCAGCATCTGCCGCCACAGGGAGCTGGAGCCGCCCCCTCCGCAGGCCATCATATCGCGGATGGCGACCCCCATCTCCCGGAAAACCGACAGGCAGTCGTTGAGGGAATAGGCCACGCCCTCCATCACGGCGCGGAGCATGTCCTTTTTTGTGTGGATGGCGGACAGGCCGAAGAATACGCCCCGTGCGTCCGGGTCGAGGTGGGGGGTGCGCTCCCCCATCAGATAAGGCAGATAAAGCAGGCGGTTCGCCCCCGCCGGCACGGTCTCGGCCTCCTTGTCCATCAGGACGTAGGGGTCGACGCCCATCTGCGCCGCGGCCTCCTTTTCCGCGCCGCAGAAATTGTCCCGGAACCATTTCAGGGACAGCCCCGCGCCCTGGGTCACCCCCATCACATGCCAGGCGCCCGGCACCGCGCAGCAGAAGGTATGCACCCGGCCCTTCGGGTCGATCGCCATACGGTCGGTATGGGCGTACACCACGCCGGAGGTGCCGATGGTGGTAAACGCCCGGCCGTCCCGCACCACGCCGGTGCCGACCGCCGCCGCCGCGTTATCCCCTGCGCCGCCGACCACGACGGTTCCCTCCGCAAGGCCGGTAAGCTCCGCCGCGCGGCGGGTAACCCTGCCGGTCACCTCCGGCGACTCATACACCGTTCCCAGCAGGGAGCGGTCGATCTCCAGCCTGTCCAGCACCTCGTCCGACCAGCGGCGGTTCGGGATGTCCAGAAGCTGCATGCCGGAGGCGTCGGATACCTCGGTGGCCAGCTCCCCCGTCAGCCGGTAGCGGATGTAGTCCTTGGGGAGCAGGATATGGCGGCATTTTTCGTAGATTGCCGGCTCGTGATTGCGCACCCACAGAATTTTGGAGGCGGTGAAGCCGGTCAGCGCCGGGTTGGCCGTGATCGCCAGAAGCCGGTCACGCCCCAGCTTTTCGGTTATTTCCGCGCATTCGGCGGCGGTGCGCTGGTCACACCAGATGATCGACCGGCGGAGCACCTCGCCCGCCGCATCCAGCATCACTAGGCCGTGCATCTGTCCCGACAGGCCGATTCCCGCCACCGCCGGGGCCGGCACGCCGCTTTCCGCCAGAACCGCGCGGATCCCCTCGGCCGCCGCGTTCCACCAGTCGGCCGGGTCCTGCTCGGCATAGCCGTTTTGCGGCTGGTACAGCGGGTATTCCGCCGTGTGGGAGGCGATGACCGCGCCCGCCTCATCAAACAGAACCGTTTTTGTGCCGGAGGTGCCAATGTCAATTCCCATTAAACAGGCCATTTCTTTTCGTCCTTTCCGGGCTGTCCCGCGGAAACCGGCCGCGCGCCCGCCGAGCTAAGAGAAAACGTTTGCTCTGCCGGCGAGCCGCTTTCGGAGCCGCCGTCCGTTTCCCTTTTCCTTTATTATACCGCAGCGATGAGCAAAGTCAAGAAAACAGCGCGGCAGCCCATGGCCGCCCCGCCCGGACGGCCTGTATGCTTTTCCGGCTTTTAAGCAATCGCGCCCGGCGGAAGGGGGGACGCCCCGCACGTTAATCGTTTTTATTTTCCGTCTTGCATTTTTCCCGTTTTAACCCTATACTCTTTCGTAAGGCCGTTTTCCATTCCGGAACGGCGGACGCTTTCAACAAAGGAGTGCCCGGCATGGACGATTTTCTGTTTGCCATCCCCCCGCTTCCCTCCGCCGACTGGGAACGGCACAACCAGGAACAGCGGCAGGTGTGGGAAGGCTTTTCCCGCGGCGCGCAGAGCCGCGTCCCCATGATCCTCGGCGTGAACCCCCGTTTCCTCCTCTGTGACCGCCGGTATAACCCCCGCGGGGTGACGTTCCGCGAGTACATGACCGACCCGGAGGTAATGTGGAGGGTGCAGCGGGAATTCGCGCTGTTCGCCCGCCATTTCCTCCCCTATGACCACGAGATGGGGATGCCCGAAGAGTGGCATATCTACCTCGACCCGCAGAACGTGGGGGAAGCCGCCTGGTTCGGGGCCGAAGTCCTGTACCCGGACGGGGACGTGCCGGATACCCGGCCGCTGCTCGGCGACGACAACAAGGGCATGCTCTTTGAAAAAGGGCTGCCCGACCCGTTCGGCGGGCTCTACGGCCACCTGCGGGACTTTTATGAAAAATATGCCGCGGGCTGGACCTTTCTCGGCCGGCCGGGGGTCTGCGACCCCTCCGGCTTTGGCACGGACGGCCCGTTCACCGTGGCCTGCAACCTGCGGGGCGCGGCGGAATTCTGCATGGACCTGTACCTGGACCCGGATTACGCGCAGGAGCTGCTGGAGTTCATTACCCAGGCGACCATCCGCCGGATGAACGCCTGGAACGCGTATTTCGGCCAGCCCGTTCCCGACAATTTCTGGTTTGCGGACGACAGCATCGCGCTTTTGTCCACCGAGGATTACGAGCGGTTCGTTCTCCCCTTCCATCAAAAGCTGATCGCGGGCGTGACCAGCGGGAAGGGCCGGAACCACACCATCCACCTGTGCGGCGACGCGTCCCGCCATTTCCGGCTGATCTGCGACCGGCTGCACGTGACCGCCTTTGACACCGGCTATCCGATCCAGCACGGGAAGCTTATGCGCGAGCTCGGGCCGGAGGTCACTGTGCAGGGCGGGCCTCCGGTGGCCCTGCTGCAAAACGGCACGCCGGAACGGGTGACGGCGGAAACCCGCCGGATTCTGGAGGAGGTGCTTCCCTGCACCCGCCGTTTCATCCTGCGGGAGGCCAACAACCTGCCGCCGGGAACCCCCCTCGCCAACGTTGCCGCCATGTACGAGGCCGCGCGCCGGTACGGGCGGTACGAACGGCAGCCGGACTAGCGCGGCGCGCCCGCGCCGGACCGGCGGAAAAAAGCCCCCGGAAAATGGCTCGCCATTTTCCGGGGGCTTTGCGCGTGTTTTTTTTAAAGGGGCAAGCCGCCGGGCGCCTTAATCCAGATGCCGGATCGTGTCCAGCGCGTCGGAAACCAGCGCCTTTTCCTCCAAGCTAAGGGTAGCGTTGTTGATCGAGCGGTCAACCAGCGCGATCGCCTGCCGCCTGAGCGTTTCGCTTCCCGGCCGCAGGTCGTTGAACATCTGCTCATACAGCCGCAGCAGCTGCTGGTTGGTGGCCTCCCGGCTGCGCACAACCTCCGCGAGCGCTTCACCCTTAGCCTGCCCGGCGATATCGCCCACGCCGACGCTCTGCAGCGCCTGCAGCTCCTCCATCACGCGATCCAGGTGGGCAGTCTGCACCGCGATCCGCTCGATCTGCGCGAGCACATAGTCCAGAGTGTATCGGACGGCGTCCTGCGGCTGCGCCGCGGAAGCCCCGGGTCCGTCCGCCGGCCCGGCGGACGCTTTGATCGGATTTATCTCAGCCATTTTACTGTCCTCCAAATCTTCTTTGGGCGGACACGCCAGACAAATCGTGTTTTCGTCCATGAAGCGTGCCCGTCCGTTCTTTACCAGACCCTTCGCCCTTTTCGGGTAGGTCGCTTCATAGGTGTTGCCCCGCTCGTCCACCACCGTTACGTTTTTGGCAATGGGTATCTCCCCCTTTGCGGCGTTATGCGGGAGCTTATTGGTGAAAGCTGTTTTTTCTGATGGGTGCCGTCCCCGTTTCACGGATACATTTTAGCATAAATCCCGGCAAATGTAAATACACGCAGGGCGCCCCTCCCCGCCGCCCGGCGGGGAGGGGCGCCCCGTTTTGTCGCCTCTATTCCTGCGGCGGGAGGCATTCCAGCAGAGTCATGCCGCCCTTCACCGTATACTTCCCCGCGGCGGCGTGGGGCAGAAGGAAGTAGTCCCCCTTTGTCAGCTCCTGCCGGAAACCGTCCCCGGTGAGCCTGCCGGACCCCTCCCCGACGAGGAAAACGGCCGGCCCGGCCGGCAGCGCATACCCGCCATTTTCCGTATCCCGCAGGGTGTGGCGTTTCACGGCGAAGCAGGGGGTGTCCGTATACCCGATCAGCTCCTCCGAGGTGCGTGTGCCGTCCCGGTACAGCAACCGCGGGGTCATCCGGCCGCGGGCCAGCGCCTTTTCGCCGTACCATGTATAATCAAAGCAGGTGAACGCGTCCTCCTCGGGCAGGCCGAGGAAGCGCTCGTATTCGCTCAAATGATAATCCCCCAGCCACTCCTCGGGTTGGATGGTATAATCGGTAGGCTCCTGCACCTCCAGCATCAGGCAGCCCGCGCCGATGGCATGGACCATGCCGCCGGGGATGAGGTACACGTCGCCCGGCTTAACCGGAACAATGTTCAGCAGGGCGCTGACCGCCTCGCCGCCGGCGAGAACGGCGGCCCGGAACTCCTCCCCCGTCACCGGCCGTTTGAACCCGTAGGCGATGCTCGCGCCCGGGCGGGCGTCCAGCACCAGCCAGGATTCGGTTTTTCCGTACGGAGACTGAAACAGCCGCATCGCCCGCTCCCGGGTGGGGTGGGCCTGAACCGGGAGCGCCACGGCGCTGTCCAGCGCCTTGACCAGGACGCCCAGGTCCCGGCGGCCGCCGAGCATCCGCTCCGGCTCGTCCCTCAGCAGGTCGTCAAGATACAGGCCGGTTCCCCGGATGCGGGAAATCCCCTCGCGGTCCCCGGCGGGGACCTTGTTCAATGCCTTGACGGAGGACGCAATCCACTCCTCCGGGTAATGGCCGTCCTTCGCGGGGTCGCCAAACAGCCGGTGGAACAGGGCGCCCCCCTGATAAACGCGGTAAACGCGGTTGCGCTCGAAAAAGACCGGCCGGGACGCCAGCCTCCGGGTTTTGTCACTCATGGTTTTCCTCCTGTTTCCTGCGGTTCTTCTACCGGACCGCCGGGACGCGGGACTGCCCGGCGGCCCTCCTCACATACCGAACGCGGCGCCCGCCTGATACCGGATGAGCGCCTGGGTTTCGGCAATGCCCGCCGCCGCGCCCGCGCCCACCAGAGCGGTCAGCGCCGCGCCGTAGGCCGCTTCCTCCCGGTGAACCGGGATATGCAGCGGGAGGCCGAAACGGGCGGAAAACAGCTTTTGCAGCAGCCGGTTTTTCCGCAGCCCGTTCCCCGCCCCGACCAGCGCCGTCGGCTTCCTGCCCAGCCTTGGCTCCATTTCGCGGTAAAAGCCGTGCAGCTCCTCCACGATCCCCTCCAGCACGCCGAGGGTCAGGAAACCGGGGTGGAGCGTATCCAGCCCCAGGCCGGCAATCCCGCCGCGCAGGGAGGGGTTCTGCCGTGTCCCGCTGAAGCGGGTGTCCACCCGCAGCCGGCCGGCGGACCCAATGCAGGCTTCCGCTTCCCGTTCCATCGCATCGTACAGGGGGGCGGGGGGCGCGCCGGCCATCGCCGCCGCTTCGCGGTAAAACCCTTCCAGCGCGGCATACGCCCGGCCGCCGCAGAGGGAGGACCCGACCAGCAGGAACGCGCCCTCCGTGCAGGGGCGGGCTTCGGCCGACGGCAGGGATACCGGCGCCGGCGTCCAGACCGACACCTGGCTGCCGGTGCCCACGTTGACCAGCACGCTTTCCTTCATGTTCCGCACCGCGCCCAGGAAGGCGGCCTGATTGTCTCCGACGGCCGGGGCCACCGGAATGCCCTGCGCCGTTTCCCCCAAAACGGCGCCGTCTGCGGCGATACCGGGGAAAAAGGCGGGGTCCAGCCCAGCCCGCATCATCGCCTGCTCGTCAAACCGGCCCTTCTCCAAAGAGACAAGGCCCCAGCCCGCCGCGTCGGACAAATGCAGCAGGGGCGTTTTCCGCCCGGCCAGCTTCATGCCGAGATAGCCGTGAATCGTGCTGCCGGTCACGGCCTCCGCCGGGACCAGCCCGCGGCGCCTGTTGTAATAATGGGTCACCGTCCCGAAGCCGGAGGCCAGGGAATAGCCGGTGCGTTCGCCCAGCGCCTGCGCGGCGCTTTTTCCCCCTTCAACCGGGAGGTCGCCGCGCCCGTCCTGCCAGGTGTACAGGGGGGAAACCGGCCTTCCTTCCCGGTCGAGGTAAAGAATCCCGTGCATCTGGCCGGTCAGGCCGATGCCGCCCACAGGGGCGAAGCGGCGCGCCAGCTCCCCGACCAGGCCCAGCGCCAGCGTTTCAATCTGGCGGGGGTCCTGGAGCCGTTCCCAGCCGTTCCCAGCCGGGACGCCGGCATCGTTCGGAACCGTCCGGCTTTGCAGGACCTCGCCGGTTTCCCCGTCAAGCGCCAGGGCGGCGATGGTGGTGGTGCCGATATCCAGGCCGATTACACGCATGGGCAGCCGTCCTTTCTC
>CAJFTG010000005.1 GCA_904419875.1 Candidatus Avimonas caecicola | reverse complement strand
ATGCGGACAAGAATGTGATTATCGATTTCCATTCCTGCGGGCACATCGAAGAGATTCTGGATATCTTCATGGACCTGGGGGTAGATATCCTGAATCCTCTCCAGTCCACAGCCAACGACCTGGAATTGATACGGAAGAAGACCCAGGGGAAGATGGCGCTACAGGGCGGGATCAGCTCCGAAATCTTGCTGCGGGGGGATAAGGAGGAAATCCAAAACGAGGTCAAAAACAAAATCCGCATCCTGGGAAGCGAGGGCGGCTACATCTGCGGCCCGGATCAGAGCATGCCCTATACCCAGGAAAGTTTGGACATTATGGAGGATGCGATCGATCAATACGGCCGCTTCTGATATGGGATTTGCTTCAACCGGAAAAGGAGATTGCTTATGACCGCATCACTGCCTCCCGAGCGCATTCCTGTGTCCTGCCGGAAACTGCTCCACAGCGTAGAATGGGATCCCCTTCCCGGCGTGGAGATTTCCGCCGGGCTGACCGCTTCTGCGCCGGACGAGTACACCCTGACACTGTCGGCCGTGCTGCCGCAGGATACGCCGGTGGATGCGTGGGGCATCCGGCTGCGTCCGGCGTTTTCGCCTTCCTTCTACTGGACTCCCCATCTTACCCCGAAGGAGGGGGACGTGGTGGACATGCATGTCTTCCGCACCCCGGCGTTGATGATAGGGGGGACCGGCGGGGTGCTGACCGCCCTGCCCCCGGTGGACGGAAACAGGGGAGGGGCCTTCCGGGTTGGAATGGACCTGGACGCACAAAACGACGTCATGGCTTTCGGCGTTTCCAACACCGAGGTGTACGGGCATGTGTTGTTCCGGCGCACGCCCGGCGCCGTACTTCCCAAGGGGGAGTTCCGCTTTTCGGTGGTTTTGCTGCTGCAAACCGCGGAAGAGGAAGTCCATAATCCCTTCCGCCGGGTACTCCGGTATTATTGGGATCGTTATGGAAGCAAACAGACCGGCTGCCTGCCCGCCCTCGATACGCTGGACGCTTATGTGGAACGGGTATATCATTGGGCCTTCTCCAGCTGGAAGGACGCGGTCTGGCAGGAATTTTCCTGGAACGGCCGGCGGGTGGGCGCGCCGGCGTTTATTGTCACCGTGTTCCAAAGTCCCAATTATCCCGGGCCTCCCTCCGTGCGGGAAGAACTGTCTATCTGGAATCAGGCGTGGTTTTGCTCCCTGCGTTCCGCGATGGGGGTGTACCGCTACGCCGAACGCACAGGAAACGCGGGACTGCTGGAAAAAGCCCGGATGACCAAGGAACTGGCTATTTCCTTCCCGCAGGAGGACGGGCTGTTCGACGGGGTAATCGCCACCCGCAACCGGACCGAAATCAGGGACGGCAAAGAGGTTGTCGTTTCCGGTTCCTGGGAGGATGCGTTTCTGGGGAACAGCAACCGCAACCCGTTCACCTGGGATTTGGCCGCTTCCCCCCGCCATATTCTGGACATGAGCTGGACGGCGCTGCATATGCTTCGCTGGCACCGGGAACTGGAACAAGATGAGCGCCTCCTGCGGTATGCCGAAGCCTATGCCGGCCGCCTGCTTTCCCTCCAGGATGCCAAGGGGTATTTCCCCGCCTGGATTGACAGGGAAGGCCGGCTTCTCGAGCCGTTGCGTCAATCGCCGGAGTCGGCTGCTTCGGCGCTGTTCCTGCTGGAATTGTACGGGATAACCAAAAACGCCGCGTATCGGGACGCGGCGCTGCGGTGTATCGATATTCTGATAAAGGAAATCTTGTACGATGGCCGATGGGAAGACTTCGAAACATACTGGTCCTGCTGCCGGTATGGTTGCGATTTCCTTCCCGGCCGGCGGGTGGAGCGCAACCGGATATATAAGCAGTGCAACCTTTCCATGTATTATATGGCTTCTGCGCTGTTCGCCGCGTGGAAAACGACGCAGGACGGCGCATATCTCTGTCACGGGCGGCGCTGCCTGGACGAATTGCTGATGACGCAGAGTTCCTTCCAGCAGGCGTGGGCGCCGATCCCGGTGATCGGCGGGTTCGGCGTCATGAACTGCGACGGCGAGCTGAACGATTCCCGACAGAGCCTGTTTGCGGAATGCATCCTCCAGTATGGCTGTGCTCTGGGGGAAACGGAATATATCGAACGGGGATATGCCGCCCTGCGCGCAGCGTTCACCATGATGTTCTGCCCGGAAAACCCGCAGACGACGGCCATGTGGAAAAAGCGGTGGCCCTTTCTCGGTGAAGAGGACTATGGGTTTATGATGGAGAATTACGGACATGGCGGAAAAACCGACGCCGACGGGGAAGGGATCGGTGAATTCACGATTTATGACTGGGGGAACGGCGCGTCGGCGGAAGCGTATCTGCGCATTCGGGCGCATGAAGGGCTGCCGTCATAAATATCCGTGTTCACGGAACTGCTTTGGGGACATCCCTTCGATGCGCTTAAAGGAACGGCAGAAGGTATGGATGGAGGGGAATCCGGTCTTTTCGGCCACTTCGGTGATGGAGAAGTTGGTAAACTGCAACAGCTGCTTGGCCGCTTCCAGCCGCTTCTTCAGGTGAAAATGGATGGGAGGTTCCTGATAGTTTCCCTTGAACAGGCGGATGAGGTAATACTTGTTGATGTTGAACTGGGCGGCCAGTTCGTCCAGTGAGATTTCCCGATTGGTGTTAGCGGCAAGATACTGTCCGATCTCGGTGATGAGATTAACGTGCTTGTACCAGTCCGGATTGTTGATCCAGTAGATTTCCCGCGACAGGCAGACGAGCAGGTTCAGCATCAACCCTTTGAGTTCCAGCTCGGCATACGGCGGGTTTTGCTCAAAGGTAGTGATGATTTCAAACAGGATCGATTCAAACGCCGCGGTATTCCGCAGATGGATCACCGTGGGAAAGGGGACGGGAAAGAGATCCGGCCGGTGCTTACGCACCATCTGCCGTTCCACCGGGGTGATTTTGGCAAACGACTTCAGGTTCACCGGCACTTCCGGGCTGTCTTCCTGATAGAACAGGTCGAAATGAACGTGCGGCTGCCGTACATAAGGCGGGTGAAAGTCGATGCTATGCCGCTCTCCAGGGCATAGAAGAAAAAGGTCGCGGGGTTTGCCTGTAAAAGTGTCCCCCCCGAGAGTAAGGGCGATTTCGCCTTCCTTGACGTAAAGCAGTTCGTAGTCGAAAATGATACGGTCTGTCAACGCATAGGGGGAATGGACATAGCTGTCGCAGGCATAGCGGACATATGGCGACCAGTAAGAAGCCTTCACAGAAGTTTCCTCCAGTTTACAGAGTAACTTTTTAGCAGAAAAGGGTTCACCTTCAGTTTATACGATTTCCGGCGTTTTTTCAAGGGAAACGCCGGTACTGAAAAAGGGAGAGGATTGCATATGTTTATTCATCAGCCATGGATGCGCTGCGCGGACGATCTGCATTTCGAACTGCAGCAGTGCCGGGAAGAAGGGAAGGACGTCGCCGGCTTTGAGACGGAAGCGGAAAAAATCCGGAACCTGCCGGTATCGGATCCCCGGCGGGAAGAAGCCGCCCGTGCGTTTTACGAGAAAATGCAGCAGTTGCCGTTCAAGGAAAACTATCCCTACCAGGAGCCGGACGAGCTGGAAGCGATCCGGACGCTCCGTTGCCCTGCCGCCCCGCCGGACGGCGTACCAGAAGGGGAGGCGCTCCAGGATAAAATCTGGGGCGGCTGGCTGGGACGGAGCGCTGGCTGCCTGCTGGGGCAGCCGGTGGAAGGATGGAAGCAGGAACGGATTGTCGGGCTTTTGAAGGAGACGGGGAACTATCCGATTCAGTATTATATCTCCTCGAACATCCCGAAGGAAATCCGGGACAAATACGGCGTCACCGACGAGGGGCATGTATACGGCAGCGATCACATCAATTGGATTAATAACGTTCAGTATATGCCGGAAGACGACGACACCAATTACACCATTATCGCCCTGAAGCTGCTGGAAACCTATGGGAGGGATTTCACGCCGGAGGACGTGGCCGAGTGCTGGCTGGCAAACTTGCCCCTTTTCCACACCTGCACGGCGGAACGGGTGGCTTACCGCAACCTGGCCGCCCTGCGGCTCCCGCATGAATCGGCAACCTTCTGCAACCCCTACCGAGAATGGATCGGCGCGCAGATCCGTGGGGATTTGTTCGGATACGTTAATCCGGGCTGCCCGGAGAAAGCGGCGGAGATGGCCTGGCGGGATGCCAGCATCTCCCATGTGAAGAACGGGATTTACGGGGAAATGTTCGCTGCAGCGATGATTGCTGCAGCCTTCGTTACCGACAGTGTCCGCGGCATTGTCGAGGCGGGGCTGGGGGAAATCCCCCATACCAGCCGCCTGTATGAGGAGATCCACCGGGTTCTGGAGTGGAAGGACCGAGGCATGGACGGCGCGCAGGCTCTGAAGGAAATCTGCACGCGGTACAATGAAAACAACCCGCATGATTGGACCCACACCAATTCGAACGCCATGATTGTGACCGCGTCTCTCCTGTTTGGGGAAGGCGATTTTGAACGGAGCATCGGCATGGCGGTGGAGACCGGGTTTGACACCGACTGCAATGGGGCAACTGTCGGTTCCGTTCTCGGGGTGGCGCTCGGCAAGGAAGCGCTGCCGGCAAAATGGATCGATCCCCTCCGGGATACGATAAAATCCGGGGTGGATGGGTTCGGTATGGTTCGTATCTCAGATCTTGCCCGCCGTACACAACGTTTAATCGGTTAACGGACGAGCCGCTTCGAAAGGAGGAGAGGGGCGGGCGGGTTCTCCGTGCAGCATAGGAAGCCGGCCCGTCCTTTGCTTTTAAAATGAAATAACATTTCGGGAAAGGAACGGGTTTCTATGCCGATTGCTGACGCGTACCGCCTTTTATATAGCACGGTGGGGTATTATCCCAAACAGACCAAACGCGCCCTGATCCGCCGCATGGAGGGCGCCGGGGAAGAGGAGGAGATCCGCCGCTGCTCGGCCGTCCTGATGAAGAACGAAAAAATAGTGTGGAAAGGCACTCCCCTTTATCGCGGACTCTCCTTTGGGCTGACACTGTGGGAAATGGATTTCAGCGATGTGACCGAAGAAGGCACTTACCAATTGATAGTGGCGCCGGAAGACGGGGCAGAGGAGGCCGAACGGTTGCGCTCTCTTCCTTTTCCCATTGCCGAAGGGCTGTTCCATGAAAAGATTCTGAAAGGGCTTTCCCTTTATAATGCGGAATCCCGATACGCCTCGTATACCGACGGGGGCGGGTATTACGACTGCAACACCGAAATGGGGGAGAGTTTTTCCCATGGGCGGTATCTTTACGGCTTGGCGGATTATTGGAGAAGGCGGGAAAAAGCCCTCAGCCGCTGGGAAAGAGGGCGGCTGCGCCGCGCCATGGACGTGGCCTTCGTCTACCTGCGGGATTTGTGGCAGGAGAGCGGGGAGATCGCCCATTCCTGGCCGCGGCGGTTCCAGGCGGACGCCAACCCCGGTATCCATAATTCCTATTGGTCCGTGATGGGGATGCTGTCTTATTGGGATCTGTTTGGCGGGGACCATAGGAAAAACGAAACGTTTTTGCAGCAAATAAAAGTTTCTGTAGTATATTTGGAACGCGCCGGCTATAATGAGGAAGGCATGGACGGAGGCGCCGTTCCCATTTATTACCGCATGCACCGAATCACGGGGGAACAGGATTGGCTGGATAAGGCGGTTCGGTCTCTGAACTGCCAATGCAAAACCTTTACCCTATTCGAGGGCCTGCGTTTTGCCACCCCGATAACCGAGGGACTCGCCATGATGTTGCGAGACTTTCCGGAGCATCCCGATGCGCCGCGCTGGAAAGCGTTTGCCTTCCGCTTGGCAAAGGAGGTGCTTTATCCTATCCGGGACGGAAACGCTTTCCGCATTATGCCCTCTCTGCCCGGAGGAAACCAGGCGCGGGAGCAGTGGGAACATATGGACAGGGAACCGGAAGGATCCGGGAATCTGTGGGGGATTCGGCATTTCTTCAACAGCCTGGTGGTGAACACGGCGTACGATGCGCTGAACATCATGGATATTACGGGAGACGAAAGCCTGGAGGCGGTTGCCTCCGGCGGCATCGGCTGGATGTGCGGGCTCAACCCCGGGCTGCCCCGCTGGGCGGTGGCAAACCCGCCGGCAGAAAAGGAGTACGAAGCGGCGGCAATGATTGCCAACGGCCCGTACCGCCATGCGAAAGCATGGACCGAATGGTCTTTCCACATGCGCAATCCATACTGGCAGAGCGTCCCGAACGGGTATGTTTTCAAGGATAAAACCGTTTTCGAATACCCGGACCAGTGGCAGTCGGCAGAATCGTTCCTGGCCACCGACGGTGTGCTGCTCAGCGCCCTGTCCGCCTATGAGGACCGGATGATGGATTCCCCGATCAAAGCAGCGGCGGAGACGCTGAACTCGCCCCTGGCTGAAACAATGCGAATCCTGACCGGTTGGTGGGAGGCGTGCCTCGGCGGGGGGATTTCCCTTCACGACGAACCTGCGCGTCCGGGCTATGTGGAACTGCCGGGGGGCTGGAGGAATGGAGTTCTGGAAGCGGAAATCGTTTTGCAGGGGGCAGCCCGGGCCGGCCTGGTCTGCCGGGGCCGCATGATCGTTAACGATCACGGGGACGAACTGGCAGGCTACCATATCCTTTTGGAACCGGAAAACGGGGAAATCGGACTTTATACCCGGGTCGCGCAGCTGCGCAGGCAGGCATCCTGCCCGTATCCGCTTTCTTTAGGGAAGGCCGTGCGGCTGGCGGTGCATATGCAGGATGATCGCCTTACGGTGAGCATCAACGGCGAAACGGTGCTGGAACTGGACGTTTCGCGTCCCATGCAGCCAGGCCATTACGCCGGCTGCTGCGGGCTATACGTTTCGGGCGGCACCGCAGCGTTTAATCACATTACATTTTTGGAAAAATAGGGAGACGTGACAATGGTGGGTTTTCATGGCATGATTAACGGACTGAGCGATTTATCCAGGCTGTCTGATGCGAAAAGCCGGTCGATTTCCCCGGAGAACTTTACCGGAAAACCCGGCGGCGGCGCCCGCTGCGAGTTGGCGGACGGCGTGGCGCAGCAGGCCGCCCGGAACTTGGGAAAAGGCTGGAAGGTCAATCCGTATATCCATATTGAGGCAGGTAGCACCTTCGCCATTGCGGATATAGAAGGGCCGGGCGTCATTGAACATATCTGGATGACGCCGACGGGCAGGTGGCGCAACGTGATCCTCCGGATTTATTGGGATGGCGAGGAAGCGCCTTCGGTCGAATGTCCGGTGGGGGATTTCTTCTGCTCCGGCTGGAACCAATACGCGCAGCTTTCTTCCCTGGCTGTATGCGTCAATCCGGGGAGCGCGTTCAACTGCTACTGGTCGATGCCTTTCCGCAAACGGTGCCGGATGACGCTGGAAAACCGGTCGGAGGAGACCGTTACTTATTACTATCAGATCGATTACGCACTGACGGAGGTTCCGGCGGACTGCGCCTATTTCCACGCGCAGTTCCGCCGCGTCAACCCTTTGCCTTATAAAGGGGTTTATGCCATTCTGGACGGCGTGAAGGGCCGCGGGCATTATGTCGGCACCTATATGGCCTGGGGCGTTCACAATAGCGGATGGTGGGGCGAAGGGGAGATCAAGTTCTATATGGACGGCGATACCGAGTATCCCACCATCTGCGGGACAGGGACGGAAGACTATTTCTGTGGGTCGTACAATTTTGAAACCCCCCTTACCCATGACTCGTACGCTGCCTTTACCACCCCGTATTCGGGCCTGCACCAGGTGATTACGCCCAACAAGCTGTACAGCAGCCAGATGCGCTTTGGGCTGTACCGCTGGCATATTACCGACCCTATCCGTTTTACAGAGGGGCTGCGGGTCACCATCCAGGCGCTCGGCTGGCGGGAGGGAGGACGGTATCTGCCCCTGCAGGACGATATTGCGTCGGTGGCGTTCTGGTACCAGACCCTGCCGCACGCTGCTTTCCCGCCCCTGCCGGATAAGGATTATCTGGAGGTCATTTGAATAGTATGACGGGGAGCGCCAGAGCCTACATCCCCGGCCGGAAAGAGACGGTTCCGTTTCGGTCAACAGGGGCAGTGCTGTGCCACGTTCCGCCAGTGTTTCCAGAGGCTGCCGCTTTGCGGCAGCCTCTTATTGTATAGCGAAAACCACTCGCTGGGCGAGTGGTTCAGGAGAGCCTAAGGCGAAGATATAGAGAGAAAAACTCCCTTTGCTAAAAGGAGAATGCGGTCTGTCAACTCATTCGAAAGCAAGGGGAGGACATTTAGATGAGTTTGAACGACGAAATAGTCTGGCACATACAAAGTGGAATTGTAAATATATTTTCAGCGGAGTATCGAAGAAAAATGACGGAGGGGAAAAGAGGGGCCCAGAGGGGCACATGCAGGGCACAGGCGCGTTACGTTTCATCCCTTTCCGGGCAGCCGGACAGAAGGCACCGGAGCTCAAACACAGGGTCGGCATAGCTGAACTGCTCTGTAAAAAGCTCCACTTCCACCGCCACAATTTCGCCCTTCCGCTTGAAAAGCTCCGGAAATATTTCCACGGCTTTTGTAATGCGGCTCTCGCGGGAAGCGACGCATAGGTATTCCCCGCCCGGAATTCGGAGGATCTGCGGATACTGGGCGAGGGCTTCCCCGGTTTCCCGCAGATCGATAAAAAGATAGGCGCGTGCGCCCTGCTCCGTCCAGCGGAGAAGTTGTCCGTTGTTAAATCCGGCATGGAGCCCGTGACGTTCCACCTCGGAGATCAGGCGGTACATGGCGGCGTGAAAGGCCGGTTCGTTCTGCGTCCCCTCATACGGGATGGCCCAGCATAGCTTCTCGGGGATGACCGCCCGGATTGGCCGCTGTGTGCCGCACGCTTCCGCGTGTCGGATCTCCTTTTGCATATTTTCCAAAAAGCCAAGCCGTTCCTGGATGCGGCGCATTTTCTCCTGGGCGGTCTTCTTGCCGTGCTCCAGCAGCTCGGCGTAGTGGATCCGGCCGTCTTGCTCCGACAGGAAATCCCGGAATTTCTTCAGAGGGATATCCAGCTCCACACAATACTGAATCGCTTCCACAATCCGCACCTGATAAAAACCATAGTAACGGTATCCGCTGCTCTGTTCTATGTAATCCGGCTTTAGTATTCCCAGCTTTTCGTAATACCGCAGACAGCGCACGTGCACGCCGGCAAGCCTTGCAAGGCCGCCGATGGAAAATAATCGGTTTTTCATAGCCGTTCCCTCTTGACTCTGACATAATGGCATAGTTTATACTACTGGATTGCAGGCTGAAAATCAAGTGACATACGATGTGGCTGGAGGGCCTTTTATGGCGACGCTTTTGCTGTTTGTGATCTATATTGCGTTCATCGGCCTCGGTATTCCCGATTCCCTTTTCGGCACGGCATGGCCGGCTATTTACCGCGATTTTGGGGCGCCGGTGTATATGGGCAGCGTGGTTTCGGCTTTCATTTCGGGCGGGACCATCCTTTGCAGTTTCTTTTCCGCCCGAATGATCAAAAGGCTGGGAACGGCCGCCGTATCCCTCGCCAGCACCGCCGTTACGGCCGCCGCGTTAGTTGGCTTCTGCCTTTCGCCGCATATTTACTGGATGCTTTTGCTGGCGGTTCCGCTGGGAATCGGTGCGGGCGCGATTGATACGGCGCTCAACAACTACGTCGCGCTGCATTATAAAGCGGCGCACATGAACTTCCTGCATTGCTTTTATGGCATCGGCGTCACGGCGGGGCCGTTCTTTTTGAGCTTTGCCCTTGCGGGGGAATCCGGCTGGCGAGGGGGGTATACGATTGCCGCCTGTATTCAGGCGGGAATTACCCTGATCCTCCTTTTGTCCCTGCCTCTCTGGAGGAAGGCCGGCCGGGCGGCGGCGCTTTCTGAAGAGGAACAGGTGATCGTGGGGTTCCCGGAACTGCTCAAGCGGCGCAAAGTGCGCTGCGTCTGCCTGATGTTTATGACCTCCTGCGGCATCGAAGTGACCTGCGGCATGTGGGGCAGCACCTTCCTGGTGGAGGCAAAAGGCCTGGGAACGGCCGCGGCCGCCGGCTTTATGACGCTTTACTATTTTGGCATTGCCTTTGGCCGATTCCTTTCCGGCGTTTTTTCCGGCCGTTTTCCCCCGCTGAAAATCGTCGCCATGGGACAGGCTTGTGCCGGTGCGGCCATCGTCCTTTTGCTTTTCCCGCTGCCGGGAACGGCGGCGGGCCTGCTGCTGTTTCTGGCCGGGTGCGGCATCGGGCCGTTGTTCCCCAACCTTTTGCATAATACGCCGGTCTGCTTTGGCAAAACGCTTTCCGCTTCGGTGATCGCCATTCAAATGACCGCGTCTTACATAGGGATTTTAGGCTGTCCTTTTTTGTTTGGGATTTTGGCGCAGAACGTTTCCGCCGCCTTGTTTCCCCTTTATCTGGCGGTGTTTTTTGCGCTTTTGGTCACGGCGACGCTCTTATTTCAAAAAAAGCGCAGCGGCGCTGATTTGCCGCAGGAGCCGGGGGCTTGAACGGCGCGCCTTTCGAACGGCGGAAAAGGAGCCGGCGCGGCGCTGTAAACGCGCAGTCCCGGATGAAGCAGCCGGCTTGACGTCTGGTCAAAACCAGGCGTAAAGCCGCGTGTCCATAAGGAAGGGGGACCGTGCGCAGTCTGAGGCTCCCCGGCGCAGACGGAGGCATAACTTTCCATGTAGAAACCCCTGCGGTGCGCGACGCTGCGCACCGCAGGGGTTTGAAGGGGATGCAGGAACCGCGCGGGGAAATGGTGAGGCAATGGGAACTCCCGGCCGCAAGGCCGTAATCTCTGCGATACTTTTCCCGCATAACCAGACGCCTGTATCCGAAAGCTTCCGGCTTTGTTTTGGGCAATAAAATCCTCCGTTTTTGTCGTCCGTTGGTTGACAGCAAAAACGGAGGGCAGCCGAAGGACTATTTCAGTATACACTGATACCATTTGTTGGAGAAAAACGAGAGGCGGTTCACATAAAATTTGCCTTCTTCTTCCGGAGAGGAAAGAAACAGGGGCTTTTTTCCGTTGCGGGACCAGATTACAGAATAATTATACACGCTATCAAAAGCGACCCGTTCCGAGTGGATGGTAATGCAACTAAAGCCTTCATATTTATGGTGCAATGCCTGCATTACCTGTTGGATGCTCTCCTGCTCGTCTTCGGTCATGCTTACGATTTCGGTTTTTTCTTCCGTTTCCCCACTGTAAGAATAGTGAAGTCGCCATTCTTCTTTTAAGTTTATTATACGTATGAACTCAAGCTGGCTGTTGTTTTCCTGTTCCTGCTCAAAATAGCGGTACAGGTTTTTCGCCAAAAGTTCGAAATCTGCCTTATGGTCGCCAAAGTCCTTGACCTCCCATTCCCACATGCCGGATACAAAATAGGTATACTCCTCCGCTATCCACATTCCTGCCATGCAAGCCGCCGCACATACCAGGGCAAGGAACAGAAGAAGCCCTTTTTTCCGGTTTAGAAAATCAATGCCCCGCTTGATGAATGGAATCGTTTTCAATTCCTTTTCTCACCCTTTGCATTGCTTTTACTACCATTATACCGTCGAACCGCTAAAAGTAAATGTAAATGTCATTTTTGTAACAAATGGCCTCGGTTGTACCTCAGCGTCCCGTTCACTCCAGTGCCGGTTGACGAAAAGACAGCGCGTATGATCGGGTGGTTCTATTACGCGCGCCTCATGCTCGCGCCGGTATGGAAAGCACTGACAAAAAGCTTCCTTCCGAAAGGGCGGGCGGAAAGCTTGAAAGCTAAAAAAAGAAAAAGCCGGCGGCGCGCCGTCCCGCCGGTGTGACAAGCGTTGACAAAAAAGATATCCGCGCCGCTGACATCCCGAAACAAGCTGGCAGCGGCGGCGCGCCGTCGAGAGGGCAATTGCCGCCGGGCAGGCGAGCCGTGCGCAGCTTTTTGCGCAGAGGAGGCGGACACGGGGCGGCAAGCATCCCCCCGGACATTCGGCCGGGGACTTGGAACGCGTCCATTCCGCCGCGGCGGAAAAGGAGGGGGCTCGGGCTTGCTTCGCCCCTGATTCGTCCCCGATTCGCCCCTTGCGGCGCCTGAAATGCCGCCGCGCCTGCCATCGCGGCGTTTCGGCCGCTGCGCCAGCCCTGCCCGCTGTATCCCGCGCCGCGGCTGTCAGCTATGCCCGCCGCGCCCGGCACTTCCGGATCTTTTCTAAGCAGAAAAGACAAGCGTTGGCCTGCCTTTTCTGCTTAAGTTGGCGTTGCAGAAAGATACCTCCTTCCGGTCGGGCCGCCAAATAACAAACGGTTGGCAACGCACGGTGAATTGCCGGCCGCAGGTCTGGGCTTGCGCCAGAAAAAGATACCGCCCGGATCTTCAATGGTTTTTGCTTGATACAGCCCTTTTTTCCTTAAGCATTCCGCTGTGGCATATGCATCCACGCCCCCAATGGCAGTACGCCTGCATTCGCCAGGCGTTTCCGGTGAAAAGGTACCCCATAACCGTATAGAGATGGTCGGTTTCCGTAAGTCCATACCGTTGCCGGAAAGGAACAAAACGGTGCGGCGGAACAGATGGAATCCCCTGCGCGGTATTTATTTTGGCATCCCAGTTTATGATGGGCGGTATAGGATGCGCGGCAGGTGAAAAAATCACGCGGGCTTTTGAAACAGCCATCCGGAAACGGCTGCCAACCTGTACCTCATATGGACGCAAAAATTAATGAAGGAATACGCTTTGTTTTCCGAGAAAAGGCATGGTTTCAGCAAAATCATTTTGAAGCGGGAAACGGACGCGGGGCTGCCTTAAAACGCTTGCCCGCGTGGCGGCGCATTGATGAAACTGGGGCTTCCCAATTCCTGTAAGTCATTCCCGGTTCCTGCGGCATAGAGTGGTACGGGAGGTGAGAAACCATGCTCATGATTGCAACGGTACGGGAGGTCCGGTTCAATAGTCTGCTTGTCAGGGACCGCGCCACTTCTCAGGATGTGGTCGTCAATGCCCGGAGCACCCGCGGCTTTTTCCCGGGAGATCTTGTCCGCATATGGTATAACGGCGTGATGACCCGCAGTATGCCGCCGCAGATTTTCGCTCTTCGCATTACGAGGATTTTTTCGCCTTGGTGCTGCCGGTAAACGGGCAGACCAGCCGCGCCGGCCGAAGGAGGCCGCTTTCTTGTCCGAACGCCGCTCAAGGCTCCGTCCTTGAGCGAAACCGCTTTTTCCGGCCGCTGTCAGCCAACATTCCTGCACCGCCGCGGACGGACCGCGCGCCGTTCGCGGCGGCTTTCCTTTTTCCGCCGGGCTTTCCGTCCGGCGTCCGCCTCCCCGTCGCCCGGCCGGCCGTCTTTTCTTCGGGCGCGGATGCCGTGAAATTCCGCGGTATCCGCGTTTTGAAGTTTTTTGCTTTTTTGCTTTTTTG
This sequence comes from Candidatus Avimonas caecicola, assembly GCA_904419875.1. Classification (GTDB taxonomy): domain Bacteria; phylum Bacillota; class Clostridia; order Oscillospirales; family Acutalibacteraceae; genus Avimonas; species Avimonas caecicola. Next base: position 81,794 of record CAJFTG010000005.1, on the reverse strand, counting down.
ATTCTGCCCCGCACAGTCCCCGGAGGGCAGCCGAAGGCCCGTGACGGAACGGGCTGCCGATGCGGCCCGGCTAGGGGATATCGGTTTTGAAACGACGCATCGGGTATTTTCCGACAGGCCGTTTCAAAGCCTGGCCCGGCGTGGAGCCGCTCTGCCGGCCCACTCGGGCAGGGCTGCCGCCCGCCGGCTTTTGACGGCGGACAGGGAGCGCTTGTCCGGGTTCTGTGAAACCGTTGGGCCGGTTTGGGGCGATACGGCGGGAACAACCGGCCGTTTGGCCTTTGGGAGCCGGGGGAAAAGCGCTGACGGCGGTTTCCAGGTGCAAGGGAGTTGACAAACGCCGGGGTCCGGACTTATAGTAAGAGTGTCGGTTCGGATAAAGGTATTTTGAATCGGAAGGAGGGAGCGGTCTGACCAGGGAAATGGAGGCGGCGTTGATCGCCGCGGGTTATCGCTGCAATGCGCAGGAGGGGACCGTGTCCGGCGTGGTGCAGGGGATTGCCTTCCGGCTGACGCTGCCGCCGGCGGAACAGACGGCGGCGCGCCTCGAAATGTCGGCGAGCATACCGGAAAAGCAGCTCCCTGCGCTGGTCAGGCGGCTGGAGGGGGATTACCCCGGCGTCACGGCGGAACCGTACCGCTTTGGAATCCTGCTGACCTTTCCGCAAAGCGGGGAGGCGACAGCCGCGTCGGTGACCGCTCTGCTGGAGGCGTCGGCGCAGGCGGCGCTGAAGAACGTCGGCGCGGCGCACGATGAAAAATTTGAGGATTACGGAGAGCCGGTTTATGTTTATCTGCGCGGGGCGGCGGGGGCGCTTCTTGGCGCGCTGGTCGGCGCGCTGCCGTGGCTGCTGTTTCAAGGCGGATGGTTTTCCGTCTGGCTGGGGGCGCTGGTGAGCACAGCCTCCTTTTTTGGGTACCGGCTGTTTAAGGGGGCCCACCACACCGGCTTTGCTGCCGGCTGCATTCTGACGTTTTCGCTGCTGGCCTTGTTGGGGGCGGAGTTCTTTTCCTATTTTTCCTCTTTCTGGAGCAGCGGGGAATACGCGGGCATCGGCGAGGTGCTCGCCGCCATCGGCCGGTATGTGACGGCGGTGGGACTGCCGGAATTCCTGGGCAGCATGGCCGTCGGCATGGCGTTCGGCCTGTTGGGGCTGTTTTCCATTCGCAAATACATCTCGATCTATACGCATGAGCCGCGTTTCCTCCGCCGCCGGAAGGAAAGGAAGAAGCCGCGGGGCGGGAAGTAGCCGGAAGTAGCCGGAAGTAGGCGGAAGCAGCGGAAAACAGCGGAAAACAGCGGGAAGCAATGGGGGCCGAGGGGGCACATGAACAAAAGAGACGGGCGCTGTCTAACGGCGCGCCCGTCTCTTTTGCTGTATCGATCAGGATTTCCTTACGAATGGGACGCCTCTGCGGCATATCCCTCGTTGAGCAGGGCGACCGCATCGGCCCATCGCTGGTCGGAGGACAGCCCGCCCATGACCACGGCGACCATTTCCGCGCCGTTGCGGTTGGCGTAAGCGACCACGCAGTGGCCGGCCTCGTCGGTAAAGCCGGTCTTCATGCCGGCCGCCCCCTCGAAATAATAGGGGCTGGAAGGGTTGATCAGCTGATTGGAGTTGTCCCAGGAAACGCTTTGCCCGGAAGGGAGGACATAGCTGACGGAGGTTTTGCCGATCGACTGGCGGACAATATCGTACTGCAGCGCGTTTTTGGCGATCAGCAGCATATCGCCGGCGGTCGTATAGTGGTCGGGGGAATAGTAGCCGTCGGGATTGCTGAAATGGCTGCCTGTGGCGCCGATTTCAAGCAGTTCGTCGTTCATCCGGTTGACGAACACCCGCGCGGCGTCCACATCGCTGAGCGTTTCATCCTGCGCGATCTTCCGCCCGAGATGGACGGCGATGACATATGCCGCGTCGTTGCCCGAGGGGAGAAGCAGGGCGTCCAGAATCATGTCCCGGGTCAGGCGGTATCCCGCCTGCAGGCTGGCCGTGCTCGAAAGCGGCTGCACGAGGGACAGCTCCGTCCCAACCGTGAATTCCTCCTCCGGCCCGCACAGTTCGGCCGTCAGCGCGGCGGTCATCAGCTTGGTCAGGCTGGCCGGATAGCATTTTGCCTGCGCATCCTTGCTGTATAACACCGTATCGTGCGTCATATCATATAACACGAGGCGGGGGGTGGTGAGCGGCGCCGTCACGGAAATGGTGGGATAGGTGGGCTTGGTGGTGGTGGTCTCCTGCACGGTGGCGGAGGAGGACGCGCCGGACACCGGCTCGTCCCCGGTGGAAACCGCCTGAACCAGCCCGCGGATTAACAGCCACCCGACCACCGCCAGAAGGGCGACGATGATCAGCAGCAGGGCAATGACGGCGATCCGTCTCTTCCATAGCCGCCGTTTCCGCCTTGCCGAGGCGGGGCGGGCCGTTTGTTTTTTCATTTATGCACAACCTCGCTTCCCGATCGGGCGGGATGTCGCTGCCGTCCCGCCGTCCGTTCACAGTTTCTTAGTATACTATATTTTCCCCGGATTTTGTATCCCCCAAATTCCGGATTAAGAAAAAATAAGAAAGGAAGCGGACGGCAGGCCGGAAGACTTAAGAATTCCTTGTGAAAAACGCAAAATATTGGTATAATGATTCTGCGATTCTGCTCCCCCGCCGGACGCCGGGATGTGGAACCCGGCGCGGCGGGGACGGGAGAAGGGACAGGGTGGCGCCGTGGCGGAAAAACAGGACGATACGCGCGGCCGGGATTATCGGACGGCATACCCCGGCCGGCTCTTTCATCCCCGGAGGCTGGAGCGGCTGCGGGAACGGGGCGTCCCCTTCTGTCCGGCCTGCGGGGCGGAGCTGCCGGCGGCCGCAGAGGGGACGGGCTTTCCCCGCTGCCTGCGGTGCGGCGCCCCGGTCGGGCGGGGCGCCAGGACGCCGGGGGGAGTCGGCGGAGCCGGGAGAAGCCTCTGAAAACGATAAACCGGCGGGACAGAAAAGGAACGGACAGGAAAGCCGGAAAACAAAGGAGAAGTGGAACGGGCATGATCACGATTCTGACGCTGGACCCCCAGAGCCGCCGGCATCGGCGGCAGGCGGCGGAGCTGCTGGTGGAAAATTTTGCGGCATGGCCGGCCATGGAGATTGCCCGCGCGGAAATCCGCACCCTGCTGGCGAAGAACCGGGTGTGCCTGATTGCCGTCAACGAAAAAAACGACGTGGTGGGCCTGGTGGGCGGGCTGCCCGATTATGACGGGAACGTCTGGGAGCTGCATCCGCTGGTAGTGAAGAAGTCCGAACAGGGGAAAGGGATCGGCAAGCGGCTGGTCGCCGCCATCGAGCGGGCGGCGAAGGCCCGCGGCGCGGTGACCATGATGCTGGGAACGGACGATGAAACGCAGGCGACCACCCTGTCCGACTGCGACCTGTACGAGAACCTGTGGGAAAAGATCTGCCATATCCGGAATCTGAAGGGGCATCCCTATTCGTTTTACGAAAAATGCGGGTACGTCATCACCGGCGTGGTGCCGGATGCCAACGGGACCGGCCGGCCCGACATCCTGATGGCCAAACGGATCGGGAGGCGGCACTGAGGCGCGCAATGCGGAGGGAATCTGCCTTCCGCTTTCACTTTTTGAAAGGCATAGGGGGACATATCCGGATGGTGGAAGTGAAATTCTATCCGGCGGATGCGGTGGGCAACGAGCGCCTGAAGTATGCGGTCGTCGCCGCGCGGGAGGGGGAACGGTGGCTTTTCAGCCGGCACCGCCTTCGGGAAACCTGGGAGCTGCCCGGCGGACACCGCGAGGAGGGGGAAGATATCCGGGATGCTGCCCGGCGCGAGCTGTGGGAGGAGACCGGCGTGTCGCAGGCGGAACTGACCCCCGTTTGCGTCTATTCCGTTTTCGGTGCGGACGGACCCGGGCAGGCCGCGCCGAATTACGGGATGCTGTTCCTGGCGCGGGTGCTCCGACGGGACGCTCTTCCGGCCAGCGAAATGGCGGAGGTGCGGGCTGTGGCGGCGTCCGGCGGCGTGCTGCCGCTGCCGAACACCTATCCGGCGATCCAGCCCCTGCTCTGGGAGAAGGCGCTGGCGGCGGCGCGGGAGATCTGGGGATAGACGGCCCGCTGTCCAAAGCGTGGAAACCATCCCGGGCAAACGGAACCGCCGGCTTCGGCGGCCGGCCCGCCCGGCGGGGACGGCTTGGCTTTGCATGTACAAGCCGGACAGGGCGGGGGCGCGCCGGCAGAGGGGAAAGGCGGGCCGCGATGCAATAACCCTCCCCGCAAAGCCGGAGGTATTTCCGATGCGGGCAAAGCCCTGCGGTCCTCGCGCACACGTCAAACGCGGAATTATACTTGCGATCTGCCAGCCCCGCATGGGCTGCTGCCTGCCGCCTGCCGCCCGTGAACGGGTCGGTTTCACTTATGGTTCATTATTCGCCCCATTGGTCTTCTTTCAACGGACTGGCGATATCCCCCTGTGTGATCGGCCGTTCCCGTCGATTCGACTTATCCGCATATCCTCCCTATTCCTCCCTTTGCTTTTCTGTGCGGTTACCGGATCGCCTTCTCCTTTTGACAATGGGAGTTTTTTTCACTCCTCTTCTCCGCGGGCTCCCCTGAACCTCTCGCCCAGCGAGCGGTTTTACGTTACAAAAAGGCGCTGCCGACGGCAGCGCCTTTTTGCCTGCAAAGCGGTGTTTCACGGGCCGATTGCCGGCCGTCATGCCGGCGGCCGGCCCCGCTGCGTTATGTCGGCGCCGCGTCCCTTCTCCGGCTCCGGCGGCGGAACAGGCCCGCCGCCGCGCACAGCAGAGCGGTCAGCACGGTGATGCCCGCGCCCGCCGCCAGCCCGCGGGGGAAGAAGCGGAGGACAATCCGGTGCGTACCTGCGGATACGGGGACGCAGAGGAAGGCGTCCGCCACCGTTTCGGCGGCCGTTTTCCGGCCGTCGACCCACACGCTCCAGCCCTCGTCGCCGGGGATGGAGGTAAAGATTACGCCGTCCCGCGGCGCGGTGATCTCCAGGGAAACCCGCGTGCCGTCTACCTGAAGCCGGGAGGGCGCGCCCTCCCGCAGGGAGGCGCTCAGCCGGCTGAAAAGCGCTTCGTCGAAGCCGGCGGCCTGCACCTCTCCCAGCCAGTACGATTCCCCGCTGACGGGGAAAGAAACCTCCACCGTGCCGGCCGGCTGCAGGCCCAGGTCGATTACACCCCGCATCAGCCACTCGCCGTTGGCGTTCAGCACCCGGCCGTCCAGCAGGACCAGCCCGTTTCCCGGCAGGTTGTTGGGAAAATACAGCAGCACGTGCTGCCTTTCGGGGTTCTCAATCGTGACGACCAGCCGGGCGTCCTCCTCTTCGGCCCGGATGCCGGCAACGCCGGCCTGTTCCCCCTCCCGCGGCGTCAATGTCCCGCCGCGGCAGTCGGCCCGGGCGGCCAGAGGCCGGTAGAACGGCGCATTCTCCCACTCCTCCCCGCCCAGGCCGGCGAACAGGGCGTTCTGCAGCGCAAAGGGATGCGGGGAAGCACCGTCCTCCATCCCCTCTCCGACCGAGAGAACCGCCGCGTCCGCAAAATAAGCCAGGGGCAGGGCGCTTTTATTTTCCCACAGGGTCCCGCCCGCGGCATCGTCCCGGCCGACCGCCGTCATGCCGGGACGAAGTTCCTGCTCCGCAAACACATACCGCACCCCAAGCAGCGCGTCCAGCGCGGAGGTGGACCCGCCGTACCGCAGCAGCTTATTCGCGGAAACCACGTTCATGCCCAGGTTTTTCAGGAAACGGAAGGTTTCCCGCCGGGAAAGGGAGCTGTAATGGCTCAGCGAGGGGAAGCCGCGGACCAGTCCGTCGTTGGGGTTGTGCGGGGTGCGGTCCTCCGCCCGGCAGAATAAACCGGAGGAGGAAGCGGCCTGCGCGCAGGCCGCTTCCAGCCGGTCGGCCTGCGCCGCCTCCGTTTCCAGATAGGCGGAGAACTGCCCGCGGGATTCGAACCCGAGCTCCCCGTCCAGCGAGCGAAGGACGGACAGGGCGTTTCCCGCCAGCTCCGCCGGCAGGGCGAGGGCGAGCAGGGCCAGCGCGGCCCGTTTGAGCAGACGGCGCCGGCTTCTCCAAAGCAGCAGGAGGCCGGCGTATGCCGCCAGTAAGACGAGGGTGACGGCCAGCCGGCCGGGGAAGGGGACGGCAAGCCCTGGGAAAAGCCAGTCCGGCGCCTTTGCGGCCAGCATCAGCACGGCGGAAAAACCGAACCCGGCCAGAACATGCCAGCGTTGAAGCCCGTCCGGCCGGGAAAATGCCCGGGCGGCCGCCGTCACCAGCAGGAGGATCAGGCAGAAGGCGTACCGGCAGGGGAACCAGACCGGCGGCTGTCCGCCGTGCCAGAGGGTGTCCAGCGGGGCGATCAGCATGCACAGCAGAAGAAAGCCCGCCAGCAGCCCTCCCGCCAGCTTTTCCCGCCGGGGGATTCCCCGGTGGAGCAGGCAGGCCGGCAGCAGGCCAAGGACGAGGACGCCGCAGTACAGGTTCGGCGTCCCCTGGTCGGTGACCGAGTCGTAAGCGCCGAAAGACAGCTTGCTCAGCAGCGTGAGCGGGTCGGTGGTAAGGCCGATCCAGGGAAGGGAAAGCCCCGCCCCGCCCTGGCTTTCCCGCAGCGCCAGATAAGCGGGCAGCAGCAGGAACGCCCCCAGCCCGGCGGCAATCGCCGCCGCGCCCAGCAGGCGGAGCGCCCGCCGTCCCGTTTCCCGCAGGGAGAGGCGGCGGGCGCAGCACAGGGCAAGCAGGAACAGCAGGCTGAAAACCCCGGCCATGTAGGCGGCGTAGTAATTGGAGAGAAACAGCGCGGTGTATCCCGCGGCGAGCGGGGCCATCCGCCCGGAAACCGCCAGACGCCGCACCCCCAGCAGCACCAGGGGGAGGAGCAGCACCGCGTCAAACCACATCAGGTTGAAGAAAAAGGCGGCGGAATAGCCCGACAGGGCGTACAGGACGGCGAAGAGCGGCCCGGCCGCGCCCCGCACCCCGGCGCCCTGCCGCAGAAAGACCGCCATCGTCAGGGCGGAGCCGGCAAGCTTGAGGGAGATGACCAGCAGCACCGCCTCGGGCAGCAGCGCACGGGGGAACAGCAGGATGAGCCCCGTGAACGGGCTGGCCAGGTAATAGGCGAACAGCCCGACGAAATTCATCCCCAGCCCGCCGTTCCAGGTATACAGCAGGATGCCCCCGCCCCGCGCCGCGTCGTACAGGGCGACGTGGTATTCCATATATTGCTGGCTCAGGTCGGTGATCAGCAGGGAGCGCTCTCCAAAAGGGGCGACCCCGAACAGAATGAGCACCGCCGTCCAGACCGCCGCCGCCAGAAGGAAAGCGGCCAGCGGAATCCCGGCGGCCAGAAGCACCCTCCGCCGTCCCCCCGCCGGAACGGCGGAGGGCGGCGAAGTAGGGGAAGCGGCGGAAACCGGGGAGATGGGGCGAACCGGGGAAGCCCGGAAAGCCCGGAAAGCCGGGCGAACCGGACAAACCGGGAAAAAGGAACTCCCGGATGAGGCGGGTGGGTGGCGCATACGCTGTCCTCCCTGAAAAATGGTTGGGTCCGCATCACGTGGACCGGCAGCGCCGGCAATACGGCGCGCTGCCGCCGGCCCCTGGCTTTCCGCAGCGCGGGAGACGGCGGACAATCCGTTCCCCGGCAGAGCGTCAAAGCGGCCGCCCGTTTCCGTGGCGGCCGAAGGGGCCCGGCCGGCGCGGGATGCGCTCGGCCGGCGGTTTACAGCGCCTTGTCCATCAGGAAATTATCCATCGTTACCCCGTATCGCTCCACCGTCTGCCGCCGCACCGCGCGGTAGCCGCGCCGTTCAAAGAAGGGGCGGGCGGTCAGCGAGGCGTGGGTGAGAATTCTTGTCCGGCCGGCGGAACGGGCCTGCGCCTCCAGCGCGCCGGTCAGGGCCGAGGCGATCCCCTGCCCGCGGAAGGCAGGCAGGACGTAGAGTCGGTCGAGGTATCCCACCGCCTCGTCCAGGTCGGCAAAGCCGACCGCTTCCCCGGCGCAATCCGCCACCAGGGTGCGATGGGCCGCCAGGGAGACCGCCCAGCCGGCTTCCCTGGCGGCCGCTTCCTCCCCGGCAAGGCGGGGGGCCCAGGCGTCCAGCTGTTCGGGGGCGTAGGCGTCCCGGCAGGCGGCATGCCCCGGCTGCGCCTCATGGACGGCACGGTAGAATACCCGCAGCAGGACGGGACAGTCCGCCGGGCGATACGGGCGCAGGGCGAACGCAGGAGACCCGTTCATGGCGGTCCTCCTAATAAGCCTGGTAATAAGGGCAGTAGCCGTCCAGCCCGACGTAATTGCGCCGCCCTTCCAGGAGATCGTCCTCGTTTTCGTCAAAATCAACGCAGCCCCGGCAGCAGTGGGGCAGCACCTCCCGCAGCCGGGCGTCGTATTCCTCACGGGAGAGGAGGGTGACCTCTGCTTCCTCCATCACCGAGACGGCGGAAAAGTTGACGTAGCAGGTGCCGCAGTCCTCCCGCACAAAGTAAGGCGGGACGCAGTTGTCCGAATACAGGCACCGCATCCGGATGAATTTGCTCCCGCTCAGGTTCACATAGGCGACGAAATCCTCCATCGAGTAAATTCCTTCCGGATAGAGGTAGGCGTCGCCGCCGATATTGATTACGCGCATGGCGGTTTTCTCCTTTCCGCCGCCTTCAGGCGGCGCAGACAAGGATATCCTACCATATTTGCCCCCCGGATGCAATCGGTTTTCCTCCGGCCGGCCCCTCCTGCCGCCGGTGGGCCGGGGGCCCTGCGCGCTGTGGAAGTGCGGAAAGGCTCTTTGCCTTGCCCGGTTCCTTTCCCCTTCACCAAATTTTTCTGCCGCGGCTCCGGCCTGCGCGGAAACGCCCGGGTTTCCCCCGGCGCCCATTGAAACCGGGCGGGATTCTTGCTATAATAAAGCGGAAAACAGGCGCTCGACCGGCCGGGCCGTGCCGAAGCGGGGACGGGCCCGCCGGAAGGGCGGCCGCTTCGATGCCCTGTCCGGCGGAGGGGCTGCGGATGCGCCTGACCGGTAAGCGAAAGGGGTTTATGGATATGGGGCTGTTTGATTTTATCAGGGGGCAGACAATCGATGTGATTGAGGCGGCCGGCCTGCCGCGCGATATGGTGGTGTACCGCTTCCCCGTACAGGACAACGAGATCAAGATGGGGGCGAACCTCACCGTGCGGGAGGGGCAGTGCGCGGTTTTCGTCAGCGAAGGGACGATCGCGGATGTGTTCGGCCCCGGACGGTACGAGCTGGAAACCGGCAACATGCCGGTGCTCACCAAACTGAAATCCTGGCCCTACGGCTTCAAGTCACCCTTCAAGGCGGAGGTGTATTTTATCTCCACCACCCTTCTCACCGATCAAAAGTGGGGGACCTCCAACCCCATCCTGCTGCGGGACGCGGAGTTCGGCATGGTCCGCCTCCAGGCCTACGGTGTGTATTCCTACCGCGTCGTCCGGCCGGAGGTGTTCCTGCGCCAGATTTTCGGCACGCTTTCCACCTTCTCCGCCCAGGAGCTGGCTGGGTATCTGCGCCGCCTGATCGTTTCCAGCCTGTCCGACGTGGTGGGGGAGAAAAAGGTTCCCGCCATCGATATCGCCAGCCAGTATGAGGAGATCGGCGGGGAGGTCCGCCAGCGGATGCAGGCAAGCTTCGGGGAGATGGGGCTGGAGCTTCAGAAGCTGGTGGTGGAAAACATCTCCCTGCCGGAAAACGTGGAGAAGGCGATCGACCAGCGCACCTCCATGGGGGTGCTGGGCGACATGCACCGCTACACCCAGTATCAGACGGCGGAGGCGATCCGCGATTTCGCAAAAAACGAAGGCGCCGGCGGCTTTGCCGGGATGGGGGCCGGCCTGGGCGCAGGGTTCCATGTCGGCCAGGCGGTGGCCGGCGGCTTTGCCGCCCAGCCCGCCGCGCCGGCGTCCGCCCCCACGCCGACGGCGGCGAAGAAAGCCTGCCCGTCCTGCGGCAAGGAGATCGACGAGGAAGCGAAGTTCTGCCCCCACTGCGGCAAGCCGGCCGCCTCCCTCTGCCCAAAATGCGGGGCGGAGACGGCGGCGGGGGCTAAATTCTGCTCCTCCTGCGGGGCGGCGCTCACCGTGACATGCCCGAAGTGCGGGGCGGAAGTCGCCGGCAGGTTCTGCTCCTCCTGCGGGGAGCCGCGCCCCTGATCCGGCGGCTCCGGCAAAAATCACGACGGAGGAGGAAAACGGGTGGAATCCACATACCAAACCGCGGCGCAGGCCGCGGCCGGACAGGAGGCGCCGCCCGCCCGCGCGGCGGCGGACAGCTTTGCCTGCCCGGGCTGCGGGGCGCGCATGGCCTTTGACCCGGATACCCAGTCCCTGCTCTGCGCCCAGTGCGGGCGGACCGTGCCGGTCCCGGCCCCGGAGCTGGAGGCGCCGGAGTACCTGTACAATCCCGAAACCGACGAATACAGCGCGCCCGACTGGAACGCCGCCGGCCAGAGGACGGTGGCCTGCACCGGCTGCGGGGCGAAGATGGTGGTGGACGGCGCTTCGCTGACTGCCCGCTGCCCCTTCTGCGGCGGCCATTACGTGGTGCAGCAGGACGCCGAAACGCGGGGTATCCTGCCCGAAACCATGATGCCTTTCCGGATCTCCCGCCCGAAGGCGGAGGGGATTTTCCGGCAGTGGGTGAAGAAACGGTTTTGGGCGCCGGGGGATTTCCGGCGCACGGTCACCCTGCCGGACGGGCTCAGCGGCGTGTACCTGCCGTTCTGGACCTACGACGTCTGGCTGGATACCGCTTATCGGGGGGAAGGAGGCCGCCGGTATACCGTGACCCGCACCCGCACGGTGAACGGGAGGCGGCAGACCTATACCGTCACCGAGGTGCGCTGGTATCCCATTTCGGGGGCGGATTCCCTGGCGTTCGACGACCGCTCGGCCTGCGCCTCCCGCGCGGTGGAGCCGGCTTTGCTGCAAAAGCTGGGCGCTTTCAGCACCAAGGTGCTTCGGCGGTACCATCCGGCTTATCTGGCGGGCTTCGGCGCCCGGCGGTACGATCTCGGGCTGGGCGAAGGCTTCGCCCAGGTCCGTCCCGGGATGGAGCGGGACATGCAGAACAAAATTGAAAGGGACTGCGGCTACGACTGCTACCGCGGCATGCAGTACAGCCACCGCTTTTCCAATGTGCGGTTCAAGCACATTCTGCTGCCTGTCTGGATGGCCGCGTATCCCTATAAAAATAAGGTCTACCGCTTCCTCATCAACGGCGAAACCGGGAGGACGGCCGGCAAGAGCCCGGTCAGCCCCCTCAAGGTTTTGCTGGCGGCCGGGATCGGCCTGCTGGCGGCGGCGCTTCTTTTCCTCTTGTGGAGGCTTCTGTGACGGGGAAAACGGCGCACAGCCGCGGGAGCATGACCAACGCAAAGGAATTGGAGACGCTATGGCATTGTTATCGGCAGCCAATCTCGGCAAGGAATTCAGCGACCGCACCCTGTTCCGCGGCGTAAGCTTTGAGGTGGGGGAGCGGGACAAGATCGGCCTGGTGGGGGACAACGGCTGCGGGAAGACCACCCTTTTCCGCCTGCTGACCGGGGAATATACGCCGGATGCGGGCGGCGTGGTCCGCTCGCGGGACGCCCGCATCGGTTATATGGAGCAGCATGCCTGCACCGACGGCGGCCGCACCCTCTGGCAGGAGGTGGAGTCGGTTTTCGCTCCCGTGATGGAAATGGAGCGGGAGTGGGAGCGGGTCAACGCGCTGCTCACGGGCGAAAAAAGCGGGGACGCCGCCCTCATTGAGCGGCAGCACCGGCTCAGCGAGAAGATCGAGGCGGCGGGCGGCCTGACCTATAAAAGCCGGGTGCGGGCGACCCTGCTCGGCCTCGGCTTCGACGAGGCGGCCTTTTCCCAGCCGGTCCGCTCCTTGAGCGGCGGGCAGAAGTCCAAGGCCGCAATGGGCCGGCTGCTGCTGTCCGACGCCAACCTGCTTTTGCTGGACGAGCCGACCAACCATCTGGACATTCCGTCGGTGGAGTGGCTGGAGGAATTTCTGCGCACCTATACGGGGGCGGCGGTGATTATCTCCCACGACCGCTACTTTCTCGACCGGGTGACCTCCCGCACCCTGGAGCTCGCCCACGGGCGGCTGTACGCCTCCAACGGCAATTATTCCGTGCACAGGGCGCTGCGGGAGAAGGAGCGGGAGGTCGAGGAAAAGCATTATAAGACCGCGTCGCGGGAGATCCGGCGGATCGAGGAGAACATCGCCCTCCTGCGGCAGTGGAACCGGGAGAAGAGCATCCGCACCGCGGAAAGCAAGCAGAAGATGGTGGACCGCCTGAAGGAGGAGCTGGTGGAGCCGGAGGGGGATGCGCCGGTCATCCGCTTTGATTTTACCGCACGGTATGTCAGCGGCAACGAGGTGGTCAACGCGGAGGATCTCGCCATGGATTTCCCGAACCGTCCCCTGTTCCGGAATGTCAGCTTCGGGGTGCGCCGGGGGCAGCGGGTTTTTCTTCTCGGCCCGAACGGCTGCGGGAAAACCACCCTGCTCAAAATCCTGAACGGGCAGTACGCGCCCCGCCGGGGGAGCGTGCGGCTGGGCGCCAAGGTGACGATCGGCTATTATGACCAGACCCAGGAGGGGCTGGACCCCTGCAAGACGGTGATTGACGAGGTGTGGGACGCCTATCCCGATCGGACCCAGACCGAGATCCGCAACGCGCTGGCCGCCTTCCTGTTCCGGGGAGACGACGTGTTCAAGGAGGTTTCGCTGCTCTCCGGCGGCGAGCGGGCGCGTCTCCTGCTGCTCAAGCTGATGCTGGCAAGGGATAACCTGCTATTGCTGGACGAGCCGACCAATCACCTGGATATTGGCTCCTGCGAAGCGCTGGAGAACGCGCTTTCCGGGTATGACGGCACCCTCTTCATCGTCTCCCACGACCGGTATTTTATCAACCGCATGGCCGATCACGTCATCCGGTTGACGGAGGACGGCTGCCGCGTATTTCCCGGAAATTACGACGATTACCTGGCCGAAATGCAGAAGGAAGAGGGGCGGGAGGGGAAGACAACGGAAAAGGGGAACGCGAAAGCGGCGCCGGCCCTTTCGGCTCCCGCCGCCCCGGCAAAGGTCAACGATTATAAGCGGCGCAAGGAGCAGGAATCCGCCCGCCGCCGGCTGGCTACCCGCATCCGCCGCAACGAGGAAGCGGTCTCACTGGCGGAGGCGGAGGCCGCTTCGCTGCATGCGCGGCTTGCGGACGGAACGGTGTCCGCCGACTATACGCAGGTGCTGGCGCTGACGGAGGAGCTGGAACGCGTCAACGCGGCGCTGGAGGAGCTGATGGAGGAATGGGAACGGCTTCAGAACGAGCAGCTGGCCATGGAGGCCGGGGAGGCGGGAACCGGCGGGTGAGGGACGCGGCGGACCGGGAGACGGAGGCGGTCCGGCGGAACGAGGACGAGCAATGGGCTGTGGATTGGTATTTTACCGGGTCGGAATGGGCGCTGCCGCTGTTTGAGGCGGCGCGGCAGGCGATTCTGGAAGCGGCCGGGCCGGGCGGGAGCATGACGGTGCAGAAAACGCAGATTGCTTTCCGCATCGGCCCGCCGGGAGGATGCCGCCCGCTGCAGTTCGCCTTTTTGTGGCTGCCGCGGGACGGCCGGCGGCTTCCCCGGGCGGAGGGACGGCCTCAACGCTATTTGGCGCTGACCTTCGGCCTCGGCCGGCGGGAGGAGAATCCGCGGATAGCCGCGGCCAGCGAACCGTATCCCGGACGCTTCACCCATCATATGCCGCTCGGCGCGCCGTCCGACCTGGACGAGACGGTGCGGAGCTGGCTGCGGGAGGCGGCCGTCTTCGCCGTGGAGAAGCAGCGGCGGAGAAAATAACTCCCCTTGCAGGAAAGCGTTCCTATTGGGATAAGCCGGAATTCATAGAGGCACGCAGAAATCCCGATCACGAAGAGGTAACGGGCGAATCGTTTTTGGATTCAGGGAATTGCGCGTCGGCTTTATTCCAGTACGTTGAGTGAAGAACCATACCGTCCGGAGGGGAATATCCCACCGAGCTGATTCACGGGCTTGGCGGTTTTCGTTTGACCGGCGAATCGGTGGAGTGGAAGTTCCCATGAAACCATATTTCTTACCGGATAAACAAATCGGTGTTCGAAAGGGGCCCCTTTCCGCGGGAACACAAAAGCAAATTGGGAGAAAAGAAAACGGGGCCGGAGCAGGCCGGTCCATCAGGAAAGAGGGCCTGGCCCCTGTCCCTGCGAGGGGCCGTATACCGGCCTGGCCGGAACGTGGAGCCATGCCGCCGCGTCGCAGCCCCGCCTGCCTCCCTCGTCCCGCCGCCCGTCATCGGGTTCCGGCCGCGGCGGACCGCGCCGGGAGCCGCCGCCTTCTATTCCGGCTCCCCTTTCCCCCAAAGCCTCCGCGCAAACCTTTCCGCGCCCCGCCGGGGTAGGGACGCATAACGGAAGCAACGGAAGCCGACAGAAAGACCGCCGCGGGCACCAGCGCCCGCGGCGGTCTTTGCAGATCGAGGGGCGGCATTGCCTAGCGGCCCCGCTTTTTGCGGCGTTTCCGCCGGACAAGGAAAAAGGCGCACGCCCCGAGAAAAATCCCTGCGGCGGCGAGCGGCAGGACGATGCGGGCGGAGGCGGAGGGGCCCCCAACGGCCGGCGGCGCCGACGGGGCGGTGCGCGTTTCGGCCCGTGCCGCGGCAAGGGCGTCGGCCGTCTCCTGCACGGCGAGCAGATGCCGCTCCGCCATCAGGCGATGCCCGGCCGGAGTGGGATGAGGGTCCGCGCTCCAGGCCGTGGGACGGGTCCAGTCCAGACAGGTGAAGCTCAGAGCCTCTTCCCCCTCATAGGAGGCGAACGCCGCCGCGCAGTCGGCCACGAATACCCGCTCGCCGTCGGCTTTTGACCGCAGCACGCCGTTGAATTTTTCAAGGAGGAGATCGGCCGCGTTCTCCATCCAGGTGCCGACGGCCGGGTTGGGGATGGTGGTGAGGATGAAAATGCCGTCCGGGTTGCGCCCGGCCAGGAAATCCAGCAGCCGGTCCACGTTGGCGTCCAGGCCGGCGGCCGCCTCCGCCAGCGCAGCGGTGAATTCCCCGTCCGTTGCCGCGCGGACCAATGCGGAAAGCAGCCCTGTCAGCGCCTGCCCGCCCTCTTCCTTCAAACGGGCGAGAAAATCGCTGCCCGGCGAGGCGGAATCGGGGGAGACGCCGGCGGCTTCCCAGAGGCGGCCGTCCAGGCAGTGCAGCAAGTCGTTCCCGCCGATGCTGACGGCCAGGATGTCCGCCCCGACGGCGGTCTGGAGCGCGCCGGTTTCCGGGTTTTCCAGGCTTTCCAGCAGCTCCCCGCTGGTCTGCCCGTCCACCCCGCCGTTTTGAAAGGACACGTCGATCCCTTTGCCGGCATACCGCTCCCGCAGGCGGTCGGCCAGCAGGCTGCCGTACGCTTCCTCCGGGGCGCAGCCATATCCCCGCGCGATGGAGTCGCCCAGGACGGCGACCCGCAGCGGCGCCGCAGCCACAACATTCCCGGGAAAAAGGGCCAGAGAAAGGCTCAGGCAGAGGGAAAGGGCGGTTTTCCCTATCCGGCCGGCATTTCCGGCCGCCGGGAAGGCTTTCCGGCCGGCGGCCTTCCGTATTTTCCCTCCCGGGCGGCGGAACGGAAGCGGCATTGCGCGTTCTCTCCTTTCACACGGCTGCGTGGCCGTTTCTGCTATCCTTATTGTATGCGGTCTGCCGCCGGGGAGAACGCCCGGCGGGAAAAAGCGGCGGGCGTAACCGGGACTAGGGCAGGTCCCGGGTATACCGGCGGATTGACCGGGCGGTCTGCTCCAGCTCGCCGGCGCGGCCGGCGTCCCCCGCGCGGCGGAGGGCAGAGGCGGCGGCCGCCATCCTTTCCGCCTGGCGGAGCAGATACGCCCGGCCCGGCGGATCGGCCGGGTCGATGCTCCCGATCTGGGCGGCGGCCGGACGTTTGGCCTGCGCTGCGGCCTCTTCCGGCGCGTATGCGGCCAGCAGAACCGTGTACAGGCGCTTCCCTTCCTGCGCGACCCGCTCGGCCTGCGCGGCAAAGCCGTCTTCGAACAGAAAGGCCCTCAGCGCCTCCGGCCGGGACATGGGCTGCAGAATCAGGCGGTAGCGGGGGTTATGGCGCCACGGGGCGGCGGCCAGAATGGCGGCGATGGTTTCCCCGCCCATGCCGGCGATTACCACATCGTCGATTTCTTCCGGCCGGATGGGGGAGAGGCCGTCCCCCAGGCGCAGGGCGATTCGGCCGGCCAGCCCCGCCTGCGCCACCGTTTCGGCGGCGCGGGAGAGGGGGCCGGGCCGGAGATCGGTGGCCACCGCCTGCGGACAGACGCCGCTGCCCACCAGATAGGCGGGCAGGTATCCGTGGTCGGTGCCGATATCGGCCACCCGGCTTCCCGGCCGTATCAGGGAGGCGCAGAGGGCCAGACGGGGGTCCAGACGCTGAACATTCATCAGACGGTTTCCCCTTTCCGTATAACAGGGTTTCTGCCCTTTGAACAAGAATCACAGGACGCCGAAGCGCATGCAGGCTTCGGCGTCCTGTGATTGATACCTTGTCGCGGCCGCCCGTCCGCTGCGGGAACGGGCGAAGAGCGCCGGCGTTACGCCTTACCGGCGATATGGTCGTTGAGCTTCTTCACGATTTCCTCACAGTCCACCCCGTGTACGGCGCAGGCCTGCTGAATCGTCTCCCCGCGGGAGGCGGGGCAGCCCAGGCAGTGCATCCCCATCTCCAGGAAATAGGAAGCGGTGGTGGGGGCGAAATCGAGAACGTCGCCAATGACGCTGTCCTTTGTGATTACCATTGCTGTATCCTCCTATATAAACGTCAGAGAAGCTTTGCATCCTCTCCTGCTTAGTATTATAAAAGGAGGGCCGGCGAAATGCAACCGTTTTCTTGGAAAAGCGGAACGCCGCGGCCGGCGGCTTCGGCACGCTGCGGGATTTTCTGCAACTGTGGAAGGGGATGATTGGAGGAGAGGAAGGAAACCAATAGATTAATCGAATGACATATAAAATAACAGGAGAAAATGAAAATATCTGGAATTAAAAGAAATATAAAACATATTTCCCAGCATTTCTCCGGATATAATTCACTAAATTATAAATTAAATTTTATAATTTTAAATGAATAACATGTTAATCGGTTGACATATTTCTGGAACGGTGTTAGGATGGGGATGGATAAACGAAGGGCGTCGGCGGCCTGACCTGTTTCGCCGTTCCTGTTTTTTCCTTTTCCCTTAACCTCTTAACCTCTTAACCTCTTAACCCCGTAACCCTGCAGCCCTGTATTTTCTTATTCCGATCAGCGAGACCGGCGCCGGCGGGTTTTAGCCGGCGGGTATCCGGCGTTCATTGGATTCTCCCGCCCGCTCGCCCGGAATGAGGGGCTCGAAATCGCCGGATCCTTCACGCGCGGGGGCTGTCCGGACAGGCCGGCGCCCAACCTCCTCCTACTTATTCCTACCTATTCCTACCCATTTCTACCCACTCTTACCCATGTTTCTGCCTATTTCTGCCTGTTCCTGCCTGTTCCTGCCGGTTCCCATTGGTTCCTATTGTTTCACACGGGTTTCCTGACGAATCCCGCTCATTCCCTTTTCCTTTCTTTTTCTCCTTTTCTTCTTTCCTCCTTTCCTCCCCCTGCTTTCGGCGGCGGTTCCGGATTGTGCCCGCTTACCGACCGTTCGTCTGCCGCTTGTGCCGCTTGCTTCCGGCCGGTCGGGCGGCGCACCGCGCCGGGAACCGGACGGGCCCGCACGGGCAGGGGGCGGAAATCCCCGGTTTTGGGACGCCGGGGGTATGAGCGGGCGGAATACAGGGAATGCTACCCCGTGTGGCCCGGCGCCGGAGGCCGGAAAGGCTGTTGGCGGCGGAACCTTCGAAAGGACGAGATCAAAACATGGAGAACAGCAAGCTTCGCAATAAAATCATGCTGATTACCTATGCGGACAGCCTGGGGAAGAACCTGAAGGAGCTCAAAACCGTGCTGGACCGGTATTTCGGGGAGGCGGTTGACGGCGTGCATATCCTGCCGTTTTTCCCCTCTTCTGCGGACCGGGGCTTCGCCCCGATGCGGTATGACAGGGTGGACGAGGCGTTCGGCGATTTCAGCGACATCGCCGCCATTGCCGAGACCCATCCCCTGATGTTCGACTTCATGGTCAACCATATTTCCCGTTCCTCGGAATACTTCCAGGATTTTCTGCAGCGCAAGGACGCCTCTCCCTATAAAGACTTATTTATCCGGTATAAGGACTTCTGGCCGGGCGGCGCGCCGACCCGGGAGCAGGTGGACAAAATTTACAAGCGCAAGCCCCGCGCTCCCTCTGTCACGGCGGAGTTTGCGGACGGCACCAGAGAGGAAATCTGGTGCACCTTCGGGGAGGAACAGATCGACCTGGACGTGTCGAAACCCTTTACCCGGCGGTTTATCCGGGACACGGTAAAAGCGATGTGCGAGCGCGGCGCGGCGCTCATCCGCCTGGACGCCTTCGCCTACGCGGTGAAAAAGCCGGATACCTCCTGCTTCTTTATCGAGCCGGAGATGTGGGAGCTGCTGGAGGAAATACGGGAAACCGTGGAGCCTTACGGCGTGGATATTCTTCCCGAAATTCACGAACACTATTCCATCCAGCTCAAGCTGGCGCAGCGGGGATATTGGGTTTACGATTTCGCCCTGCCGATGCTGGTGCTCCACGCGCTGTACACCGGGCGGGGCGACCGGCTCAAGCACTGGCTGGATATCTGCCCCCGCAAACAGTTCACCACCCTGGACACCCACGACGGGATCGGCGTGGTGGATGTCGCCGACCTGCTCAGCGAGCAGGAGATCGAGGAGACGCGGGAGCTTCTGTTCACCAAGGGGGCGAACGTCAAAAAGAGCTACAACACCGCGGCGTACAACAACCTCGACATCTATCAGATCAACTGCACCTATTACTCCGCGCTTGGCAACAACGACGAAGCGTACCTGCTCGCCCGGGCCATCCAGTTTTTCGCCCCCGGCATCCCCCAGGTGTATTATGTCGGCGCCCTGGCCGGGGCCAACGACATTGAGCGGCTGGAGGCCACCAGGCAGGGGCGGGATATCAACCGCCACGCCTATACCCTGGAGGAGGTGGCGCGGGAAACACAGCGGCCGGTGGTGAAAAGGCTGCTGGAGCTGATGCGCCTGCGCAATTCCCATCCGGCCTTCGGCGGGGAGTGCCGGACCGCCCTGGAAGGCGGGCACGGCCTGACGATCACCCGCGTCAACGGGGGGCATCGGCTCACTCTGCGCGCCGATTTGAAAACGCACGAATTTTCCATCGAATGAATATAGCCGACGAGTAAAACCGGCCGCCGTCCGGGCGGCCGGAAACCAATCAGAAAGGAAGGCAATGTATGAAGCAGTTTGCACGGGTTCTCGGCGTACTTCTCGCCGCCGGCATGACGGCCGCCGCCTTTTCCGGCTGCAGCGGTTCGGGCAGCGGGGGGAAGAAGATCACGATGCTCAACACCAAAGGCGAGATTCAGGCGGACTTTGAGGAACTGGCGAAGGTCTACAAGGAAAAAACCGGCGTAACGGTGGAGATCACCGCCGCGCCGACCGGCTCCTCGCCGTTTGCCACCATCTCTTCGCTGTACAATTCCGGCAACCCGCCCACCCTGGCGATGCTGGACATCTCGGACATCCTCGCCCTGTATGAGGAGAAGGCGCTGGACCTGTCCGACGAGGCATGGGCCAAGGATGAGAGCGGGCAGACCTACCCGATCGACGGCAAGATTTACTCCTTCCCGATGGGGGTGGAGGGCAAGGGCCTGATCTACAACAAAACGCTGCTTGACGCGACCCTCGGCCGCCCGTTTGATCCGGCGGAGTACAACACCTATGACAAATTCAAAGCTCTCCTGGACGAGCTGAAGGCCAAAGGGCTGGCCTCGCCGGTCGCCCTCACCAAGGAGGACTGGTCCCTCGGCTCCCATGTGCTGGGCACCCTGTACGAGTCCCAGGCGGATACAGCCGAAGAGCGGGAGGCATTTCTCGACCAGCTCCGCGCGGGGAGCGTGGATGTGGGCTCCAGCACCCGTTTTACCCAGCTGATGGATATTTTTGACCTGCTTAAGGAAAACAACATCAACAAGGCGGATCCGATGGCGGCGGATTATGCGGTGGACCCCTCGTATATCGTGGACGGCAAGGTGGCGTTCTGGTATAACGGCAACTGGGCCTGGCCGAACATCGCGGCCTTTGTGGAGGACGGCGATACCACGGAATACGGGATGATGCCGCTGCCCATGGGCAACGACGCCGGGGATTTCGCCAACACCAACCTGATCGGCTCCGGTTCCAAGCAGATCATGATCGACCGGGTGAAGGCGACCGAGGAAGAACAGCAGATGGCCAAGGATTTCCTCAACTGGCTGTACGCCGACGAGGAGGGGCAGAAGCAGGTAGTGGATACCCTGAACATGGTCCCCGCGTTTGACAATAACCCGAACGAGCCTGCCGACCCGCTCAGCCAGGTGGTCAAGCGGTATGTGAGCGAAGGAAAAGTCGCGTTCAGCCCGGTCATGCCGTCCGACCATTGGGATGTGCTCGGCGCCAAAATGCAGGAATACCTGGCCGGCAGAACCGACCGCGCGGGCCTGGCTTCCGCGATCGAGGATTACTGGAAGAGCCAGAAATAATCCGGAAACGGCGGGCCTGAACCGCCCCCTGAAAACCCGGAAGACGGGAGAAGCTCCGCCGCGGGCCGTCCCCGCCCCTTTACGGATAAAAGGGGCGGGAAGGCCGGCGCGTGCCGGCTCCCGCGGATACATTGCAGAAAGGGTGTCATTCTATGGGCGAAAAAACCAGGCTGGGAAAGGCAAAGGTGTTTCTGATCTTTGGTTTCCCTGCGCTTTTCTTCTTCTGCGCCGTGGTGGTGATCCCGGTCCTTTACGGGCTGTACCTGACCTTTACCAATTGGAACGGCATTTCCAGCGTCAAGGATTTCGTCTGGTTTGATAACTATGCGTCGGTTTTTCAGGACGGCGAATTCTGGAGCTCTCTGTGGCTGACGCTGCGGTATGTGGTGGTGTCGGTGCTGCTGATCAACCTGGTCGCCTTTGTGCTGGCCTATCTGCTGACCAGCGGCGTCAAGGGGCAGAATTTCCTGCGCTCCGCCTTCTTTACCCCGAACCTGATCGGCGGGATTGTGCTCGGTTTCATCTGGCAGTTCGTTTTCAACCGCGCGCTGACGGCGCTCGGCAGCAGCATCCCCTTCTTCTCCAGCACCTTTTTGGGGGATCCGGTCAAAGCCTTTTGGGCCATGGTGATCGTCACGGTCTGGCAGTATTCCGGGTATATGATGATTATTTACGTCGCGGGCTTCATGGGAATTCCCGGCGATCTGCTGGAGGCCGCCAGCATCGACGGCTGCACCGCCTGGCAGACCACCCGGCGGATTGTTCTGCCGCTGATGGTGCCTTCCTTTGTCATCTGCCTGTTCCTGTCGATCCAGCGCTGCTTTATGGTGTATGACCTCAACCTTTCGCTGACGGACGGCGGGCCCTACGGCTCCACCCGGATGGTGGCGATGCATGTGTATAACAAGGCCTTCCTTTCCCGGGAATACGGCGCGGGGCAGGCGGAGGCGTTTGTGCTGTTTATTGTGGTTGCGGCGATCTGCATTACCCAGGTCGCCCTTGGCAAGCGTAAGGAGGTGGAGGCGTAATGAGCGGCATGGCAGGCGGGACCCGCAAGAGGGTGTTCGGCGTGGTCAAGACCGTCCTCCTTTTCGCGCTGCTGGCGGTGTATATGGTGCCGTTTTTTCTGGTGATTGTCAACGCCTTCAAAAGCAACGGCGCCATCCTGCGCTCGCCTCTGGCGCTGATGGACCCGAACGGCGTGACCTTTGAGAATTTTGAAAAGGCGTTCGAACGGATGAATTTCCTTCGGGCCTTCCTGAATTCGGTGATGGTTACCGTGGTGAGCGTGGCGCTGATCGTCCTGCTGTCTTCCATGACGGCGTGGCTGTTCGTCCGCTTCAACTGGAGGATCAACAAGATTTTTTTCGCCGCCATGATTGCGGCCATGATCGTTCCCTTCCAGGTGATTATGATCCCGCTGGTGTCCATCTACGGCGGCACGCTGAATCTGCTGGGCAACCCTTTTATCCTGATGGCGATGAATGTGGGCTTCGGCGTCAGCATGGCGGTGTTCATCTACCACGGCTTTATCCGGGGCGGAATCCCGCTGTCCCTGGAGGAGGCGGCTACGCTGGACGGCTGCAGCCGGGTGCAGACCTTTTTCCGGGTGGTGTTCCCCCTGATGAAGCCGACCACCGCCACGATTGTGGTGCTTGACGTGCTGTGGGTGTGGAACGACTACCTGCTTCCGAGCCTGGTCATCGGCAACAACAGGGACGCCTATACCCTGCCGCTGTCCACCTATTCCTTTTACGGAACCTATCAGGTGGATTACGGCGCGATCATGGCGGCTCTCTGCCTGACGGCGCTGCCGGTGATTATCCTGTATCTGTTCCTGCAAAAGCAGATTATCTCGGGCGTCATCTCGGGCGCGGTCAAGGCGTAAAAGGCGCCTAAAGCGCGCCGCCGTCCGCGGGATGGTGCGGAGCCGCCGCAAGGGAACGGCCTGCGGCGGGGGTACCGCCCGGGTTTCCGGATATTGACAGAAAGCGGCAGAACTGTATACTGTATACAGAACAGCACCCGGCGCGGGGCAGGTCCGCACGCCGCGCCGGGCCCTGTACATAAACACGGCGGGAGGGATTTCTGATGGACCAACGCAGGCAGCGGCGGGTGGAAAGCGATTATCTCTGGCTGCCCGTTCGCCCGGGGGCGGAAACGCGGTGCGTTTCCGTGTTCTGCGGGACGGAAAAGGTGCTTGAGCTGGAAATCCCCTGTTTCCTTCCTTCGGAAGGGGCGGAGGAGGGGACGGGCTGGTATTACGCCTGCCTGCCGGCGGCGGAGTACCGCGGGCGCGTCCTGACGTTTGAAGGCGCCCCGGCCGCATGGGTGGACTCCCTGCGGTGCGAGCCTGCGCCGCCTCCGCCGCCCGCCGGCCCCCGGCCCCTTCTGCATTTCACCCCGCCGGCCGGCTGGGTGAATGACCCGAACGGGCTGGTGTATTCCGGCGGGAGCTATCATCTGTATTATCAATTCAACCCCTGCGATACGGTGTGGGGGAACATGAGCTGGGGCCATGCCGTCAGCGCCGACCTTTTCCACTGGCGGCGGGAGGACCCGGTCCTGCTCCCCGACGCCACCGGCACCATGTTTTCCGGCTGCGCGGTGCGGGACGACGCGGGAGCCGCCGGGTATGGGGCCGGCCGCCTGCTGTATTATTACACGGCGGCGGGAGGGACGAACCGCTGGTCGCAGGGGAAGCCTTACCTCCAGTGCCTCGCCGTGGGAAACGGGGACGGAAGCCGGCTGGAAAAGACCGGGCGGGTCATGGTCCCCGCTCTGGCGGAAGGGACGCGCGACCCCAAGGTGCTGTACCATGCGCCGACCGGGGCGTACGTGATGGTGCTGTACCTTTCCGGCAACGAGTTCGCAATTTTCCGTTCGGAGGATCTGGTGAACTGGAAGGAGTCCCAGCGCCTGACGCTGGAAGGCGCCTGGGAATGTCCCGACCTGTTTGCGCTGCCGGTGGACGGCGGCGGGAAGCAGTGGGTCTTCTGGTCGGCGGACGGCTACTATTTTCCCGGCGAGTTTGACGGCTGCCGCTTTACGCCGACCCATCCCCGCCGCTGCGCCTATGCGGGCGGCGAGCCGCGGCCGGTCGACCGGCCCTTCCGCCCGGGGGTGACCCTGCTGCCCTATGCGGCGCAGACCGTGTACGGGACGGAGGGCGGCCGGGTGATCGGCATTGCCTGGCTGCGGATGCCGAACCCGCCCGGGGAAGGGGAGAACCGCCTGCCCTATACCGGCATGATGTCCCTGCCTGTGGAGCTGTCGCTGACGGCGGACCGGCGCCTGCGGATGCGCCCCGTCCGGGAGCTGGACGCCCTGCGCGGCCCCCGGATGCCGCTGGACGACCGCGGCCTGGAGATGGGGACGGCCTTTGCTGTGGAGCTGACTCTTTCCGGCGGCCGGGCGGAGGTCTTTCTGCCCGGCGGCCGTCTGGAGGCGGACGGCGACGCCGGCGTCTGCCGCTTTGTCTCGGCGCTGTCCGAACGGGCCTTTTCCTGGGAACGGGCGCGGGGGCTTTCCCTGCTGCTGGTCGCGGATACGGGGATTGTGGAGATCTTTGCGCAGGACGGCACGGCCGTGCTGGCCTGCGAGACGGCGCCGGTGCTTGCCGGGCGGGTGCGCTGCCGGATGCGGGGGCAGGGGGAAGCCTTTGCCGCCCGCCTGTCCCTCCGCGCCGGCGGGGACAGATTCGACGGCTGATTTTGCATGCCCGGCGGGGAAAGAAAGGCAGGAGGAAAAGCAGTGGCAACGCTCAGGGATGTGGCCGAAAAGGCGGGGATCACCGTTACGACGGTTTCCCGTGTGCTGAATAACCGGGGCTATATCAGCGACCAGACAAGGGAAAAGGTCTACGCCGCCATGCGGGAACTCCATTACCGGCCGAATGAGGTGGCGCGTTCCCTTTCCAAGCGGCGGACAAATGTCATCGGCGTTATCGTGCCGTCGGTGATGCACCCGTTTTTCAGCAAGGTAGTCCACTTCCTGGAGCAGGCGGCCGCCGCGAAGGGCTACAAGATCATGCTCTGCTCCTCCAACCACGAGCGGGAAAAGGAGATTGAGTACATCGACATGCTCCGTTCCAACAAAGTGGCGGGCATCGTCATCTGTTCCCGTACGCAGGATATTGCCGAGCATCTGGACCTCGGTATGCCGGTGGTGACCTTTGAGCGGGAGCTGCCCGGAGAGATTGTATCGGTATCCTGCGACAATTATCAGGGAGGCGCGGCGGCAACCCGCCATCTGCTTGCGTGCGGCTGCCGCCGGCTGGTGCATATCAGCGGGACCGCCGGGGTGCTGATGGCGGCGGACCGCCGCGGCGCGGCCTTTGCGGACGTCTGCCGGGCCGCCGGGGCGGAATATGCGCTTTACCATACCGAGGAGGCACAGTTCCTTTCCATGGATTACGGAGGCTTTATCCGCACGGTCATTGAGGACACGGTGCTGCATAAGCCCGCCGGCGAGCGGGCGGATGGGATTTTTGCCAGCAGCGACGTGATCGCCGCGCAGGTGCTCCAGGCCTGCGCGGCCTGCGGCGTCCGGGTGCCGGAGGAGATGAAGCTGGTCGGCTTTGACGACACGGAGATTGCCTTGCTGACCACGCCGCAGATCACTACGGTGTGCCAGCCGGTGGAGGATATGTGCCGGTATTCGATAGCGTATATTCTGCGGCGGCTGGAGGGGGAGACGGTCCCCACCCGCACGGTGCTGCCGGTGCGGCTGGTCGTCCGGGGGACCACCGTGTCCCCGGAAAACGGATAAACAGGAAAGGCGGGATTTGGCAATGGCGGAACTGGTTTCTCTGGGGGAGCTTCTGGTCGATTTCACCCCCTGCGGGAAAAGCGGAAACGGCAATCCCCTGTTTGAACGGAATCCGGGCGGCGGCCCGGCGAATCTGGCGTGCGCCGCCGCCCGGCTCGGCGCGGATACGGCGTTTCTCGGCAAGGTGGGAGACGACGTGTTCGGACGCGCCCTGCGGGAAATCCTGCAGGCCAACGGGGTGAACACGGACGGCCTTCGCCTGTCCGGCGAGCATCCGACCACCCTGGCGTTTGTCCACCTGGCGGAGGACGGCGACCGTTCCTTCAGCTTTTACCGGCACGGCGGGGCGGACACCATGCTCACGCCGGAGGAGCTGGACAGACAAGCAATCGAAAGCGCCCGCGTGTTTTTCTTTTCCTCGGTGCTGATGGCGGAGGGGCCTTCCCGCGAGGCCAGCTTTGCCGCCGCCCGCCTGGCGAGGGAAGCCGGGGCCGTCGTGGCGTTTGACCCAAACCTGCGGCTGAACCTGTGGGACAACCCGGAGGACGCCCGGGAATGCATCCTCTGCGCCATTCCGTACGCCGACCTCCTGAAGGTGTCGGAGGAGGAGTTGGTTTTCCTCACCGGCGAGAGCGACCCGGAAAAGGGCGCCCGTCTGCTCTCCGAACGCTTCCGGCTGAACGTGGTGCTGACGACCCTCGGCCCGAAGGGCTGCCTGGCCTGCGCCCGGTCGCCGGAAACGGGGGAAACAACGGTGCTGCGGGTCGGCGGATTCCCGGCCGAAACCGTCGATACCACCGGGGCGGGCGATTCCTTTACCGGCGGCTTCCTTTCCCGCCTGCTCAGGCGGGGAGGAGACGCCACGGTGTATGCGCGGGACAGGGAGGCGTTCCTCGCCGACCTCCGCTATGCCAATGCGGTGGGTTCCCTGACAACGACGAAAAAGGGCGGTATTCCCGCCCTTCCCTCGCCGGACGAGGTGGAAGCCTATCTGGCCACCCTGACCGACGTGCCGTAAGCCCGGGTTATCCAAAGGAGCGCCGCCCTCCCGACCGGAGGGCGGCGCCGCTTCGTATGGGACGGCTCCGCCGGCCTTTACCCGTGCCGGGAAGGCGGCCATGACCATGCCGCCGGCGTTCCTCCCGCATTTTCAGCGCGCGGAAAAGGGGGCGCGGCGGGTTTGCGGAGGGCATGAGACAGGGATGCGTCGGGTACGCGTCGGGTGCGAAGCGGGTACGAAGCGGCAACGCAGAAAAAGCCGGCGGTTCACTGTGAACCGCCGGCTTTTTCTGGGATGGGGAATAGGGGGAACAGGGCGTCAGGAAGCCTCGGCCTCCTCCCAGCCGGGGAGCCGGGTCTGGGAAGCCACGTCGCTCACCGCCGGCCGGAGCGCGGGGGAATCCAGCAGCCTGCCTCCGGTATACCGGCCGTTGCAGGTGATGAAATACCGCGCTCTTTTCAGGGAAACGCCGATTCTGCGCAGAAGCTCATGGGTCAGCGTATGCAGCCGGCGGGCTTGAAGGATCCGCTTGGCGCCGGTGATTCCGATCCCCGGAACCCGGATGAGCGTTTCGTAGTCCGCCGTGTTGACCTCCACGGGAAAACGGTCCAGATGCCGCAGGGCCCAGGCCGCTTTGGGGTCCAGATCAAACGGCAGGTTGGGCGCGTCCTCCGGCAGGATTTCGTCCACCCCGAAGCCGTACAGCTGCATCAGCCGGTCGGCCTGGTACATCCGCCGGGTCCGCCAGCGGGGGGTGTTTTTCTCCGGGAAGAAATCGAAATGGGAGGAACGCGGGAGGTGGAAGGGGGAATAATATACCCGCCGCAGCCGGTATTTGCGGTACAGCGCGCCGGACAGGGTCATGGCGGTGCGGTCGGTCTCCTTCATCGCCCCGACGATCATCTGGGTGGTCTGGCCGCTGCGGGCGAACCGCCGGCCGGAAGGGTCGAACTCCCCGGTGTGATCCCGGATTTTCCGGCTGATGGCTCCCATGGGGGTGAGGATGTTCGCTTTGTTTTTCTGCTTGGCGATGACCGCGTACCCGTCGCTGTGGGGCAGCTCGATATTCACGCTCAGGCGGTCGGCCAGCCAGCCGGCCCGTTCGATCAGCGCCGGGTCGGCGCCCGGCATGATCTTGGCGTGGATATAGCCGGTGTAGTGCAGATCCCGCCGCATGATCCGCAGGGTTTCCACGATCAGCTCCTCGGTATAGTCGGCGTTTTTGTAAATGCCCGAGCTGATGAACACGCCGAGCGTCGGGTTGTTCCTGGCCGCCTGCACCGCCATTTCCGCCAGCTCCCGCGGCTGGCAGGTGTAGCGCTGCCGGCACTCCAGCCCCGCCCGGCAGGAGCAGTAGGAGCAGTTGAAGATGCAGTCGCTGGAGAGCCCCAGCTTCGGTACGGTCGGCGGGGAGTGGGGGGCGCGGATCGCTTCCAGGCCGGCGATTTCGCCGCCGGTCGGCTCGTTCTCGTCCGCAATGTCAAAGCGGGCGGCCTCCCGGATGAGGCGGATTTTGTCCTCCGCTTCCAAAGCGGGCGGCAGGATCAGATTGGCCATGGATGCCCCTCCCTTGCGCTGCGTTTCCCGCGGCCCGGTATGCAGGCCGGATTTCCCGCACGGTTTACAGCTATAGTATAACAGAGAGGGAACAGAAAGTCAAACGTTTGTTCGGTATTTTGTTGAAATTATTCCCGGCGCAGATAAGAGGAGCGCATAATTGGGGTGCCTATTGTTGGTTCGAAACTCCCCGGCAGTGGTCGGGAGTGGTCGGGAGTGATCGGTAGTTGGAAAAGGCTTAAGCATTCCCTGAAAGTTCCAGGGAAATCCACAGAAATCCATAAAAATCCACAGAAGAAAGAAGAAACAGGAGGCGGGCAAAAGGGGAGCGGGGGGCCGAAAGAGAAAAGCGAGAACGAGGCGAGAAAGGGGGCGGAGATACCGGGCATCAAAGCCGTGCCGCGCCCCTTTTCGAAAACGCGAAGGAACACAAGCCGTTCGGGACGAGGGAGAGGGAGAAGGAGGAGGGAGAAGGAGGAGAAGGGAAAGAAAGGGGAGAAGGGCAGAGAGCACGCTGCGCGGCGGGCGTCGGCATCTTCATACATTCATTCTCCGGCGCCGCCGGAGCCTTTCAGGCGTCTGCTGCAAAGCCATCGGCTGCGCCGGCGGCTATTTCCTGCTGGTCGGATTGGTCGGATTTATCGGGTTCATGGGAACCCCGGCTTGGCGGGGAGAAATCCCGAAAAACGCGTTCGCTTCCCGTATCGGGCGAAGCGGGTTGCCGTTCAAAAAGCCGGCGGCGGGCAGAGGCCGCAGAAAGGTCTGTTAAGCGGGGGCCCGTTTACGGGCGGCGGGACACTGGATGCGAGGGACGAAATGCTTCCATGCGTCTTTAAAACGCCGGCCGGTCAAGGACCCTCCCGGGGCTTTTTAAGACACCCGCTCAGCCGGCGGTTACAATGCCGGCTGAGCCCGGGTCAGCACGTCCCCCAGATTGCCGGTGAACAGAAGATCCGCTTCCCCGTCCACCGGGGTGGGAGACTTGTTGACCACCACCAGCCGGTTCCCGCCGTAATACCGCAGAAGGCCGGCGGCGGGGTACACCGCCAGAGAGGTGCCGCCGACAATCAGAAGATCCGCCCCGGCGATGGCGCGCACGGCCCGGTCCATCACCTCCTGGTCCAGGGGCTCCCCGTATAGCACAACATCCGGCTTGATGATCCCGCCGCAGGCGCAGCGCGGGACGCCCACGCCTTGTGCAACGGCCTCCAGCCCGTATAGGCGGCTGCAGCGCAGGCAGTGATTTCGGTAGATCGAGCCGTGCAGCTCCAGCACCCGCCGGCTTCCGGCCGCCTGATGCAGTCCGTCAATGTTCTGGGTGATCACAGCATCCAGCCGTCCCTCCTCCTCCCATCGGGCCAGAACCCGGTGCGCACGGTTGGGCCGGGCGCCGGGGCAGAGCAGCTTTTCCCGGTAAAAGCGGTAGAATTCTTCCGGCTGTTCCTGAAAGAAGGTGTGGGATAAAATGGTCTCGGGCGGATAACGGTACTGCTGGTGATACAGTCCGTCGGTGCTGCGGAAATCGGGGATGCCGCTTTCGGTGGAGACGCCCGCTCCGCCGAAAAAGACCAGGCGGCGGCTTTCTCCCACCCACTGCCGGAATTGTTCCATTGCGTTTTCCATCCGTTACGCCTCCTGTTTACTCATCGGACCGGGTGAGCGCGGCGACCCGCCGCTCCGTCCGGCGGAGCATCGCCCGGCGCTCCCGGTAGTCGGGGAGCAATTCTTCCACCAGCCGCCAAAAGGCGGGGGAGTGGTTGTGCTCCCGCAGGTGGCAGAGCTCGTGAACCATGACGTAATCCGCCTCCCGCTCCCCGGCGGCGGCCAGCATCCAGGAAAAACGGAGCCCGCCCCGGCCGGAACAGGAGCCCCAGCGCCGGACGGCGGAGCCGACCCGGACGGATACCGGACGAACGCCGGCCCTATCCGCATAACGGTCCAGCCGCGCGCGCAGCAGCCGTTCGGTCCGTTCCCGGTAAAACGCGGTCAGCGCTTCCCGGACCGCCGGCCATCCCTCCGGAGGGAAGAAAAACCGATTCCCGTCAAAACCGAAGGCAGCACCCGCGGCGACCGGGTATTCCCGGCCTTCCAGAGGGAGCGTTCCCCCGACGGCGGGCCGCAGGGCCTCCTGCTCAGCCCGGCGGGCGGCGGCCTTTTCCTGCCCGGCGCGGATCCAGTCTCTTTTTTCCGCCAGAAAGCGCTCAATCTCCCGCAGGGGGAGACGGCGGGGTGCTCGCGCCTCCACCCGGCCGTCGGGCAGGATGTAAAGGGCCAGGGTGCGGCGGGACGAACGGATCAGGGAATACTCCATCCCGTCCGTCCGCCGCGCCTGTACACGCTCGGCTTCCTTTTCCCTTCCGGACATCACGGCGCCTCCTCCTTATTATATATTCCTGATTATTGTTTATTGTACGCGCAGGCAAAAGCCCTGTCAACCGGGTGAAAGCCGGGCAGGTCAGATAAAGAGTAGGGCAGGAGAGGGCAGGAGAGGGCAGGGGAGGGCAGGAGAGGAAAAGGAGGGAAAAAGAGGGCGGAGAAAGGTGGAAAAGGAGGGGAGTAAGCGGACAGAGGCAGACAGACCCGGATAAGTGCGGGTAAGTACGGGTAAGGACAGGCAAGTACGGGCCAATACAGGCAAGTACGGGCAGGCGCGGATAAGCACGGGAATGGGGCGGGAGCCCCCTTGCCCGTCCCTTTTCACCCCTTCATTCCTTTTTTCTTTGTATTCTTTGCATTCCTTCCCCTTTTTCTCTCTTCCCCTCTCTTCCCCCCTTCCTCCACTTCTGCCTCCCCCCGGTTGGTTCCTCTTCCTTGCTGTTCCCCGGCTGTCCCCCAGGTATATAAATATAGGAAATATGGCAGGATGGCAGCATGGAGGCGAACGGGGGGACAAGGGGAACAAGGGGAGCAAAGGGAACAAAAGGAGCGAATAGAGCGAATAAAGCGCAGGGGCGGGGCAGGGGGCGGGGCAGAGGGCATTGGACGGGGGAGGCAGCGCAAAGACGTGAACGGGATCGGGCACGAACGGGCACGAACGGGCATGAACAGGCATGAACAGGCATGAACAGGCGGCAAAGAAGCGGCCAAGTGGCCGCGGAGGAAACGGGAGATGGAGAGATGTAGAGACGGGGAGGCGGGAAGGCGGGAAGGCGGGAAGAGGGCGGGAAAAAGATAACCGGCGGCGGGAACCCCGGTGATTACCGCGGCATATTCTGCCAATACTATGCATATCCATTTTGTGAAAGGCGGGAAAATCATGGAGGGAGCCATTCGAAAGGCTATATTAAAGACGCCGGTGGAGGAACCCGATGAGCTGCTGACCGCCATCCGGGATGTCTGCGCCCAGATGGACAATGTGAACGCGCGTTTTTCCATGGAGAGCGACGGGGACATGATCGAGGCCTGCATCTATGAGCTGGAGTCGCTGCGCGCCCGTTACCGTTATCTGCTGCGCTGCGCCAAAAGCCAGGGAGTGACGGCCGCCCGGTATTCCTTTCCGGAGGAGGCCGCGGAAAAGAGCGTGTGAGCTCCCGGGCGCTTCCCGGCGGCCGCCCAGAAAGGATGGGATAACATCATGAGCTTGTGGCTGCAAATTCTGCTTTGGGTTCTGGCGGCGGGGATCGCCGTCGCTGTGCTGGCTGCGCTTGTCAAAACCAAGAGACCGGTGCGCAGCCTGGTAGGCTCCGGGGCGCAGGGGCTCTGCGCGCTGGCGGCCGTCAACATCGCCGGCGCGTTTACCAGCGTATCGATCGGGCTGAACCTGTTTACCGGGCTGAGCTGCGTCGTGCTGGGAATTCCCGGTGTGGTTGCCATGCTGGTGGTCAAGCTGATTATGAACCTGTAGGCCGGAACAGGGACATACTGCCGGCCGGCACCATACGGCCTTCCGCTCCGGATAAAACGGCTCCGTCTCCGCTGAGACGGAGCCGTTTTGTGGCGCCAAAACATTCCCCCGTGAAAACAGGAGAAATGCTTTGTAGCCGCGTTACAGCCGGGTCGGGGGGCTGCCGAATAGGTTTTTGCCTTGAAACCGGCTTGGCGGAAGCACAGCGGCCCGTTCACGGGCGGCAGGGTGCGTACTGCGATCACCAAGAACCGGCCCTTTTCGGGGTGAAGCCGGTATTGGACCCTTCCGGAGCCTGGGCAAACCACCGGTTACCCGGCGGTTATGATCGGGACGGTTCCCGCCGCGGCGTCCGGGAGGCGGTGGGAGAGGCGGTGGGAGAGGGGACGGGAGAGGGGGCGGCTGCTCCCCGCGGGGGAAGCCCTTTCCCGGACGGACAGCCGATTTCGTCCCCTGCGGCGTCCGGTATTTGCGATACGGCGCCAAAAAAGCATAAACGGACAAGCAGAACCCCCAAAAAAGACATTGCCAAAGGGGGCGGACGGCCCTATAATTTAAAGAGAAGCAGGACCGCCGGCCAAAAACCATGTACGGCTTTCCACCCGGCGGCCGAAAAGGGGAACGGGTATCTTTGAAGAAAGGGAGAGGTTTATGAAAACAATCGGCTTTATTGACTACTATCTGGATGAATGGCATGCCAATAATTACCCGGAGATGATCCGGGAGCTGTCGAACGGGGAGCTGGCGGTGACCCATGCCTACGGCAAGATCGACAGCCCCCTGCCTGGGGGGATGACCACCGACCAGTGGTGCGAAAAGTACGGAATCACCCGCTGTCTGACCATTGAAGAGCTGATTGAAAAGAGCGATTATCTGCTGGTGCTTTCTCCGGACAACTGTGAAATGCACGAGGAGCTGTGCCAGCTTCCGCTCCGTTCCGGCAAGCGGACCTATGTGGACAAAACCTTCGCGCCGGATAAGGAAACCGCTCTGCGCCTGTTTGCACTGGCCGACGAGCACGGCACCCCCTGCTATTCCACCTCGGCGCTCCGCTTCGCGGAGGAATACCAGGATGTGGACCCGGCGCAGGTCGCTGCGGTCAACTGCTGGGGACCGAACGGGTTTGAGACCTACTCCATTCATCAGCTGGAGCCGCTAATGATGCTGATGAAAGCGGAACCCGACCGGGTGATGTGGCTGGACGGGGAGCGCTGGATGACCCTGGCAATCCATTTCCGGGACGGCCGTTCGGCCACCGTGTCCTGCTTCGGCACCGGTTCCCCCTTTGTCACCAACATTGCCGGGAAAACCCAAAGCCGGATGGTCGAGGTGAAATCGGACTATTTCCGCGCGTTTCTCCGCGAGCTCTGCCGCTTTTATCAGACCGGCGAAGTCCGGGTGCCGCACGAGGATACCGTCTCCATCATGGCGGTGCGTGCGGCGGGCCAGCGCGCCCAGAAGACGCCCGGCGTCTGGGTGGAGGTATAAACAGCGCGAAGGTTCCGCGGGGCGGAGAGGGCGTCCTTCGGCGCCGTCCCACAGCGGTAAACGGGGAAAGGGATGTCCAAATTTGCGGGAATTGCCTTCCAAAACAGTGTGGAAGAAACTGACCCACAGATAGAATCTGTTGTTTAAAAAGCATATTTGTAAAGCGTCCCTGACGTGAGGATTGTAGGATCTTCACGCCAGGGGCGCTTTTTTTCTAATTTTTTTGGATGGGAACCGACAGATGGACTAGAAGAATTTTCCAAAACTGTCCAAAGATCAGAAAGACATTTTGAAAAAACAGCAGTTTTGGACACTTTTGTCAGCAGGTATGAGAACGTTTTTTTTCAGCGGAGTGCTTATAATAATGCTGAAAGATTTAGAAAGCATCGAAATTTATCGCCGGGTTTCAGACAATTTCACGAATCTTTGGCACGGATGTTTTCCTTTCCTGCCCTTTTGCAGCGGCAGGAGGCGAAGGGGAAAGGGACGGAACCTGTCCGGCAACCGATTTCTTGCGGGAATTGGAACCGCATTTCCGATCGCTGTGGAATTTGTACATACAGGAGGAATGTTTATGCTCAAGCAGCGGGGCGTTCTCATCTTTCCGGAAGAACTGTGTCCGGAGTGGGAGGAGCGAATGTATGCCGCGGGCCTGAACCTTCTGGGGCTGAGCGGCATGAGCCCCGACCCCTTCGGCCGGTCGGCCGCCGAGGTAATGGAGGCTTTTCTCACCCCGGAGAACCGCGCCGTTCTGGAGCGGCTGGAAAGCCGCGGCGTGGACGTGGAATGGGAGATGCATTCGCTGTCCTGCCTGCTGCCCCGCGCTCTTTTTGAAGAGCATCCCGAATGGTTCCGCGTCAATAAGGAGGGGCGGCGCACCAACGATGTCAATTTGTGCTCCTCCAGCGAGGAAGCGCTGGAGGAGGTGTCCCGCCGGGCGGCGGAGCTGGCCAGACTCTACCGGCCCCGCACCAACCGCTATCATTTCTGGATGGACGACATCGCGGATTCCGCCTGTTACTGCCCTCGCTGTGGGGATTTGTCGCATTCCGATCAGGCCATGAAAGTTTATAATGCGATTATCCGCGGCATCCGGAGGGTGAACCCGCAGGCCACCCAGTGTTATCTGGCCTATCACGACACCATTCAGCCGCCGCGGCTGGTCAAGCCGGAACCGGGGATATTTCTGGAATTTGCCCCGATGGACCGGGTGTTTGACAAGGGGATCGCCGATTTGTCCAGTGAGAAAAATCGGGAGCAGAGCCGGCACCTGCCGGAGCTGCTTGCCGTATTCGGCACGCAGGGCTCTCAGGCGCTGGATTACTGGTTGGATAATTCGTACTTTTCCAATTGGACAAAGCCCCCCAAGCCGTTTCATTTACAACGGAAAACGCTGGAGGCGGACATTCGGTATTACCGGGAGATGGGGATCGAGTCCGTAACCACCTTTGCCTGTTATCTGGGCGAAGAGTATACCGCTCTCTATCCTTACGGCGGCGAAGTGGAGGAATATGGGAGGCTTCTTTGTGAAGAGTCGGCTTCCGGCTGAACGGGGGCTGCGGTACGGTTGAGGGCCAGGCGTTTTCCGCCGTCAGAAAGGAGAAGGTCGAATGCTGAAGAGCGGTTACGATGGTCGTCTGTTTGAGTTTGAAAACACCTTTTTTTACCATCCGGAGCAAATGGGGTTTGTGAAAATCTGGCAGATCGGGGAGATGAGCACGGAACCCGGCTATGAAATGCCAACCCATTTGCAGGCCTGTCACGAAATCAGCTACATTGTCTCGGGCAAAGGCGTGTTTTACAGCGCCGGAACGGCCCTTTCGGTGCAGCAGGGGGATATCCACATCGTGCCCAAGGGGAAGACCCACCGGTATGTGGCCGACCCCGACCAGAATCTTCGCTTTGCGTATGTGGGCTTCGAGTTCAGCGACGAGCTGGATGAGGAGTACAGGCCGCTGGCCGAAATCTTCTGCAGCCCGCCGTCCTATCTGGTGCGGGATCTCGGCGAGGTCCGCATGATTATCTATATGCTCATCAATGAAATGTACTCCAAGCCGGTCTATAACCGGATGATGGTGGAGTGCTACATAAAGCAGATTCTGGTTCATGTTTACCGGCTGCTGATTTCGGTGAAATCCGAGGTGTTTCTGCCGGAAAAAAGCAAGAAGGTCATCGGCCAGTCGGTGTATTCGGTCATCCGCTACATCGACAACAATATTTACGACATCACCAGCATTCAGGGAATTGCCGAGGCGCTCGGCTACAGTCACAGCCATCTTTCCCACATGTTCAAGGACAAGATGGGGATTACCCTGCAGGCTTATGTCAGCATGAAGAAGGTGGAGGCCAGCCTGGACCTGCTCAAGTACAAGAAATCCACCATTTCGCAGATCGCCATGTCCCTGAATTATGAATCCACGCAATCCTTCAGCAAGGTGTTCCGGAAGGTGATGGGCTGTTCCCCGACCGAGTATCAGAAGCAGTATGAGTACGACAGAGAAAAGAAAGGCGGAGATCTGGTTGGCAGGCGGGCGTAAACGAATCATCAGCATGTGGATGGCCCTGGCGCTGTTCGGCGCCGCCCTTCCCGTTCCGGCTTCGGCGGAGGGGTCCGCCCTCCCGGCGCAGGCGGAACCGGCGGCCGGCAGCGGGGGTTCGGCCTATTTTTCCTATTATGACCAAACCGTTTCCGTTCCCTTTGGAGAGGCGATTCTCCTGGAGGCCGGCCGGGCGGCCCTGGACGGCGGCACGCCGGAAAACGGCTACCGCGGGGAGGCTTCCTCGCTCCTTCTGGAGGAGGACGGGGAGGCCGTCTGGACGGTGACGGTTCCCGCCGACGCGCGGTATATTATCCGGGTTACCTATGTCGGGGAAGAAGACAACCGGAAGGACGGGTCGGTGGACCTGCTGGTGGACGGAGAGGCGCCTTTTGAGGAAAGCCGGGCGCTGCCCCTGACCCGCGTGTGGAAGGATGCCACCGAAATCCGTCAGGATGCGGTGGGGAACGACCGGATTCCCGATCAGGAGCAGATTCTTGACTGGAATACCGTGGCTCTTCAGGATTTCACGCTTTTCACCGACCAGCCCCTGTGCTTTTTTCTGACGGCGGGCGAGCACACGATCACCCTGAAAAATACGGGGGAAGCCCTCCACATCGCCCGGCTTGAGCTGGGCGCGCCGGCGGAGGTCCTCTCGGACGAGGAAGCGGCGGACGCTTACGCGCAGGCGGGCTACGCGGAGGCGGAGGGGTACCTCCAGAAGCTGCAGGCGGAGACGCCCGCCGCCAAGTCCAGCCAGTCCATCTACCCGACCTACGACCGGAACAGCCCGGCCACCGAGCCTTACCATGTGTCCAAAATCCGGAGGAACACGATCGGCCAGTCCAACTGGTCCGAACCGGGAGCCTGGATTTCCTACACCGTTACCGTGGAGGAGGAAGGGCTGTATTATCTGACGCTGAAATACCGGCAGAACCTGCAGATCGGGGCGTCCACCTTCCGCTCGATTTACGTCAACGGCGAGATCCCGAGCGCGTCGTATGAGAACGTCCGGTTCCCCTATGGGGTGAACTGGAACAACAAAACCATTGTGGATGAAAACGGCGACCCCTGCCCCCTGTACCTGCAGGCGGGGGAGAACGAGATCCGCTTTCAGGTCACGGTCGGTCCCTGGGCCGATGTGCTGCGCACGGTGGAGGAATCCAACGACCGGCTCAACCAGATGTACATAGAAATCGTGATGATTACCGGCACCACGCCGGACAAGTACCGCGACTACAACCTGGACGAAGAAATCCCGGATTTGATCGACTGCTTTACGCAGGAGCGGGATCGCCTGGCCGCGGCGGCGGACGAATTCGACCGGCTCAACGGCGAGAAGTCCACCCAGTCCGAAACGGTGCGGAGGGCGGTGACCCAGCTGTCCAGCATGCTGGAGGACCCGGATTCCATCCCCCAGCGGCTGTCCAATTACCGGGACACCATCAGCTATCTGTCCTCCTGGGTGTACGACAACATGGAGCAGCCGCTGGAGCTGGATTATATCCTGATCCATTCGGCGGATGCGGAGCTTCCCTCCGCCCGGGCGGGCTTTTTCGCCAGCCTCAAGCACATGGTCGGCGCCTTCATCGCTTCCTTCACGCAGGATTACAACTCGATGGGCGGGACGGAAGGCGCCGGCACTTCCATCACCGTCTGGTTCAACAGCGGGCGGGATCAGGGGCAGATCCTCAAGGATCTGCTTACCGATCGGTTTACCCCGGAAACCGGCATATCCGTCCAGCTCAGTCTGGTGCAGACCGGCTTT
Organism: Candidatus Avimonas caecicola; assembly: GCA_904419875.1. Classification (GTDB taxonomy): domain Bacteria; phylum Bacillota; class Clostridia; order Oscillospirales; family Acutalibacteraceae; genus Avimonas; species Avimonas caecicola. Next base: position 44,089 of record CAJFTG010000005.1, on the reverse strand, counting down.
ATTGAAGCGACGCTCGCCGGGACCGGCCCGGATGTGGCCATCGGCGTTGCCCGCGGCCAGCCGGTCAACCTTGCCTGCCGCGGCGCGCTGGCCGACCTGAGCGGCTTTGACACCTTCGACGAGGTGGTGGAGCGCTTCAGCGAGACGGCGACGGTGCCGTATCAGTACAACGGGGGTATCTATGCGCTGCCCAATACCCAGACCTTCTTCATGATGTTTTACCGCACCGACATACTGGAGCAGCTCGGCCTGTCCCTGCCCCAGACCTGGGAGGAGCTGTTTCAGATCGTCCCGCGCCTGCAGAAAAACCATATGCAGGTCGGCCTGCCCTACAGTGTGATTTCCGCCTCCACGGCGGTGGACAACGGCCTGGGCGCCAAGGATATGTTCCCGGTCCTCCTGCTGCAGAACGGCGGAAACTTCTACTCGGAGGACGCCACCCGGACCACCCTGGACACCGAGGCGGCGATGAACGCCTTCAATCAGTGGTGCACCTTCTACGATCAGTACGGCTTTGAGTTGGTATACGATTTCTATACCCGCTTCCGCAACGGCGAAATGCCGATCGCCATTGCCGGCTTCGATCAGTATAACGCGCTGACCGCCGGCGCGCCGGAAATCCGGGGGAAATGGGGGATGGCGCCCATCCCGGGGACGGAACAGGAAGACGGCTCCATCAACCGGGCGACCGGCGGCGCGGGGTCTTCCGTCGTCATGTTCGAGGCGGCCGGGGACAAGGAGGCCTGCTGGGATTTCATCGACTGGTGGACCCGGGCGGACACGCAGGAGACCTATGGCAGCAACGTGGAGAACGTGATGGGGGCGGAGGGCCGCAACGCCACGGCGAATATCGAAGCCTTTTCCTATCTGGATTGGACGGAGGAGGAGCTGACGGCCCTGGAGGAGCAGCGGCAGCAGGTGCAGGAGCTGCGGGAGATCCCCGGAAGCTACTTCGTTTCCCGGTGCCTGGACAACGCCTTCCGCGCCGTGCTGTTTGACGGCAAAAACGCCCGCGAGGAATTCGAGCGGGAGAACGATAATATCAACCGGGAGATCGCCCGCAAGCGCAATGAACTGGGACTCGACTGAGGAAAGGATGCGCAGCCATTGAAAACGACCGTTGCAAAAGAAAGGCCGTCGAGCCGTTCGCCCGGCCGCCCGCTGAAGAAACGCGGACTCCTTTACCGGATGGGGCAGTACAAGGAAAGCTATCTGCTGATCGCTCCGTTTATGCTGCTTTTCCTGCTGCTGACGGTAATCCCTGTCCTGGCGTCCATCGGGCTGAGCTTTACCAGCTTCAACATGCTGTCCACGCCCCGCTTCGTGGGCTTCCAGAACTACGAGCGGATGCTGCTGGACGATTCGATCTTTTTCACTGTGTTAAAAAACACGCTGGTGTTCGCCTTCCTGACCGGGCCGCTGAGCTACCTCCTCTCCTTTGTGTTCGCGTGGCTCATCAATGAAACCGGGCGGTATCTGCGCACCTTCCTCACGCTGGTGTTTTACATGCCGGTTCTGTCGGGCAACGTGTATTTCATCTGGGCGTTTCTGTTCAGCAGCGATTCCTACGGCGTCATCAACGGCGTTCTGATGTCGACGGGGGTCCTGCAGGAACCGGTGGAGTGGCTGATTAATCAGAACACCATTATGACGGTGCTGATTGTCGTCCAGCTCTGGATGAGCCTGGGCACCGGCTTCCTCACCTTTGTCGCCGGCTTTCAGGGGATGGATCGGAGCCTGTTCGAGGCCGGCGCGATCGACGGGATCCGCAACCGCTGGCAGGAGCTGTTTTACATCACCATCCCCTCCATGGCGCCGCAGCTGCTGTTCAGCGCGGTCATGCAGATCGGCGCCTCCTTCGGCGTGGGCACGGTCATCCAGATGCTGGCCGGCTTCCCCACCACCCAGTACAGCGCCGACACCATCATCACCTATATCATGGATGTGGGCACCACCCGCTTTGAGATGGGCTACGCCACAACGCTGGCCGTTTTCCTGTTTGCGCTGATGATGGTGACCAACACCGTGATTTCGCGGCTGATCGGCCGCTTCAGCACCGATTGAAGAAGGAGGAACCCTCATGTCCGCCGGATTTTTCAAGCCCAATGTCAGCCGATCGGTTTTCGGCAACGTGATGGTCTTCCTGTTCCTGCTGGTTTTCGGCGTTTTCTTTGCTTTTCCGATTGTGTATGCGATTGTCACCGCCTTTAAACCCATGAACGAGATCCTCATTTTCCCACCCCGTTTTTTTGTGCGCAATCCCACGCTGAGCAATTTCATCGGGCTCAGCCAGATGGCGGACAGCTTTTGGGTGCCGCTGACCCGCTACATATTCAACAGCGTGTTTATCAGCGCGGCGGGCACCCTGGGGCATCTGCTGCTGTCGAGCATGGCGGCCTATCCGCTTTCCCGCCACGCTTTTCCGGGCCATAAATGGCTCAAAAAGGTCGTGGTCATGTCCCTGCTGTTCACTTCCTCGGTTACCTACCTGCCCCAGTATGTGGTTATGGCGCAGCTGCACATGATCGATACCTATTGGGCCCTCATCCTGCCGGCGCTGCAGTCCTCCCTCGGCCTGTATCTGATGATGAACTTCATGGGGACGCTGCCGGAGGAAATGCTGGAGGCCGCCCGGATCGACGGGGCGCGGGAGGTCACGATTTACTGGCGCATCGTGATGCCCAACGTGAAGCCGGCCTGGCTGACGCTGATGATCTTTTCCTTCCAGGGCTTGTGGAACAACGCCGGAGGCTCGCTGATTTACAGCGAGGAGCTCAAGGTGCTGCCCGCGATTATGTCGCAGATCACCGCGGGGGGGATCGCCAGGGCGGGCGTAAGTTCCGCGGCGGCGCTGATCATGATGATTCCGCCGATTCTTATTTTCATCCTGTCCCAGAAAAGCGTAATCCAGACAATGAGCACTTCCGGGCTGAAGTAAACCCCGCCGAAAGGAGAACAGGGCGTGAAACAAACGTATCGAACCATACGCGGCGCGGTCTGCCGCGGCCTAATCTGCCTGGCGGGGCTGTTTGCGGCGGTCTGGCCGGCAGCGGCGGAGGGCGCCTCCCGGTCCTATACCTATAACAGTCGGGACGAGGCGGTCCCCACCGCTTCCCCCTACCAGGCCGAAGCGGTCCTGTACGGGTCGGACATGGGGACGGACGGGCTGTCCGCTCCGGCGGACCTGTTCGTATCGCCGGCCGGGGAGGTTTACATCCTGGATTCGGGAAACAGCCGCTTTGTGGTGCTTGACGAGGAGCTGGCCCCGGCCAGGGTCATTCAGCCCACGGCGGAGGACGGCAGTCCGCTGCAGTTTCAGAGCGCGGCCGGTTTGTCCGTGTGTGAGGACGGCCGGATTCTGGTGGCCGACCGGGGAGGGCAGGCGGTTTATATCCTCGACGCCGAGGGGCGGCAGCTGAAAAAGCTGGAAAGGCCGGATTCCCCGGTCATTCCGGACAACTTTCAGTTCCAGCCGATCCGGGTGGAGGAGGACTCCGGGGGCATTCTCTACGTCCTGTCGGACGGGAGCACCAGCGGCGCCCTGCAATTTGAAAAGGACGGCAGCTTCCTCGGCTTTTACGGCAGTGAAGAGGTGGATGTCACCCTCGAGGTGCTGATGGATTATTTTTGGAAGAACCTGCTCACAGACCAGCAGCAGGAGGGGCTCAGCCGGACGGTGCCGGTCGAGTTTGTCAGCTTCTGCATCGACGAAAAGGACTTTATCTTCACCATCCGCCGAGGCAACGAGGTGGAAAGCGGCCAGGTCCGCAAGCTGAACGCGATGGGGGGAAACGTGCTGGACAACAACACCTTCGGCGACCATACCGACGACGTGCAGCTCGTTGACCTGGCGGTGGACGGGGACGGCTTCATCACCGTTTTGGACGGCGGGAGCGGCCGGCTGTTCCAATACGACCCCGACGGGGGGACCCTGTACGCTTTTGCCGGAACGGGGACGCAGGCCGGCACCTTCTCCAGCCCCTGCGCGGTGGAAGCCCTGGGGGACAGGCTGCTGGTGCTGGACAGTGAACGCTGCTCGCTGACCGTGTTCCGGCCGACCGTCTTTGCCCGGAGCATCCGGCAGGCGACCCTGCTCTATCGCGACGGCAGGTATGCGGACGCCATGGAGCCCTGGCGGCAGGTCCTCTCCCTGGACAATGCTTACGAGCAGGCCAACCTGGGAATGGGCAAGGTGTACGAGGGCCTGGGCGATTATCAGACCGCCATGGCGTATTACGTGCGGGGGAACGACCGAAGTTTGTACAGCGACGCCTTTTCCGAATACCGCGCCGCCTTTCTTCGGCGGTATTTTCCTGTCTTTATCGTGCTGATTGTGGCGGCCGTCGTGGTGCCGATTGTCCTGACGGGGCGGAAAAAGAAAAAAGCGGTGTACGGCGGCGGCCGGCCGAAGAGCAAATACCCGGTGTACTGCATGTTCCATCCGATCGAGGGCTACTCCGATATGAAAAGCGAAGGGAGCGGCTCCTTCTGGATGGCCAACGGCATCCTGCTCGCCTTCCTGATCGTGTCGATCCTGATTCGGCAGCTGACCGGCTTCCCCTTCAATACCAATCGCACCGACCAGTTCAACCTGTGGGTTACCGTCTGTTCCACCATCGGCGTGTTTATCGCTTTTGTCCTGTGCAACTGGGCGGTGACCACAATCATGGAAGGCAAGGGGCGGTTTCTGGAGATCTGGACCTTCTGCGCCTACGCGCTGCTGCCGTATATTCTGCTGATGATCTTCGTGGTCATCCTCAGCAACGTGCTGTCGGGGGAGGAAGCGGCCTTCTACAGCATGGCCCAGTGGATCGCCTACGGGTGGACGGCCCTCGCGATGCTCATGGCCATCCGGGAGGTGCATCAGTATTCCCTGTCCAAAACGCTGGTCACGCTGCTGATCACCTTTCTGGCCCTGATGATCGTGGTGGTAATCGTGGCGATTCTGTACAGCGTGTTCAGCCAGTTCGTCGGCTTTATCGCCACCCTGATATCCGAAATAAGGCTGCGTACATAGACGAAAGGAAGGAAACGCCCGGATGAACACCAAAGGAACCAAGCGCCTGCTGGCCGGCCTGCTGGCCGCCGTCCTTCTCCTTCCGTTCGCCGTGTCGGCGGCGCCGGAGAGCGGGGAGGAGACGACCCCGCAGACGGGGGAGCCGGCCCGGGAGCCGGCCGCGCTGCAGGACGGCTATACCGTTTACGCCGCGGCCGGGGACCTGACGCTGTACGTCAATGAAAAGGAAGCCATGTTCGCCGTGGAGGACGGCGGGGGCCGCGTGTGGACCAGCACGCCGCCCGCCTACGAGGAGGACGAGATCGCCAGCGGCGACGTCCGCCGGCGGATGGCCTCCCTGGTCGAGCTCACGTATGCGGATTCGCTGGCGAACACCAACACCCTCAACGGCCGGAAGCATTGTGTGGAGGAAGGCACCTTTACCGTGCAGAAAATCGACGGCGGCGTCCGCTTCAACTTCCGGTTCGAGAGCCGGGGCTTCGTGATCCCGCTGGAGGTCCGGCTGAGGGAGGACGGCGTGGAGCTGTCCCTGGTCACCGAAGAGATCGAGGAAACCATGGAGAACTACCAGCTTCTGCGCGTGTCGGTGGCCCCGTATTTCTCCGCCGCCGGCGCGCAGGAGGAGGGGTATATTCTGGTCCCCGACGGCTCCGGCGCCCTGATCGGGCTGCAGGGGAACAACGGGTACACCCTGGATTACAGCCAGTATGTTTACGGCCGGGATGCGGCCACCACCCAGCTGGAGGCCGGGGCGGTCACAGAGAATGTGCGGCTTCCCGTGTTCGGCATGAAGCATGGGGACACCGGCTTTGCCGGCATCATCACCGCCGGGGCCTCCCGGGCGATCCTGAACGCCGCGGTGCAGGGGAAGCGCAGCTCCTACAGCAACGTGTATACCGAATTCATCTATCGGGACACCGACCTGGTGCTGGTGGAAAAGAAAAACGAGCGGGTGCGGATGGTGGAATCCGCCCACACCGCGCTGCCCCGGCAGACCGTGCGATACGTGCTGCTGACGGGGGAGGACGCCGATTACGTCGGCATGGCCGAGGCTTACCGGGAGTATCTCCTGGACGAAGGAGGGCTGACGCCCCGCGTCGAAGCCGGCAGCGCGCCGCTGGTGGTGGAGCTGTTCGGCGGCGTGATGACGCAGCAGTACGTCTGGGGTTTTCCGGTCAAGCGGGTCGCCCCGCTGACCACCTATGAGGATGCGCAGCAGATTCTGGCCGCCCTGAAGGACGCCGGAGTGGAGCAGGTGCTGCTGAACTATACCTATTGGAACAAGGACGGCACCGGCGCGGCGCTGCAAACCGCCCTGAAGCCGGAAGGGCGGCTGGGCGGCAGCAGCGGGCTGAAGGAGCTGGCCACCTACTGCCGGGAGCAGGACACACCGCTTTATCTCAGCGTCAACACCAACACGATGGTGAAAAGCGCCTGGGGCTACAACAAAAAAAGCGACGCCGCCTCCTCCGTGCAGAGAAACCCCGCCATGCAGTACAACTATGAACTGAACACCGGAGAGGCGGAGGTTTCGTCCCCCACCTTTCTGCTGACTCCGCAGAAGCTGCCGGAGCTGGCGCAGAAGCTGGCGGGCAGCGCGGACAGCTACGGGATTGCCGGGCTTTCCACCTCCTTCCTGGGGAACACCCTGTACTCCGATTTCGGCAAGCGGGCGATCCCGCGGGACCGGTCGGAGGAGATCTGGAAAGAGGCGCTGACGGCCCTGGCCGGCGCAACGGGAAGCCTCCTTGTGGACGGCGGCAGCGCCTATGCGCTGGAGAGTGCGTCCTTCATCACCGCCGCGCCGACCGATTCCAGCCGCTACCTGATGGAGACGGAGGAGATCCCCTTCTATCAAATTGTGCTGCACGGAATCGTTCCGATGTCCGTCGGCTCGCTCAACGAGCGCAGCGACGCCCGGCAGGGGCTGCTCAAGGCGGTCGAAACCGGCAGCTGCCTGCAGTACCGCTGGCTTGCGCGCAATGAAACCGAGCTGCAGGAAACGGATTACGACACCGTCATCAGCGCCCGGTACACCGACTGGCTGGACACCGCCGCGGAGCAGTACCGCGAAGCCGCGGAGCTGCTGCAGTCGGTGGCGGACCAGACCATTGCCGACCATGAGCGGCTTTCGCGGAACGTCACCCGCACCACCTATGCCGACGGCACGGCGGTCACCGTGAATTTCGGCCCGGAAGCGGTCACGGTGGACGGCGTGGAGCTGGCGGCGGAATCCTTCCTTGTGGACAGGGGGTGACGGCATGGCTGGAGGCTTTTTCCCGGCCGGCCGGAACCGCGGGCTTCCGCCGGAAACGGGAATACGGGCAAACGCGGGAAAGGAAGGTCGATGCGAATGAAAAACAAAACGGGGGAGGCGGCCCTCCGCCGTCCGAAGCGGACGGCGGCGCAGAAGCGCAGCGAGCGCTGGGGGTGGCTGTTTATCCTGCCCTGGTTCATCGGCGCGGTGTATTTCTTTCTCGTCCCCATGGTGCAGGCCGCGGTCTATGCCTTCTGCGACGTAACCCTGACGGGAAGCGGGGCCCGCTTCTCCTTTATCGGGCTGGAGAACTTCCTTTATGTTTTTACCGTGGACGCCAATTTTCTGCCGAACCTGACCTCATCTCTGGGGTCCATGCTTTATCAGGTGCCGGTCATCGTGGTGTTCAGCCTGCTGATCGCCATGGTGCTGCGGGGGCGTTACCGCGGGCACACCTTTTTCCGCGCGATGTTTTTCTTCCCGGTGATGATTGCCTCGGGCGTGGTGATTACCATTCTGCGGCAGCAGGTGATGATGACCGGCTCGGCCACCAGCGAGCAGCAGCAGGCGTATATGTTCGCCCTGCCCTCCTTTGACGGGCTGATCGACGTGTTCGGCATGCCCGGCTTCATGGTGGATTTCGCCAACAGCGTGGTCAACGGCTTTTTCGACATTACCTGGAAATCCGGCGTGCAGATCATCCTGCTTCTGGCCGCGGTCAACCATATCTCGCCCAGCTCCTACGAGGCGGCGGACATCGAAGGGGCAACCGCCTGGGAAAAGCTGTGGAAGATCACCATTCCCATGATTTCCCCCACCATCCTGGTGGTGGTCGTGTATTCGATTATCGATTCGTTTACCGATTACAGCAACAAAATCATGCTCATGATCGAATCCTATTCCCACAATCTCAACTATGAATACAGCACCACGATCGGACTGGTCTATTTTGTCATAGTGCTGGTGCTGGTGGGACTGGTCAACCTGATTATGAGCCGGTTTACTCAGTACGCAGTGGATTGACGGGCCAAGGCGGATACCGCTTTTCCGTATAACTTTGAAATGGAATGGATGGTGCATTATGACAAAGAAGGCAGGATTCAGGAGAGGGCGGCTTTTCCCGATTCTGGCGGCGGCAGCGCTGCTGCTCTCGCTTTTCTTCGCCGGTTTTCCCGCCTCTGCGGCGGAGGAGCACGTCGTGCTCACGATCAGCAACGTATCCCCCGGCACCGATATTAACCCGCTTATCCGTTTTTATGCCTCGCAGGACAAGGGGTTTAAGCCGGCAGACGGTCCCTTCACCCTCCGTTTTGAATGGAAGGTCGAGGGTATGCAGCGGATGAATACCACGAACAAGCCCATTGCCCTTGTGGATTATTATTCCCTGAACTCCTCGGATGAAGAGGGGGCCGAGGAAACCTTTGCCAAACTCAGAATCAACGAGGACACGGACGGTTGGGTGGATGCCCGGGGCAACGACGGGAATTACATTACCTTCAAGGAAATCGTGGCAAGCGATATGGGACAGCTGAAAAACTACGGCATATTAAACATCGGCCTTTTATACTCCAAGGGGACGCTGTCTATCCGGAATTTCCGCATTCTGAACGCTGCCGGCAAGGTGGTGTACTCCCTGGACGAGGACCAGGATGTCCTTGACCTGCTTGAGTATGCCGAGGACAACGGCATGGCCAACTGCTCCCTGAAGGATATCGCCCTCATCAATCCCGAACCGCAGATCCTGACCACCGGCTTCGGCGATAACACCGCCGCGGTTTATGTGACGATGGAAGAGGACGGCGGGGCGGCGCCGATTGCGACCACCACGACCCACGGCCTCCAGATGGAGGATACCACCGCCGCGCCGGTCACCACCACCGGGGCGGCCGACACCACAACGGAGGCGGAGGAAACCACCACCACGACCGAAGAGACCACCACGTCCGCCGCCGGGGAAACGACCGGTTCGTCCTCCCGCGCAACCACCGCCCCCACGACCCTGAACGCGGGGGGAGCCGTGGAGAACCCGGGCGGCGGGGGCGGCCTGCCGGTTGGCGCCATCGTGGCCATCGTGATTGCGGCGGTGCTGGTCGTGGCGGCCGGCGTGATCTGGATCCTCGCCATCGCCGGCAAGATCAGGCTGCCCTTCCGTCTGCCCTTTGTCAAGGAGGACGGGACCGGGCCGCAGGAGTAGCCGGCCCCGATGACCGGGCCGCGCGGCAATCATGCGGCAAAAATTTGGTCTGGAGGCGTACGAACAATGAAAGCATCTTTTGGAAAATCCGTTTTTAAACGCGTTCTCACCCTGCTGACCGCGGCGCTACTGCTCCTTCCCTTCGGCGGGCTGGGAGCCTCCGCCGCGGGGGATGAGCATATTGCGCTCACCATCGACAACACCTCCCCCGGCACCGATATCAACCCGGTCATCCGCTTCTTTGTCTCGCGGGATATGGGGTTCGGGTCCGGAGGGCCCTTCACAGTCAAGTTCGAGTGGCGGATTGACAACTTCCGCCGGATGAACACGACCGATAAGCCCTGGGCCTTCGTCCACTACCTGTCCCTGGACACTTCCTCCGGCGACGACCCCGGCTTTATCCTCACCGAAACCTCCGAGGGAACCGACGGCTGGGTGGAGGCCCGGGCGGTTGGCGGCGGCGACATGACCTTTGAAAACGTTGTCGGCATCAGCATTTCCGGACAGCTTCAGCCCTATGCCATTGTCGAGGTCGGGCTGTACGCCGCGCGGGGCACGCTGTCGATCCGCAATTTCCGGATCGAGAACGCAGCCGGCAAGGTGATGTACTCCCTGGATGAGGACCGGGATGTCCGTGACCTGCTCGAGTATGCCGAGGACAACGGTATGGACGCCTGCTCCCTGAAGGATATTGCCCAGATCAACACGGAGCCGGCGGTCCTGGCGAGCGGCTTCGGCGATAATACGGCGGCGGTGCTGGTGTCGGTGGACGACGGCGGCGGCACGCCGATTGCGACCACCACGACCCACGGCCTCCAGTTTGAGGATACCACCGCCGCGCCAACCACCACCACCGAGGCGGCCGACACCACGACGCAGGCGGAGGAAACCACCACCACGACCGAAGAGACCACCACGTCCGCCGCCGGGGAAACGACCAGTTCGTCCTCCCGCGCAACCACCGCCCCCACGACCCTGAACGCGGGAGGAGCCGCAGAGGAGGACGGCCGGATCGGCGTTGTCGTGCCGATCGTGGTTGTGATTGTGATTGCGGCGCTGCTGATCGTGGCGGCCGGCGTGATCTGGATCCTCGCCATCACCGGCAAGATCAAGCTGCCCTTCCGCCTGCCCTTTGTCAAAAAGGACGGGGACGGTCCGCAGGAGTAGCCCGCGGGGCGGCGCGGCACATAGGTTTCTACCGCCGTGGAGACAGAGGCCGCGGCGGCTGAAATAAAATTAAAAGAAGGAGAGTTGGAAACATGAGCAGTCGCATAAGCAAAAGCCGGTCATTCCTGGCAGTTCTGTCCTGTTTGGCGTTGATCGCGGCGCTGCTGGCGGTGGGCTTTGCCTCCCCGCTGGGAAAGGTCAGCGCAAGCGGCTATGAGCCGGAGCGTACCATCAGCGTGACCTCGCAGGCTCCGCAGGTGAACGGCAAAATCGCCATCGTCGGCGGAGCGCCGCTGGCCGAGGGGGAGACCTATACGGTCAAGGGCTACTACAAGCTGGACAATTATGCCCCGCTTGACGGCCAGGATGCGCAGGGGCCGAATGTGACTCTGCCGTTTAACGTCAAGCTCACGGCGGATACGGACGGCTGGGTTGCCTTCGAAATGGAGTACACGGCGAACCAGTACAAGTACTTTGAGTTCTGGTATTCCACCGGCACGCTCTCTCTGGGCGATGTCACCATCATCGATGCAGACGAGGAAGTCGTATATGACATGCGCACCGACACCGCTCTGCCGGAGACGGACAGCGTCTGGTTCCCGAATACGCTCGGCATCTGGTACTTCGGCTTCTACGGGTCGGCGGACGGCGTGTCCGGCACCATTGATCCGGTGGTTGAAAAAGACTATGAGCCGGAGCGCGTTATGAGCCTGACTTCGACGGGCAATGAAGCGCAGGGCCGCATGTCCCTGACCGGCGACGAATCCCTGACTGAAGGGACGACCTATACGGTTGCGGGCTATTACAAGGTGGAGAATTTCACGGCTGTAGACGCCGGGCAGGCAAAGGTGAACATCGGTTCTTCCCTTTCTGTTACCGGCAATACCGACGGCTGGGTTCCCTTCTCGTTTGCGTACACCCAGAATGCCGGCGCGTACACCAGCTTTGAGTTCTGGTATGCCACCGGCACCCTTTCGCTGGCGGATGTCACTCTGACGGATGGGGACGGAAACGTCGCTTATGACATGCGCACGGACGAGCTGCTGGAGGACCGTGAGGCGGGAGCCTTCCCGTGGGATATCTCGGTATGGTACTTCGCCGCTTATACCAGCTTTGACAACATTTCTCTGGCAGTTGGTCCGGTGGTGAGCGGATCCACCACCGATCCCTCCCAGCCGGGCGGGTCGACCGACCCCTCCACGGATCCGACCGACCCCACCGTTCCGCAGGAACCCATCGACGTTAAGGCGGTTAAGCTGGTTGTCGACGGTTCGGCCGCTTTCCCCTGCGTCAACGGCAAAATCCGCTTCATGGACCCGACCGAGCTTCTCACCATGGGTGAGACTTACACCATCAAGGGCTACATGAAGATGGAGGATTACGGGGAAATCCCCGGCTCAAACGGCAACTGGAGCGTCATTCACAGCGGGCGCACCGGCAATACGGGCGGCTGGGAAGCGTTCGAGCGCACCTATGAGATGAACGAAGACAACCTGCCGTGGTTCAGCTTCCAGCTCTGGTATGCGAGCGGCACCCTGACGGTGGGCGGCGTGCAGATCCTCGCGGAAGACGGAACCGTGGTCTATGACATGAACACCGATGCGGAACTGACGCCGGAGACTCTGGCCGGCGGCCAGGGCCCGGACGGCGGCGACGGCCTCAGCGCCGGCGCGTACAACCGCAGCATCTGGTGGTTCGGCTACAGCGGCAGCTACACCGAGGGGCTGAGCTATGAGATCCTGGAAACCACCATTCAGCCCTCCGAAATTGTGATTCCGGAGAAGCCCGGCGACCCCGACGACCCCGGCACGGACGACCCCGGCAAGCCGAGCACTCCCTCCGCGACCGACGGCTACAACCGGACAATCTCGATCGTCAGCACCTCCAACGAGAACCCGACCATGCGCCTGGGCCTGATGTACGACAACTTCGAGGACGGCCCCTATTACCTGCTCGGCAAGGTCAAGGTGGACGGCCTGACGGCCCAGGCGGGCGGCGAGACCCCGGAAAGCTATGTGGAGTTCCAGTACAGCGAAGGCATGATCCGGAAAATGGTTTCCTTTACCGAAGACACCGGCGGCTGGATGGATTTGACCGACGCCGACGGCAACCTGCTGAGCTTTGACAGCCTCAGCAAAGAAACCGGCGACCTGACCATCCATTTCGGCAATCTGTTTGCCGAGGGGACCTTCTCGGTCGCCGACCTGCGCATTGTCACGGCGGACGGCGAGATCGTCTATTCGATGGCCAACGACCCCTACCTCTACGGCAAGGGCGATATGCGTTCGGTGAAACCCGGCGTATGCATGTGGAGCGCCTCCGACTACGGCGCGGCCGAAACGCACGACACCTCTTTCCCGATCCGCACCAAGGGCGATGACGAGTATATCCCCAACCGCGTGATCACCATAGAGGTTCCGGAGGGCTCCGGCACGGTGAATCCGGTTCTGGGCATCATGCAGAACAATTCGCTGTTCACCCCCGGCGAGACCTATACGGTTACCGGCCGCATCAAGGTGGAGCTCGGCACTGAGATTGAGGCCGCGGGCGAATCCGCGAACGCCTCCGTTGCCGGCGGCAATTACGGCACCACCGGCGGGTGGGTGAACCTCCAGAAGGACGACGGCAGCCCGGTTACCTTTGTCGGACTGGAAGAGGATACCGAGCGGCTGACCTTCCTGCTCTGGTACACCAACGGCACCTTCTCCATCGCGGATCTCCGCATCCTGGATTCCGAGGGCAACGTCGTGTACGACATGGCGACCGACCCGATTCTGGATGAGGATACGGAGCTTGCCTACGGCACGCCCGTGAGCATCTATTATCCCGCGAGCTTCGGCGCGACCGACGAAGTCCATTTCTATGTGACGGTCAATCCGGATCCGGTGGTGCACACCGACGCGGATTATCAGAACCCGGTCTTTGTGGAGAGCGGCAAGCTGCCGGAGACCGGCGGCACGAACAATCCCGGCGACTCCAATGTGCCCGGCGGCGCCACAACCGGGGAAACCACCCTCCTGGTGACGGTGGCCGACCTGGCCGCGCTGGCTTCGATCGCTGTCCTCTTTGCGCTCCGCAGCCGGAAGGAAAGGGAGTAAACCCGTTCCGGTCGGAGAACGCACCTCTGATGAAGTAAAACCCCACGATTTGCACATCCCCTGCGCTGCGGCCGGAGCCGGGAAATCCGGCTCCGGCCCGGTGCGGCGGGAAGGAAAGGGCGGGATGCAACCGATGAAATCTCCGGCCGGTTTTCTTTCAGCGGCCGCCGCAGCTTACGAGAAACGGCGGCTTTCGGTGAATTATGCCGTTTCCCGGGTCCTGACTGTGCTGCTGCGCACGGTTTTTCTGATCGGAATGAGCTTTGTGATGCTGTATCCGGTCATCTACATGCTGTCCTCCGGCTTCAAAAGCCTGCAGGATGTCTATAATCCCACCGTTGTCTGGCTGCCTCAGAACTTCAGCCTGGAGCCGATGAAAATTGCTCTGGAGGTGCTGGATTACACCAGGTCGGTCGGGAAAACGCTGACCATGACCCTTCCCAGCGTCCTTCTGCAGCTGGTGACGGTGCTGCTGGCGGGATACGGCTTCGCCCGTTTCCGCTTCCGGGGGAAGAAGCTGCTGTTCGGCCTGCTGATCTTCACCATCATCGTCCCGGTGCAGACGTATATCATCCCCCTGTACGTTAATTTCCGGAATTTCAACTTCTTCGGGATCGGGTCGCTGGTCGGGCTGTTCACCGGTGCGCCGCTGACGACCAACCTGCTCAACAAGGATATTCTGTTTTATTTACAGGCGCTGCTCGGCATGGGCATCCGGTCCGGGCTGTACATTTTCATGCTCCGTCAGTTTTTCCGCAACATGCCGCTGGAACTGGAGGAGGCGGCGATGATCGACGGCTGCGGCCCCCTGCGCACCTTCACCCGCATCATGCTGCCCAACGCGGGCTCGATGATCGCCACCGTGCTGGTCTTTTCCCTGGTATGGTACTGGAACGACTATTATCTTTCCTCCATGTTTTATAACGGGACCTTCCCAATCTCGGTGAACCTGACCTCTCTCAGCTCCCTGCTGGACAACAGCAACATGGTGACCGGCATCGCTCAGCAGGAGCTGACGTTTATGCGGGAATCCATTCTGGCCTGCGGGTGTTTGGTCACCATCCTCCCGCTGCTGGTATTATATATTTTTGCCCAGCGCTTTTTTACCGAGGGGCTGGAGCGAAGCGGTATTGTCGGTTGATTAAGGTTAGAAAGGATGAGGAACACCCATGACGAATTTACGAAAAAAACTGCTTCTGGCGGGCCTGTCCGCCGGGCTGGCGCTGCTGCCTCTGGCGGGCTGCACCACAGGAGGGACGACGGAGTCCGGTTCAAAGGGAGGGTCTCTGGAGAGCGAAAAGAATGCGACTCTCTCCATCATGATCCCCGGCCACAACCCGAATTCCACCGAGGAATCGGCCTGGCAGAACCCGGTGGTGGAGGAGTTCCGGTCGCTGTATCCGGACGTTGAGGTGGAGTTTGTCAACGCCGGCTGGGATACCTGGTATGAACGCACGATGTCCGCCTATCAGAGCGGTGACCCCATCGACCTCATCAACGACGGCGCGAACAACAACCCCCGTTTTGCGCTCAAAGGGATCACCCAGCCGCTGGAAAGCTACATCAATCTGGACAACCCCAATCTGCACAAGAATACGATGGATGCGGTTTTCAAATACGGCGGGCACTATTATGTGGCCGTCAGCGAAACCAACGTGGCCGTGATCTTCTACAATAAGGACATCTTCGAGGACGAGGGCATGGACGACCCGCTGGCGCTGTACGAGAAGGGCGAATGGAACTGGGATAACTTCAGCCGGATCGCCGCGGCGCTCACCGACAAGGAGGAAAACCGCTGGGGCTATGCCTCCGACTATCCCTACCTGTTCTTCGGGATGAACGCGACCTCCATGCTGACGTTGGACGACAATTCCCGGTATCAGCTCAACATCGACGCGCCGGCGCTCCGTCAGTCGCTGGAAATGCTTCAGGACGGCGTGTATACCTCCAAATGGTGCGGCTATGACAGCGACCCGTGGACCACCTTCTACCGCGGCAACGCGGCGATGCTGGGGGATTTCCAGTGGGTGGACGCGCAGATTCTGGCAGCGCGCGATTACGGCCTGGCCGATTTTGAGTACGGCGTGGCGCCGATGCCGACCGGCCCCAACAATACCGAGGGCGTTTCCCCGATCACGGCGGCCGGCTGGGCGATCGGCAACGGATCCGACTGCCCCGCGCACACCGGCAAGCTGATCGATATGCTGGTGGACGGTCAGGCGGCCTATATCGCAAAGACCAACGAAAGCCTTGACCCCGCCCATGTGGAGCTTTACCAGACGCTGGCGCAGAAACCGTTCTGCACCAACAGCTACGACTCCGCGGTCGGCGGTGCGTACGAGATCTGCGCCGCGGTCGGCGAAGGACAGAGCATCTCCCAGGCAATCGAGAAGTACAAGCCGGAGTATCAGCGCAAGGTGGATGAGGCCAATTCCTCCAATCTGGACACCGAGTTCAATCCGACCGGCGGAGAAACCACCGGTTCCGATACCGACACCACCTGGATACCGAACACCGATGCCGGCACCGACACAACAACCAGCGCCGAATAACCCATCGGGCATAACCGGCGTCGGCACAGAAGAAGGAGACGACCCATGGACCCTAGAATGCGGGAAGACTACACCGAAATGCTGCTGGCTGAAAACGGGGAAGCCCGCTGCACGGTGGTGATTGCCGGGGAGGCGGGGGAGAAGGTCCGCGCGGCGGCGGAGGATTTCCGCTCCCTCCTGCGGCAGATGAGCGGCGCGGAATGCGCCGTGGTTACCGAAGACCAGGCGCCGGCGGACGGGGTGGTGCTGATCGGCCCGTCCCGCCTGACGCGGGAGATGGGGGTGGAAGCCCCGACGGGATACCCGGGGAACGAACGGGTGCTTCTGCGCCGCGACGGGAACCGCCTGCTCCTGCTCGGCAACGACGACGGGGCCTATACCGGCACCCAGTTTGCCGTGACCATGCTGTTTGAACGGCTGGGCTGCGGCTGGTTTTCCCCCGACCCCCTCTGGCAGGTGGTCCCCCGGAAGCCGACGGTTTCGGTCGGCTATCTGGACATCGACCACCGCCCGGCCTTCATCAGCCGGTACAGCAACGTCCTGCGGTTCCATCCGGAGATCGGACGCCGCTGGTATCTCGGCGGAGACCGGCGGATTTCCGGGCACGGCTTTCCCTTCCTGATCCCGCGGGACGAAGCCTTTGAAAAACATCCGGAATGGTTCTGCATGATTGACGGCAAGCGCAACCCCTTTGTGGAGTGGTGGCAGTATTGCTACTCCAACGAGGAGCTGGCGGCGGCTTTGGCGGAGAAGATCTGCGAGAAGTTTGAGGAGGACCCGACGCTGGTGCAGTACAGCATCGCCCTCAACGACGGATGGTATCACGGCTGGTGCGAATGCGACCAGTGCCGCCAGATGGGGACGCCGAGCGAAACGGCGGTGCTCTTCGCCAACCGGATCGCCCGGCTTGTGGGCCGGCGTTTCCCGGACCATAAGCTGACCTTTCTGGCCTATTTCCCCACCTATCACCCGCCCACCCATCCGATGGAGGCGGAGCCGAACGTGGAGGTCATGTTCTGCAAGGAAGCGGACATGTTCCTTCCGGTGGACAAGGGGCCGGATAACGGTTACCACCAGCGTTACCGCTTCGAGCAGAGCAAAAACACCTATCCCACGCCCTGGAAGGATAACTTTGAGCAGTGGAACCGGATGGTGAAGTTCCAAAGCATTGCCATTTGGGACTGGTACTGCATCGCCGCCGCCCGGCCGGAGTGGAAGGACGTTCCCTGGGTGCAGGGCGACGTGGCCACCCGCAACAACCGTTACTGGCGGGATCACGGCGTGCGGTACGTATACAACGATCAGGGGCCGCTGGATGTGTTTTACGAGGATGGCGAAAGCTATGCGCTGCGCTTCCCGCTGTGGCATGTCGCCGCCCGGAGCTGGTGGGACAAGGACCTGACCGGCTCGGACATCCTGATGGACGACTGCAAAAAGCTGTACGGCGGCGCGGCGGACCTGATGTTCGCCTATTACAGCGCCCTGGCGGACATTGCGGCGCACAGCACCGCGTTTTCCATCGCCTGGCATCCGCCGGCGCCCGGGGAACTGTATACGCCGGAAGCGGTCGAGCGCATCGACGGCATCCTCCGGGCGGTGGAGGCGCTTCTGCCCGGGCAGGAGGAAACCGTTCAAAAACGCCTGCGCATCCAGCGCGGGCTTTGGGAAAAGGCCAAGTCCGTCATCCGGCAGTGCCCCGGCCCCGGAGCCGGGGAAGAGCGGACGGCGGAGCCACAGGACAAGGAGGCGAATCCGGTTTGAAGAAAAGAAAGCTTTCACATGCCGTGCGGGGCGTCAGCCTGCTGCTGGCGGGAATGCTCCTGCTGTCGCTGGGCGGCTGCGGGGGAGGCGGCGGCGAATCCTCCGCCCCCGGCAGCACGACGGGGAGCACGACCGGCTCGACCGGAACAGGGTCGAGCGGCACCTCCACCTCCGCAACGGAGGACGGCAGCACCACAACGGGGAGCGGTTCGACCGCCGGCAGCAGCGGCGGGACGACGTCCACCAACCCGCCGTCCGTTTCCGGCGACCTGAAAATTGTGGAAAACGGCAAGGCGGCGGCCACCATTGTCATCGCGAAGAACGCCTCGGACAAGGTGATCGCGGCCGCTACCGACCTGCAGGATTATCTCAAACGGATGACCGGCGCGACGGTGAGCGTTGGCTACGACGACGTGGACCGCACCACGGGCAATTATATCCTGGTCGGGCCGTCCAAGTACACGGAAAAGCTGGGCGTCAAACAGCCGACGGGGTACCCCGGCAACGAAAAGGTGATTCTCAAGCGGGTGAACAATTATCTGGTCCTCATGGGCAACGACGACGGCGCGTACCTGGGGACGCAGTACGCGGTGACGATGTTCCTGGAGGATCAGGGCTGCGGCTGGTTCGGGCCCAGCGAACTCTGGCAGATTGTGCCGTCCAAAAGCACGATCAGCGTTGGGTCGCTGGACGTTACCCACACCCCGAAATTTTCCAGCCGGCAGAACAACGTCTGGTTCCAGACGCGGGTACTCGGCCAGCGCTGGTATCTGGGCGGCGAGGAAAACACCTATGGCCATTACCTGCCTTCCCTGGTTTCCAAGGAGAACTATTTCTCCACCCATCCCGAATGGTTCAGTGAGATCGACGGCAAGCGGGACGCTTCAGCCACCTGGTGGCAGTACTGCTATTCCAACAAATCCTTTGCCCGCGAGGTGGCCAAAAAGGTCAACGCCTATTTCGACAGCAACCCCAACACCATCACCTATTCCATCACCGCCAACGACGGCTGGGAGACCGACTGGTGCGAGTGCAGCGAATGCAGCAAGTATCCGACCGATACCGACCTGATGCTCACCTTCGCCAACAACGTGGCGGCCGAGGTGGCAAAGGAGCATCCGGACAAGAAGGTGGCCATCCTCAGCTACCATTCCACCTGGTTTGCCCCGCAGACCAGCGTGAAGGCGGCGTCGAACGTGGAGGTCATGTTCTGCACCGAGACCAGCGTGACCAGCCCCATTGAGGACGGCCTCTATCTGGGCGACACCCGCAACCCCATCACCCACAACACCTACAAAACCTCCTGGAAGGACAACTTCCTCAGCTATATCAAGAAGGCCAACCTGCAGAATATCTCCATCTGGAAATGGCTCTGCATTTCCGGCGATTCCTCCAGCTCGGCGTGGGCCAATATCCCCTGGGTGCAGGGCGATGTGGCCATCCGGGACCAGGATTTCTGGAAAGCCAACGGCGCGGACTATGTATACTACGATCAGGGCCCCCTCGCCGCATACCGCGAGACGGAGGCGAGCTACCCGCTGCGCTGGCCGCTGTGGTATGTCGCGGCCAAGGGAATGTGGGATTCCAGCCTGAGCGGCGACGATATCCTTCGGGAAGCCTGCGAAAAGCTGTTCGGCAACGGGGCGGACGCCATGCTGGCCTATTACCAGCTGCTTGCCGACGCCAGCGAAGCCTGCACCGGCGACAGCATCACCTGGATCCCGCCGGATCCGTCCGAAGTGTATACCCGTTCCTGGATATCCAAGATCGACGCCGCCGTCTCCAAGGCCAGCGCCCAGCTGAACAACGTGACCGCCGAGCAGAAGGAACGGATGCAAAACCAGATCAAGCTGTGGAACACCGCAAAAACCCACATGTATTAACTTCCCCCTGCAGTCAAACGGACCTGCGAAGCGCCGTGCTTCGCAGGTCCGTTTTTGCGTTTTCCGAACGTGCCGGCCGGCTGCCGCCGCTGCTCCCGCGCCGGGAGCGTGCGATTTTGTGTCACAAAATCTATACTTGCCTTTACTGCGGCCCGGCGCGTCGGCGCGGGCCCGGCATATGACGGGCCGGCCCGCCGGGAACCCCGGGGCACAATTTCAAACCACCTTCCCGCGTGGGGAGCGGCGGGCTGTGCGCCAAACGGGTGGGGAAAGCTTTTGGCGGCGGGCCCTTCTGTCCGGCAGAGCCCTTCATGGCTCCTCCGGGCGGATCATGCCGGCGGTATACTCCGTCCCGCAGGGAAGCGGCAGGGGGAGAGCCAGAGCGTACAGGTCGGCCGCGCGGGACTCCAGCACAAAAAGCCGCCGGCATTCCTCCGGCAGGGACTCGAACTGCGAGACCCGCGTCACCAGCGGAAGGGCGGCCCCCTTCGCCGCCCGGAGGATGTCCGCCCCGTTCCGGCCGATTCCGAGCACCCGGATATAAGGAGGGCGGCGGGTTTCCCAGCCGGCGGACAGTCCCAGGAACCCGGCGAGCAGTATCCGGCGGATCCGGGCCAGCGGGTACCGCCTGGTTTTGACGGCGTTCAGCAGCGCCTCCATGCTGCCGGAGGAGCGGATCGCCTCGTATACCCGGTGTTCCAGCCCCTCCGAAATCCCCGGCAGGCGGGCGACCTGTTCCCGGCTCAGGCGGCGCAGGGCGGACAGCATGGCCCGTTCGATCCGGGCGGGGTCGGCCGGGCATCGTCCGGCGCCGGCGGCCTCGCAGAGGATTTCCAGCGCGGCGGGCGGGATATAGGGGGCGGCGTTAGCTGTCCGCCCGGCGAGGAGAAGGGAACGCAGGAAGGTGGCGGAAGCCATATCGCCCACCGGGAGGGTCCCGTCGTGACCGGCGCCGAGGCGGGGAATGGTAAAGGGGCAGATCGGGGAATCCAGCCGCCGCAAAGCCTTGAGGTATTCGACGCCCAGGGTATTGTTGGGGTGCTCCAGCACGGAGGCGCCTTTTTTGCCCAGGATTTCCTCCACTGCCCGCTGGCGCGCTTCCGGGAAGGCGATCCCCCCTTCCAGGTGGTAGCGGAGAAGAGCGGCGAAGCGGTCGGAGTCCAGCGTGTCGGCCACCTTTTGCAGCGGCTCCGTCTCCCCGCATTCGCTGCCGAAGCTCAGCACATCCACACAGCCGAGGGCGTCCAGAAGGGATACCGCGCCGAAAGCGAACGCTTCGGCCGACGCAATCGCCCAGGGCAGGGGAAGCTCCAGCACGAGGTCGGCGCCCCCTGCCAGCGCCGACCGGACCCGGTCGGCCTTCGGAAGGAGGGCGAGCTCCCCCCGCTGCACAAAATTCCCGCTCATTACGGCGACAATATGGGTGGCGCGGCAGGCGCCGTCGGCTGCGCGGGTGCGCTCGATGTGGTGGGCGTGCCCGTTGTGGAAGGGGTTGTATTCGGCGACGATGCCGGCGATTTTCATGCACGTTCCTCCTTTCTGGTTCCGGAAGGCGGGCCTTCCGCGCGGGAAAAAGCGACAGGGCGGCCGGGCGAAAAGGGGCGAAAAGGGCGGAAGAGCAGGTGGGAAGGGGCAGCAGGGGGCAGCAGGGAACAGCAGGGAGCGAAAGGAACGAAAGACCAGTTATAACCAGCTATAAAAAGTCAGGGAGGTAAAAAGAGAACAATTACGATTCATCAAGAAGCTGGTTAAGAAGTAAGGCGGTGTTGCGGGCAGCGGCAAGAGCCGGAAGATCGTCTGCGGCAGGAAGAATATTTGTGTTTAGAGAAAATATAGAAGCGATACAAGGCAGAGCATTCATATGCTTCAAGATGGTATGTGCGGTAGAACTTGCCTTTTCTTCGGTGCCCTTCTCCGCACCAACAAGTATCAGGATCCCGTTTTTGTGTTTAATCCGATTCGGCTCATTTCTAAACTGTCTTGCGGCGAAATAGGTTTGGATACGACTGGCAAGGGTGAGCAACGGGCCGCTCAGCTCGGAAAACCAAACAGGAGAAGCAATAACAAGATTGTCACAGGCTTCAAGATAGGGATACACGTTCTGCAGATCGTCATTGATAATGCAGCCTGGAGTGCTCCGGCAATGGCGGCAGTCAAGACAAGGGCTGATATTGTCAAAGTAAGAAGATACGACCCGAACATCACCCTTTAGGTGCTTTGTGAACTCCTCAATAAGGGCAGCCGTGTCGCCATTTCTTTTGGGAGAGCCGTTGAGAATCAATGTTTTCATAGGCTTCCCCCCTTTCTTGGGCAGCGTTGTCTTATACGGCCTGTTTTCTCTGAGGATAGTGAGCGGAAAGGAGCGCGGAAAAAGTCCAAGGCGGAAGGAAGAATAAAACGGTGGGAAATGGGTATTTATACAGAAAAGTGAAAAAAGAAAAGAAAATCCCCTGCCTGCGGCGCTTTTTCCCGCTGAATTCCTGCTTTATTCTTCCGCTTTATTCAGGATTTAACTTGAAAATTCTGGAGAAAGGGACTATTATAATAGAGTTGACGTTCCGCGTCCCCCCGGGCGGCGCCCCATCGTCTTCTCTCTTCAGTATACGTGCTTTTCGCGGGGAATGCAAGCGGCGCCGGGCGGCATCCGGCTGCGGAAACAGGCCGGCTCCGGCCCCGCAGGCAGCGGGGCTGTGAAAAACCGGAAGGGCCGCCCGGAAACGGGGAAAATATGAAAAGTAAGAAAAGGCAGGTAAGGATGCAAGATGAAAATTCTGGTTATCAATGCGGGCAGCTCGTCGCTGAAATATCAGCTGATCGACATGAACGGCGAGGTCGTCCTGGCCAAGGGCAACTGCGAGCGGATTGGGATCGACGGAAAGTTCACCCATAAAACGAGCGACGGCCGCGTGATTACCAGGGAAGTCGCCATGCCGGACCATACCGCCGCCTTTGCGCAGGTAAAGGAGGCGCTGACCGCGGGGGAGGGCAAGGTGATCGACAGCCTTTCCGAGGTGGCGGCGATCGGCCACCGCATCGTGCAGGGCGGCTCGAAGTTTGACCATTCCGTGCTGGTCACCGATCAGGTTATTCAGGATATCGCCGATTATGCCTCTCTCGCGCCCCTGCACAACAAGGCGCATGTGCAGGGGATCAACGCCGCTATCGCCGCCTTCGGCCGGGAGGTGCCGCAGGTTGTGGTGTTCGACACGGCGTTCCATCAGACCATGCCCCCCAAAGCGTACATGTTCGGCGTGCCGTACCGGTATTATGAGCAGTACGGCGTCCGCCGCTACGGCTTCCACGGCACGTCCCACCGCTATGTCAGCAGGCGCTGCCTGGAACTGCTCGGCAAGCCCGACGGCAAGGGGACGCGGATCATCTCCTGCCATTTCGGCAACGGCTCCTCCGTCACTGCGATCCGGGACGGCAGGGTGATCGACACCACAATGGGGCTGACCCCGCTGGACGGGTTCATGATGGGCACCCGCTCGGGCGCCGTGGATCCTTCGGTCGTGACCTACATCATGGAAAAGGAGGGGCTGACCCCGCGCCAGATGGACGAGCTGCTGAACAAGCAGTCCGGCATGCTGGGCATTTCCGGCGTTTCGAGCGACGACCGCGACATTGCCGCGGCGATTGAAGCGGGGAATGAGCGGGCGAAGCTCGCCTGGGATATGCGCACCTATGAGATTATCAAGTACATCGGCGGGTACATTGTCGCCCTCGGCGGCGTGGATGCGCTGATCTTCACCGCCGGCATCGGCGAGAACCAGCCCACCCTGCGCGCGGAGATCTGCAACGCCCTTTCCTTCTATGGCGTGAAGCTGGATGCGGAGAAGAACAAGGTTCACGGAGAGGAAACGGAGATCACCACACCGGATTCCAGCGTGCGCGCCTTCGTCATCCCCACCAACGAGGAGCTGGTCATCGCGCGGGACACGCAGGCAATCGTGGAAGGACGGACGCTGTAACGTTGCCGGCGTCAGACGGCGGCATGCTGCAGGAAGGCCAAATAAGAAAGCAAAAAGTAGCGGACGATAAAATCGTCCGCTACTTTTTGCTAGAATGGCTCTAATCGTGTTCGATCAGTTCTTCGCGGTCGCGGAAGAACAGGGAAATGCACCAGATGCCCGCCAGCGCGACAAGGGTATAGATCACGCGGCTGACGGCAGCGCCCTGGCCGCCGAAAGCCCATGCCACGATGTCGAACTGAAACAACCCGATGCTTCCCCAGTTGATTGCGCCGATCACCACGAGGATAAGCGCCAGTCTGTCCAGCATGTGTTTCACTCCTCTTTTTTCCCGGAAAAACCGGGGGTTGCGAAATCCGTACGTTTATAAAACGGACGAGCCGCGATGTTAGTATGTCCTCCCGTCCGGCGTTTATGCGGACAGGAGGCTTTTGGCATTTTGCGTTTTTTACACGGCGCAGCAGGCCGCCGGAGCCGGATGCCGCTCAAGAGGGTTTGGCACGGCAAAGGCTTATGAGCGGCCGGAATGGCCTGCGGCGCGAAAGGCGGAGAGCCTGCGGCTTCTCCGCCGCTGCTTTGCCTTCGGAAAAAGAAAAAACAGCCTGCCGGCGCGGGGAACAAACCCTCGGAATGATATAAAAGGGCTGGCTGACGCGTTTTGCGCGACAAACCGGACGCTTTGTGCCGTTTAAAATGTAAACCGGATCGTATTGCCGGACCCAGCGTTATTATTCTCTCCAAAACCCGTTTATTAATCCGAAGAAGGCGTGCCGGCAACTGTTTTTTTGAATATTTTGAAACGAGGCAAAAGCCTGACCGTTTCCGCCGCCTTTCTATCCGCGCCGCAAAAGGGGACGGCAGAAAAGGGACGGCAGAAAAGGGACGGCAGAAGAAGAGGATGAAAAAAGACCTGAAAGGGAGCCCGAACGAACAGGGATACATTATGGAAGAGGAGGGGAGTCAACCGGTGCGGCGGTGAAACGCCGGGTTCTGTTTGCGGCGCAGCCGGAGCCGAGGAATATGGACCATGGGGAGGAACAGGAGCTTGTGCCGCCGCGGTTCCCGGACTACCCGTGCAAGCCCCGGACACTGCACCGTAAAGGCGGCCTGGGAACGGCAAAAGGGAAAACGGAAGGAGAAAAGCGAGGAATAAAAAAGAAAAAGCCGTTCCCGACAGCGCCGGGAACGGCTTGGGTTGTATTTTCAGGGGAGAGCGGGAAATCAGACGATGCCCTGAGCCATCATCGCGTCGGCAACCTTCATGAAGCCGGCGATATTCGCGCCCACCACGTAATTGCCCTCAAAGCCGTATTCCTTCGCGGCTTCAAACGCGTTCTTGTGGATGCCGGCCATGATGCCGTGCAGCTTCTGGTCCACCTCTTCAAAGGTCCAGCTCAGCCGCTGGGAGTTCTGGCTCATCTCCAGCGCGGAGGTGGCCACGCCGCCGGCATTGGCGGCCTTGCCCGGCGCAAAGATGACGCCCTTGCTCTGGAGCAGCTCGGTCGCCTCCAGGGTGGTGGGCATGTTCGCGCCCTCGCCGACCAGCTTGCAGCCGTTCTTGATCAGTTCGGCCGCGTCCGCCTCGTTGAGTTCGTTCTGGGTCGCGCAGGGGAGGGCGATGTCGCAGGGAATCGACCAGATGCCCTTGCCGTCGTGATATTCCGCGTTGGGACGGTAGGAAACGTAGTCGCGGATGCGGCCGCGCTTGACCTCCTTGATCTCCTTGACCGCCGCGAGGTCGATGCCGTCCTTGTCATATACCCAGCCGGTGGAATCGCTGAGCGCCACCACCTTGGCGCCGAGCTGCTGCGCCTTTTCGGTGGCGTAGATCGCCACATTGCCCGAACCGGAGATAACCACCGTCTTGCCCTGGAAGGACTCGCCCTTGGTTTTCAGGATTTCGTCCACGAAATACACCAGGCCGTATCCGGTCGCCTCGGTGCGGGTGAGGGATCCGCCGTAGGTCAGGCCCTTGCCGGTCAGGACGCCCTCGAAGCGGTTGGTCAGCTTTTTGTACTGGCCGAACAGATAGCCGATCTCCCGGCCGCCCACGCCGATGTCGCCGGCCGGCACGTCGGTGTCCGCGCCGATGTGGCGGAACAGCTCGCTCATAAAGCTCTGGCAGAAAGCCATGACCTCGCGGTCGGACTTGCCTTTCGGATCAAAGTCGGCGCCGCCCTTGCCGCCGCCGATGGGCAGGCCGGTCAGGGAGTTCTTAAAAATCTGCTCAAAGCCCAGGAATTTGATGATGCCGAGGTTCACCGAAGGATGGAAACGCAGACCGCCCTTATAAGGACCGATAGCGCTGTTGAACTCCACGCGGAAGCCGCGGTTTACCTGCACCTTGCCCTGATCGTCCACCCAGGGCACGCGGAACATGAGCACCCGCTCCGGCTCGGTCAGGCGCTCCAGCAGGCCCGCCTGCTCAAAGCGGGGATTGGCCTCGATCACCGGACGCAGGGAATTGAGCACCTCGGTCGCCGCCTGGATAAATTCATCCTGAGCGGGATTCTTGCGGACAAGCTCCTGCAAAACGGAATCCACATAAGACATACACGTTTCTCTCCTTATTAATAAAGTGGAAGAATGTAGGACGCCTCCTGATAGATATATCAGCATTGCCATTATACAGAAAAAGCCGGGATTTTGCAAGAACAATCTTGACGAATTTCAAATTTTTTCTGTATTCGATAAAATTGCCGGATAAACTTGATCGATAATGCGAGCCGGACGGGACATTGGTGCATCTGGCGCGGCGTTCTGCCGGCGGAAGGCGTGCGGAGCCGGAAGCGGGCAGGAAAGGGCTCCGCGGACGCGGCCGAAGGGATGGGAACGGGACCGCCGCCAAGGGGGAATATGACAAATCGGGCGCCCGCCCGCCGAGATTTCTTTGCAGGATCACATGCCGCTCCACAAAAGGCGGGCAGGGTCGGAAGCGGTCCTCTGCGTTTTCGACAAATCGCCGCTTTTCGTCAAATGAGCGTTGCCATACCCGACTCCCGTATGCTATAATACATTGTTAGGTATGACCATATTTACGGGCTTTTCCACGTTTCGGACGGCGGCCGGGAATCCGCCGGAACAGGGGGCAAAGGAGGGGCAAAATGCCGGACCGGACAAATCCACAAAACCGCAGGCTGCTTATCCGTGGAGCGCTTGTGATCGACCCTTCGCAAAACAGCGAGGAGCTGCGCGACCTTCTGGTCGCCGGCGGCCGGATCGCCGCCCTGGCGGACGAAACCGACCTGGACGGCGCCGAGGTCATCGAGGCGGAGGGGCTGGTCTGCGCGCCGGGGCTGGTGGACATGCACGTCCATCTGCGGGACCCGGGACAGACTTATAAAGAGGATCTGGAGTCCGGCTGCCGGGCGGCGGCGGCGGGCGGCGTGACCTCCCTGGCGTGCATGCCCAACACGTCGCCGGCGCTGGATAACCCGGCGGTCATCGGGGATATCGTGAGGCGGGCGGCTTCCGCCGGGGCGCATGTCTATCCGGTGGCCGCCGTAACCGCGGCGCTGGCCGGGGAAAAGCTGAACGACTTCGCGGCGCTCAAAAAGGCGGGGGCGGTCGCCGTGTCGGACGACGGCCGGCCGGTTCCCGCGGCCGGTCAGATGATGGACGCCATGCGGGCCGCCGCGGCGTTGTCCCTGCCGGTGCTCTCCCACTGCGAGGACCTGACCCTCACCCGGGGCGGGATAATGAACGACGGGGCGGTGTCCCGGGAACTCGGCGTCCCCGGCATCCACCGTGCGGCGGAAGAGGCCGCCACGGCCCGGGAGATCGCGCTTGCGGCGGCCACCGGCCTGCCGGTGCATATCTGCCATGTCAGCACGCGGGGAAGCGTCGCCCTGCTGCGGGACGCCAGGCGGCGAGGCGTCCCGGTCACGGGGGAGACGGCGCCGCATTATTTCACCTTTACGGAAGAGGCGCTCCGCAGCCGGGATGCGGATTTCCGCATGAACCCGCCGCTGCGCACGGAGGATGACCGCGAGGCGGTGATCGAGGGGCTGTGCGACGGCACCCTCGGCGCGATTGCGACCGACCATGCCCCCCATTCGCCGGCGGAAAAGGCCGACTTCCTCCGCGCGCCCAACGGCTCCATCGGGATGGAGACCTCGCTGGCCGCCGGGATTACCGCCCTGGTGGCGACCGGCCGGCTGTCCCTGCGCCGCCTGCTGTGGCTGATGTCCACCGGCCCGGCCCGGCTGCTGGGCATCCCGGCGGGCACCCTGCAGGAGGGCGCGGCGGCGGATATCGTCCTTTTTGACCCGGCGGAGGAATGGACCGTTGACCCGGCCCGGCTGCATGGGAAATCCCGCAATACCCCGTTCAAGGGGATGACCCTGCGCGGCAGGGTGCGGTATACCCTGCTGGACGGCCGTGTGGTCTATCGGGCGGAATAGGCGGCTTCCCTGCGGGACGGCAGGGTGCGATCCGGAAGACAGGAGGGACGATCATGACGGCGATACTGGCGGCAGCCTTTTCCGCAGTGGCGGTGGTTTTATGCGTGATCGTGCTGCTCCGCCTGCCGAAACGGAACGATGGCGTCACCTATGACCAGCTGCGGCGGGAGATGGCCGACCAGAGCAACGACCTGATGCGGCAGCTCAGCCTCCTCAAACAGGAGCTGGACACCTCGATGACGAATACCAGCCAGCTCACCGGGCTGAATATCGAACAGATGACCCGGGTGGTTGACCGGCGGCTCCTGGCCATGCAGGACGGGGTGGAAAAAAGCATCCGCGCCCTGCAGGAGGACAACGCCCGCAAGCTGGACGGCATGCGGCAGACGGTGGATGAAAAGCTGACCGCCACCCTGGAAAAGCGGCTGGGCGAGAGCTTCAGCGCCGTGAGCGAGCAGCTCAAACGGGTGTATGAGGGTCTGGGGGAGATGCAGGCCCTCGCGGCGGGGGTGGGGGACCTGAAAAAGGTGCTGACCAACGTGAAAACCCGGGGTACCTGGGGGGAGATCGCTCTGGGGAGCCTGCTCGAGCAGCTGCTCAGCCCGCAGCAGTACCGCGCCAACGTCAGGGTGATTCCCCGCCGCAACGAAATTGTGGAGTACGCCATCTGCCTTCCCGGCAGGGAGGAGGGGGACGAGACCGTCTATCTTCCGATCGACAGCAAATTCCCGATGGAAAGCTACCTTCGCCTGGTGGATGCGTCGGAGGCCGGGGACCCCGCCGGGGTGGACGCCGCCTCCCGTCAGCTGGAGGCGGCGGTGCGGGAGTGTGCCCGGACCATCCGGGACAAATACATCGCGCCTCCGCACACCACGGATTTTGCCATCCTCTTCCTGCCCACCGAAGGGCTGTATGCGGAGGTCACCCGCCGGGCGGCGCTCTGCGCCGCTCTCCAGCGGGACTGCCGGGTCACCATCATGGGCCCGGCCACCCTCGGCGCGTTCCTGAACAGCTTGCAGATGGGGTTTCGCACCCTGGCCATCCAGAAGCGGTCGGGCGAGGTGTGGAAGCTGCTGGGGGCGGTCAAAACCGAATTCGGCCGCTTTGGGGAGGCGCTTTCCGCCACCCAGAAAAAGCTGGAAGAGGCGACGGCGAATATCGGCCGCGCCGCCAGGCGCACCGAAATCATCCGGAACCGCCTGCGCTCGGTGGAGGAGCTGCCGGAGGACGAATCGGCCGGCCTGATCGGGGAGGATCCGGGCCGGGCGGACGGACCGCCGGCAGGGGAGGCCGCCGCGCCGGCTGCCGGCGAACCAAGAATATAAAGCACTGGGAGGAAACGTATGGGACTGGACAGACTGATCGAGGGCATCAAGCGGACAAACAACCCGACGGTGGCGGGGCTGGACCCCAAGCTGGACTATATCCCGGAGCCGATCGTCCGTGCGGCGTTTGAAGCGCACGGGGAGACGCTGGAAGGGGCCGCCGCGGCCATCCTCGCGTATAATAAAGGGCTGATCGACGCGCTGTGCGACGTTGTGCCGGCGGTCAAGCCGCAGGCCGCCTACTATGAGATGTACGGCTGGCCGGGGGTGCGCGCTCTGAGCGAAACCATCGCCTACGCCAGGGAAAAGGGGATGTTCGTCATCACCGACGGCAAGCGCAACGACATCGGCTCCACGATGGAGGCGTACGCCGCCGGGCATCTGGGGACCACCCGGGTGGGGGAGGCGGAGACCGCCGCTTTCGGCGCGGACGCGCTCACGGTGAACGGCTACCTCGGCACGGATGGCATCCGGCCCCTTCTCGATGTCTGCCGCCGCTTTGACACCGGCATTTTCGTGCTGGTCAAGACCTCCAACCCCTCCTCCGGCGAGCTGCAGGACCAGCCGGCCGGCGGCCAGCCGGTATACCGCCGGATGGGGTCCCTGTGCGAGCGGTGGGGGGAAGAGCTTCCGGGGAAATACGGCTATTCGGGCGTGGGCGCGGTGGTCGGCGCAACCTGGCCCGCCCAGCTCGGCGAACTGCGGGCGGCGCTGCCCCATACCTTTCTCCTGGTCCCCGGCTACGGGGCGCAGGGCGGCGGCGCGGCCGACGTGGCGGGCGCGTTTGACCGCGACGGCCTGGGCGCGGTAATCAATTCCTCCCGCGGCATTTTGTGCGCCTGGAAAAAGGAGGGCTGCGCGCCGGAAGATTACGCCGGGGCGGCCCGGCGGGAGGCTCTGCGGATGCGGGACGATATCCTCGGCGCGCTGTGACGGGGCGGTTCCCCTGCGGGATAACGATAGAAATGCATGGAAGGAATGGAAAAGCAGACATGGAAAACAAAATGAAAACCGCCTACCTCCTGCTGGAGGACGGGACAAGCTACAAAGGCTACGCCATGGGGGCGGAGGGCTCCGCAGTGGGAGAGGTGGTCTTCAACACCGACATGACCACCTACCAGGACCTGCTGCAGGACCCGACCTATTCCGGCCAGATCGTCGTGCAGACCTACCCGCTCATCGGCAACCGCGGCGTGGACCCCGAGGCGCCTTCCAAGCTGGTGGCGAGCGGGTATATCGTGAGGGAATGGTGCGTGGAACCGACCGACGCCCACGAATTCGTCACGCTGGACGAGTATTTAAAGCAGCGGGGGATCGTCGGGCTGTGCGGCATCGACACCCGGGCGCTCACCCGGCATATCCGGGACCACGGGGTGATGAACGGCGTGATTGCGGAGTCCCTGGAAAATAAAAGCGAGCTGCTGGTCCGGCTGGAGGGATACCGCGTCCCTCCGGCGGTGGGGCAGATCTCCGTGACCGCACCCCAGCGCTTCGGCCCGGAGACGGCAGCGTTCACCCTGGCCGTCCCGGATTACGGCTTCCGCCGGTCCATCCTCCCGCATTTTGCGGAGATGGGCTGCGCCTGCGTGGTGATGCCGGCCTATACGCCGGCCGCCGAGCTCCTGGCCGCCGGCCCGGACGGCATCGTCCTGTCGGACGGCCCGGGCGACCCCTGGGACAACCCGGAGATCATCGAAATCATCCGGGAGCTGATGAAAAGCGGGAAGCCGCTCTTCGGCTGGGGGCTGGGCCATCAGCTCCTGGCGGTGGCAAACGGCTTCCGGATTGAGAAGCTGCCGGTGGGCCACCGCGGGAGCAACCAGCCGGTGCGCCATGTCGAGACCCTGCGGGTGATGACCACCGAGCAGAACCATGGGTACGCGGTCGCGCTGGACAGCATCGACCCCGACCGGGCGGACGCCTTCCTGCGCAACGTCAACGACGGCACGGTGGAGGGCATCCGGTATAAGACGATGCCGGCGATGACCGTGCAGTTCGAGCCGTCCAGCGGCCGCGGCTATCAGGACACGGCCTGGGTATTCGAGGAATTTGCCGCTATGCTGAAGAAGAGCCGGGGCTGAGCGGCCCGGCGGCCCGTAAGCTTTGCGGAGGGCTCCGGCAGGGAGACCCGGACAGAAAGGATAGATGACGATGCCAAAACGCGACGATGTGAAAAAGGTCCTTGTAATCGGATCCGGCCCGATCGTGATTGGGCAGGCGGCGGAGTTTGATTACGCCGGAACCCAGGCCTGCCGCGCGCTGCGGGAGGAGGGGCTGGAGGTTGTGCTGGTCAACTCCAACCCGGCGACCATTATGACCGACAAGACCATGGCGGACAAAATTTACATTGAACCGCTGACGCTGGATACCGTCAAGCGGATCATTGATATCGAAAGGCCGGACAGCGTGCTGGCCAATATGGGCGGCCAGACCGGCCTGAACATCGGCATGGAGCTGTCGGAGGGCGATTTCCTGGAAACCCGGGGGGTTAAGCTGCTGGGCGTGAACCCTGAAACCATCCGCAAGGCGGAGGACCGTCAGGCGTTCAAGGACACCATGCTCTCCATCGGGGAGCCCTGCATCCCCTCCAAGGTGGTGGAGTCGGTGGAGGACGCGCTGGCGTTCGCCCGCACCATCGGCTACCCGGTGGTGGTCCGTCCGGCCTACACGCTGGGCGGCACCGGCGGCGGCTTCGTCCACAACGATGAGGAGATGCACGAAATCTGCGCCGGCGGCCTGCGCGCCTCCCTGATTCATCAGGTGCTGATCGAAAAAAGCGTGGCCGGCTGGAAGGAAATCGAGTTCGAGGTCATCCGCGACGGGGCGGGAAACTGCATCGAGGTCTGCTCGATGGAAAACGTCGACCCGGTCGGCGTGCACACCGGCGATTCCATTGTGGTCGCCCCGGCCCAGACCATGACCGCGTCCGAATTCCGGATGCTGCGCTCCGCCGCGCTGAACATCGTGTCCGCGCTGGGGGTGGAGGGCGGCTGCAACGTGCAGTTCGCCCTGAAGCCGGACAGCGACGAATATGCGGTGATCG
This sequence comes from Candidatus Avimonas caecicola, assembly GCA_904419875.1. GTDB lineage: Bacteria > Bacillota > Clostridia > Oscillospirales > Acutalibacteraceae > Avimonas > Avimonas caecicola. The sequence goes on along the minus strand of CAJFTG010000005.1, from coordinate 11,418 downwards.
AGGTCAATCCCCGCGTGTCCCGTTCCTCCGCCCTGGCGTCCAAGGCGACCGGTTATCCGATTGCCAAGGTGGCCTGCAAAATCGCCATCGGCTACCGGCTGGACGAGATCGTGAACGCGGTGACCGGCAAAACCTACGCCTGCAACGAGCCGGCGGTGGATTACTGTGTCCTCAAGTTCCCCAAATGGCCGTTTGATAAATTCGTCTACGCCGACCGCCGGCTGGGCACCCAGATGAAAGCGACCGGCGAGGTGATGTCCATCGGCGCGGGCTTTGAGATCGCCTTCATGAAGGCGGTGCGCTCCATCGAGCTGGGGATCGACACCCCCAGCCTGCCCAAGCTGGCCAAGAAAAGCGACGGGGAAATCCGGGAGATCATCGCCCGCATGGACGACGAACGGATTTTCGCCATCTACGAGGCGATCACCCGCCAGATGATGACGGCGGACGAGATTTTCGAGATGACCCGGATCGACCGCTGGTTCCTCAGCAAGCTCAACCGGCTCGCCGCGATGGAGAAAGAGCTGAAAACCGCGAAGCTGGACGAGGAAACCTACCTGCGGGCGAAAAAGCTCGGTTTCCTCGACCGGACGATCGAGCGGCTGTCGGGGCAGAAGCCGCCGGTTTCCCGCGCGGCCGCCTATAAGATGGTGGATACCTGCGCGGCCGAATTCGTGGCCGAGACGCCCTACTTCTATTCCTCCTGGGACGAGGAGAACGAGGCGGAGATCTACCGCGCCCGGCTGCATTCGGACAAAAAGCGGGTGGTGGTTTTCGGCTCCGGGCCCATCCGGATCGGCCAGGGAATTGAATTTGATTACTGCTCAGTCCACTGCGTGCGCACCCTGAAAAAGCTGGGGTACGAGGCGATTATCGCCAACAACAACCCGGAGACCGTTTCCACCGATTTCGACACGGCCGACCGGCTGTACTTTGATCCGCTGACCCCCGAGGACGTGGACAGCGTGCTCGCCACCGAACAGCCGGAGGCGGTGGTGGTGCAGTTCGGCGGGCAGACCGCCATCAAGCTGACCAAGCACCTGGTGGAAAAAGGGGTGCGCATCCTCGGCACCCCGGCGGACAGCATTGACGCGGCGGAGGACCGCGAGCGGTTTGATGAGCTGCTGGAGCAGTGCGGCATCCCCCGTCCGCGGGGCACCACCGTCTTTGAGACGGAGGAGGCGGTCCGGGCGGCGGATACGCTCGGCTACCCGGTGCTGCTGCGCCCCTCCTACGTGCTCGGCGGACAGAATATGATTATTGCCTATGACGAGAACGACGTGCGGGAATACATGGGGATCATCACCTCCCACAAGCTGGAGAATCCGGTGCTGATCGACAAGTACCTGATGGGCAAGGAGGTGGAGGTGGACGCCATCTGCGACGGCGAGGATTACCTCATCCCCGGCATTATGGAGCATATCGAGCGGGCCGGCGTCCATTCGGGGGACTCGATCTCGGTGTATCCTTCCCAGACACTGAGCCGGAAAGTCCGGGAAACCATCATCGATTATACCGGCCGCCTGGCCAAGGCGCTCAAGGTGGTGGGCCTGGTCAATATCCAGTATGTGGTGCACCAGGATACGGTATACGTGATCGAGGTCAATCCCCGCTCCTCCCGCACGGTGCCGTATATCAGCAAGGTCACCAACGTGCCGATGGTGGAGCTGGCGACCCGCTGCATGCTGGGCGAGCGGCTGCGCGACCTGGGGTACGGCGTCGGGCTGTTCCCGGAGGCCGGCTATGTGGCGGTGAAGGTGCCGGTCTTCAGCTTCGAAAAGCTGCGCGATCTGGATGTGCAGCTCGGGCCGGAGATGAAATCGACCGGCGAGGTGCTCGGCCTTGCCCGTACCTTTGACGACGCGCTGTTCAAGGGCCTTGTCGCCGCCGGGTACAAGATGAAAAAAAGCGGAGGCGTGCTGATCACGGTGCGGGATTCGGATAAGCCGGAGGCGATCGAACTGGCGGACCGGTTTGTGGCGCTCGGCTTCTCCCTGTACGCCACCGCCGGGACGGCGAACCGCCTGAACAAGCAGATGATCCCGGCCTCCGCCGTGCGGAAGATGCACGAAGAGCATCCGAACATCGTGGACCTGATCGAAAGCGGGAAGGTGGACTATATCGTTTCCACCGACGCGCACGGCCGCGACCCGAAGCTCGCCAGCGTGCAGATGCGCCGCATGGCCATCGAGCACGCCGTCCCCGTGTTCACCTCGATGGATACGGCGAACGCAATGGTGCGCTGCCTGGCGCTGGACAAGACGATGGACGACGTGGAGCTCATCGACATCACCAAGGTGTAATTCGCCGCCGTGCGGCAAAGGATAAAAGAAGGCGAAACGCGCGGGCGCCCGTTCCGCGCGTTTCGCGCAATACCATGAAAGCGAGGCGACTGTATGCGGTATACGCAGGAAACAGCCAAGCTCCTGAACAAAAGCGAGCTGGCACACGGAATCTACAGCTTCGTGCTTTCCGCGCCGGCGATCGCGGGCGCGGCGTCGGCCGGGCAGTTTGTTAATGTGCTCTGCGGCGGCTATCAGCTCCGCCGCCCCATCTCAATCGCAGGTTTCGACGGGGGGCTTCACATCCTCCGCCTGGTGTTCGAGGTGCGGGGAAAAGGCACCGCCTGGCTGGCCGAACGGGAGCCGGGGGAGGCGATCGACCTCGTCGGCCCGCTGGGGCACGGCTTCCCGCTGGCCGACCCATCAAAAAAGGCGGCGCTGGTCGGGGGCGGGATCGGCACGCCGCCCCTGCTGCCGCCGGCCCGGTTTTACGGGGCGAACGCGACGGCGATCACCGGCTTCCGCAGCGGCTCCGCGGTGATCCTGCAGGCGGATTTTGCGGCGGCGGGGGCGAAAACCGTCCTGTGCACCGACGACGGAACGGCCGGCTTCCACGGCTTCACCACCCAGGCGCTGGAGCGCCACCTCGCGGAGAATCCCTGCGACGTGGTGTACACCTGCGGGCCCAGGCCGATGATGCGGGGCGTGGCCCGGCTGGCGGAGGAGCGGGGGATTCCCTGCTATGTGTCGATGGAGGAGCGGATGGGCTGCGGCGTCGGCGCCTGCCTCGGCTGCGTATGCCAGACCAAGGATAAGGACGGGCCGCACCGCACCCGCGTCTGCCTGAACGGCCCGGTATTTGATTCGAGGGAGGTGGATTGGGATGCCTGACATGACGGTGAACCTCTGCGGCGTGGCCCTGAAAAACCCCGTGATCGCGGCCTCCGGCACTTTCGGCTACGGGATGGAATACAACGAGTTTTACCCGGTCTCCCGCCTGGGGGGGATTTCCTGCAAAGGAACCACCCTCGAGGAGCGGGCGGGCAACCATGCCCCCCGGATTGCGGAAACCCCCGCCGGCATGCTCAACAGCGTCGGTCTCCAGAATCCGGGGGTGGAAGCCTTCCTGTCGGTTTACCTGCCCTGGCTCAAACAGCAGGGGACGGCGGTCATCGCCAACATCGCCGGCAATTCGGTGGAAGACTACTGCGCAATGGCGGAGCGGCTCCACGATTCCGACGTCGACCTGATCGAGCTGAACATCTCCTGCCCCAACGTCAGGCACGGCGGCGTGAATTTCGGCACCTCCTGCGACAGCGTGGCGCAGGTGACGGGCGAGGTGAAAAAGCGCTGCGGGAAGCCGCTGATGGTCAAGCTTACCCCCAACGTCACCAGCATCGGGGACATCGCGGCGGCGGCCGAGGCGGCCGGCGCGGACGCGCTTTCCCTGATCAACACCCTCACCGGTATGCGCATTGACATCCGCACCCGCCGGCCCATCCTGCACAACAACACCGGCGGCCTGTCCGGCCCGGCGGTCTTCCCGGTTGCGGTCCGGATGGTGCGGGAGGTATACAAACGGGTGAAGGTCCCGGTTGTCGGCATGGGCGGCGTTTCCACATGGGAGGACGCCGCTGAAATGATGATCGCCGGGGCTGCCGCCGTCCAGGTGGGGACGGCGAACTTCCGCGACCCGATGGCCTGCGTCAAAATCATCGACGGCCTGGAGGCGTATGCCGGGCAAAACGGGCTGAAAAGCATCGCCGAGCTGACCGGCACCCTGACCGAGTGGTGACGGAGCGGGCGGCGGATACGGCGGCGGACGCGGCATACCGCACGGAATTCGCGGCGGAAATGGAGGCGGCCGGTATGGGCGGCAAAGGGAAAATCCTCGGGGTGGATCTGGGCACGGTCCGCACCGGGCTGGCGGTTTCCGACCCGTCGGGGCTTCTGGCCTCGCCGGTGGGGACGGTCACCCAGCGGGATCCGGACAGGCTGGCAGAGCAGGTGGCGCAGGCGGCGCGGGAGCAGGCGGCGGCAGAGATCGTGGTCGGCCATCCGCGCAATATGGACGGCACGCGGGGCGAGAGCGCCCGGCGCGCGGAGGCGTTTGCCGACCGGCTGCGCCTCCTGACCGGCCTTCCCGTTTCCCTGTGGGACGAGCGGATGACCACGGTTTCGGCGATCGGCGTGCTGAATGAAACCAACACGCGCGGGAAGAAGCGGAAGGCGGTGGTGGACACGGTCGCCGCCACCATTATCCTGCAGGATTTTCTGGATTTCCGCGCTGCCCATGCTGCCCATGCTGCCCCAGCTTCTCAGGCTTCCACGGCTTCCATGGATACCCAGGATACCCAGGATACGCAGGATTCCCCGGGCCTCCGAGGGGACGGCGGCTGACCCTGCTGTCCCCGCCGCGTGCAGCGTGGCGGCGCCTTTTGCGCGGCGGGCCCTGACGAGCGGAAGGGGGCTGCTGCCGGCCGGAAGAGAAAGGCAAAACCGGACCGTCGAAAAAGGCAGGAGCGCGCGGCGGATGCCAAAGACCCGGCACTCCGGAAAGGACGGCCGAAACCCCGGAAGGCTTCGGCTGTTTTCCGCGGGGTGTTTGCGGAAAGCGCCCCTCCTCCTGTGGGACCGGCAGGGGTCCCCTCTCGCCGGTTTCGCCGCCCATGGGAGAAGGCGGGCGCCGGCATTTTGCGCCTGTATTCGCAGGACGGGTTTTTGACAAGAGGAAGGGGAGGCTCCCTGCCGCGGCAGGGAGCCTCCCCTTGACATGAGGGCCCGATACCCCCGTGACGTTCTCCGCATCCGGCCCGAATCCGCCCCGGACCGGGAGTACGGATTCCGCAGCGGGCGCGTCCGATTTCGGCATTTCCGGCAGTTTCACCGGCCAGGCGGCGGGGGTTATCCCGCCGTAAAATTGGAGAACTGCGCGGACAGCTCCATCGCGGGGATTTGCAGGGAGAGCAGGGCGCCGGTATCCGGATCGGAAACCAGGGTAAATTCTCCCTGGGTTATGCTGCCGCTGGTGGCGAGGCCCTCGCCGGTCCGGGTACGGTCCTCCCGCTGTCCGACCGCCGCGTCCAACGCGCTGAGAAGGCCCTGCCCCAGCGCGCTTTCCGGCAGAACCGCCGGGTCAACGTCGAAGGACAGCTCGTGCAGCTTGAGCACGACTTTTTCCCCGTCCCATTCCATGGAAAGGCCGTTCAGGGTGGACGGCTCGGTCAGTTCCAGCAGCAGGGAGCCGGCCGTCCGCCTGGTCAGATGCCCCTTGACCTCCATGTCCCGGTATTGTACATCAAGATCGCATTCAAAGCCGGCGGTCACCGGCTCCTCCGGTTCCTTCTGGGCGGGGGAGCAGGAGGGAGCGAGCAGGCAGAGCAGAAACAGCGCCGTGAAAAGAATCGCGCAGACCGTGCGGCGAGGCATGGGGCGTCAGCTCCTATTTTTCCAGATTTAAAAACAGGGCGCCCAGTTCGCCGATCAGGTCGGTGGGGAGCATCGCGTGCTGGGAGAGCCGTTCCGCCGCCCGGTCTCCCGCCGCGCCGTGCAGGAAAACACCGCACATGGCGGCGTCCCGCGCATTCATCCCCTGCGCCAGGAAGGAGGCGATTATCCCGGCCAGCACGTCCCCGCTGCCGCCGGTAGCCATCCCGGGATTCCCGGTCGGGTTGACCAGCACCGTTTCGTCCGGCGAGGCGACGACGGTATCGCGGCCTTTGAGCACTACGGTGACGCCGTGCTCCCGGGCAAAGCGGCGGGCAACCTCCTGCCGGTTTGCCTGGATTTCCGGAATGGACAGACCGGTCAGACGGGCCATTTCGCCGGGGTGGGGGGTGAGGACCCAGGGGGCGTTCCCTGTTTTCCCTATAGGTATATGCCGCGCCAGAATATTTATGCCGTCCGCGTCCAAAACCGTCGGCCGGTCGGAGGAAGCAAGCAGGTCCAGCACCAGCTCCTCCGTCCCGGGCCGGCTGCCGAGGCCGCAGCCGATCAGGAGCGCATCCGCCCGCGCCGCCTGTTCCCGGAGCAGCGCCCGGTTGGACAGGGCGAGGTCGCCGTCCTCCGTTTCCTCCAGCAGGCAGAACACCGGCTCGCACAGGCGGGCGGCGGCAATCGGATAGAGGGAACGGGGAAGGGCGGCGGTCAGCAGCCCCACGCCGCAGCGCAGGGCGGCCTGCGCCGCCATCATCGCCGCGCCGAGCATTCCCGTGCTGCCGCAGAAGGCGAGCAGCCGGCCGCAGTCGCCCTTGTTGGCGTCCGCTTTGCGCGGCGGAAAACAGGGACGCACCATCGGCCAGTCGATCACCGTGCGGCCGGGGCCGTAAGGCTCGAGCAGGGCGGCGTCGATGCCGATTTCCGCCACCAGCAGGTCCCCGGTGTAAGGGGCGGCCTCCTCCGTTTTCAGTCCGGTTTTGGCAGCGGTGAAGGTGACGGTCAGGGCGGCGTGCAGCGTATCCTCGTCCGCTTCGCCGGTGTCGCCGTTCAGCCCGCTGGGAACGTCGACGGCCACGATGGGGGAAGGGGAGGCGTTGGCGATGCGGAACAGGCTGCGCAGAGGGTCCGGCAGCCGGCCGTGGAAGCCGATGCCGTAAACGGCGTCGACGATCAGCGCCGCCTCCTTGACGCTGCTGGCGGCGATGTACGGTTCGGTTTCCAGGCTGACCACCCCGATGTCCAGGGAACGCAGCCGGGCGTACATTTCCCGCGCATCCTCTGTCTGCGGCTGCCCGCAGACGAGCACCAATGTGACGGCCGCCCCCTCGTCCTGAAGCTTGCGGGCGATGACGAACCCGTCTCCGCCGTTGTTCCCTTTCCCGCAGAGGATGGCCACCTGCCGCCCTGCCACCGGATACCGGCGCCGGATCTCCTTGGCTGCGGCGCTTCCCGCGTTTTCCATCAGCCGGAGGTAATCAAGGCCGCCCGCCACCGCCGCTTTTTCCACCTCCCGCATCTGCGCGCAGGTGAGGATTTTTTCCTTTCGGTCGCTTTCCATGTGTCTCCGCTTCTCCTTCCAGATCGGATTTTCCCCAGAAGCCGAAAAGGGGGAAGGCGACCGCCTTCCCCTTGCCGGTTAATTTTCCCCGGAATCGGCCGGGGAATCGCCCGCGTCGCCGCCGTCCTCGTCCTGTGCCTCGCGCTTGTCCTGAGGGAGGCCGGCCAGCTTCTTTTTGGTTTCCCGCTGCACCAGCGCGGGCAGGCCGATCAGCAGCGCGTCCAGCACCCGCCGCTCCGGCTGGAAGACCACCAGGGTGTGGCCGCTTTTCTTGCTGCGGTAGGTAAAGCACCACAGCCCTTCCTCCTGCTCGGAAGGCGCGGCCACCACCTTGCGGTCAAAAGGGCGGGAGGCGTAGGACGCCGCATTGTACGGCTCGAGGACCTCCAGCTTATTGCCGACAACCGAAACGATTCTTTTGCGCTTGCGGCGGGCGATGATCTGATCGACATCGATATCGCCGTTGGTGACGCTGTACTCATATTCCACGTTCTGGCTGGTGATCAGCCACCATTCCCCATAGCCGAGGCCGACGATCAGCGCCGCCGCCAGGATGCTGAGAAAGGAGGTAAACAGGAAGGGGACTGCAAATATCAGGATGAGGACGCACAGGAGCAGGGAGCCGAAGATAATGGCCCATTCCTTTCCGCCCTTCCTTTTTGCCACAATCTGTTCTACAAACGTGTCCAAACAAAACAACTCCTTCGTTTCCCATTGTTTCCCATGTTTCCCGCCGCCGGCGCGTTTCCGGCCGCGCCCGTACCCGCGCTCCGCGGCTGCGGCGGCCGTGCCGCCGTCCGCCCGGCCGGATTCCCGGCAAAGCCATTACCCTGCGGTGTCGTATCATTATACCATGAATCCCGGAGAAAGTTCAATGGATATCCGGCGGGAATGTGTGAATTTTACGTAAATTCCCCGGAATTCCCCGCAAAAAAAGGGGCAGCGCCGGCTTCCCCTCCTGTTTCATTCCGGATGCCCGGCCTTTGCCCGTGGAAGGACGGCGCTGCAGACACCGGATTGGGATGGGCGCGCGGCCGGCCGTAATGGGACGCGCACGGTCTGCGCCGGCTGCCGGCTGTAAAGGCGGGGCCGGCGGAAGGAGAAAGCCCAGCCGGCCTCCCGGTCCGACAGACTCCGACAGACTCCGAATGACTTCGACTGACTTCGGTAAACAACGCCACAAATTATTTCCCGGTTTATTCAATTTTTCCTGCGCGTGCCCTTGCCAAACCGCAACAAACGTGCTATAATATCCCGGTTACAAAAACACACGCAGGATTTTCCGCAGTCGGTGCCGCTTTTCCGGTGGCCGCGGGTGTGGTCCTGCGGAGGAAAAACCAAGGAGGAATTGAACCATGGCAGTCGTATCCATGAAGCAGCTGCTGGAAGCCGGCGTCCACTTCGGACACCAGACCCGCCGCTGGAACCCCAAAATGGCGCCCTATATCTTTACGGAGCGCAACGGCATCTATATCATCGACCTGCAGAAGACCGTCCGCAAGCTGGAGGACGCGTACATGTTCGTCCGCGATCTGGCGGCGAACGGCGAAAACCTGCTCTTCGTCGGCACCAAGAAGCAGGCGCAGGACTCCATCCGCGAGGAGGCGGAACGCGCCGGCGCTTATTATGTCAACGCCCGCTGGCTCGGCGGCATGCTGACCAATTTCCGCACCATCCGCGGCCGGATTGCCCGTCTGAACCAGCTCAAGGCGATGGAGGCGGACGGCACCTTCGATCTCCTGCCCAAGAAGGAAGTCATCAAGCTCAACCATGAGATTGAAAAGCTGGAGAAGTTCCTGGGCGGCATCAAGGAAATGAAAAAGCTCCCCGGCGCGCTGTTCATCGTCGATCCCCGCAAGGAGAAGATCGCGGTGGCCGAGGCGCACAAGCTGGGCATCCCGATCGTGGCGATCGTGGACACCAACTGCGATCCGGACGAGGTGGATTATGTTATCCCCGGCAACGACGACGCGATCCGCGCGGTGAAGCTGATTGCTTCCACCATGGCGAACGCGCTCATCGAGGGCCGTCAGGGCGAAGAGAACGCGGCCGAAGAGGAGAAGGAAGCGGAAAGTGCTCCGGCGGCGGAGGATAAGGAATAAAAACGGCCGCCGGCCGTGTCTTCACCCTCTTTTCCATCCGATTTCAGCCGAAGAGGGTGCCGCCGTCCCGCGGCGCCCTCTTTTTATGGCAGGACGGATCTGCATCGGGGCAGTTTTTCAGATTATGAAACAGTAGAAACAGTTTGAAATAGGAGGAATTTTCAATGGCATTTACGGCAAAGGACGTGCAGCAGCTGCGCGAGAGAACCGGCGTGGGCATGATGGACTGCAAAAAGGCGCTGACCCAGGCCGACGGCGATATGGAAAAGGCGATCGATCTTCTGCGTGAAAAGGGCCTGGCCGCCGCGGCGAAGAAGGCCGGGCGCATTGCCGCCGAGGGCATGGTGTACGCCTATGTCGACAACGCGAAGAAGGTGGGCGTGGTCGTGGAGGTCAACTCCGAGACCGATTTCGTGGCGAAAAACGCAGATTTCCAGGCGTTTGTCAAAAATCTGGCCGCGGTGATCGCCGACAAGAACCCGGCGGATGTGGACGCGCTGTCCGCGTGCGCTTACGAAGGGGAGCAGACGGTGGCCGACGCTCTGCGCGACAAGATCCTGGTCATCGGCGAAAACCTGAGCATCCGCCGCTTTGAACGGTATGAGGGCGACGTTGTGGCCTACGTACACGGCGGCGGCCGGATCGGCGTTCTGGTCCGCTTCGATGCGGACGCCGCCTGCGCGGCTTCCGAAGAGCTCCAGGAATGCGGCAAGGACGTGGCCATGCAGATCGCCGCGCTGAACGCGGCTTATCTGAGCAAGGAGACCGTGCCGGCCGAGGCGCTGGAGAAGGAAAAGGAAATCCTGATCTCCCAGATCAAAAACGATCCCAAGAACGCCAACAAGCCGGAGCAGATTGTCCATAAGATGGTGGAGGGCCGGATCGGCAAGTTTTATGAGAACAACTGCCTGATGCAGCAGGCGTTCGTCAAGAACGGCGACATCACGGTTGCGCAGTATATCGAGGACATGGCCAAAAAGGCCGGCGGTTCGATGAAGGTGACCGATTACGTCCGCTTTGAAAAGGGCGAGGGCCTCCAGAAGCGGGAGGACAACTTCGCGGACGAAGTCGCCAGCATGATGAAGTGATTCCCTGCGGTTCCATTGGCCGGACGCATAAGGGCGTCCGTCTTTGATGCAAAAAACGGGTCCATCTGCCAAAGATGGACCCGTTTTTTTGCGGCAGGTTGGCGACCAGGTGTGGTTATTTCCCGGATTATTTACAATTCTTTCATATACTAGTGACAACAATCCTGTATGATTATAAGCTGTAAAGATAGGGTGGGACTTCTCGGCCCAAAAAGGGGGAATCCTGCCGTTATCATACCGTATTTTTGTTCCGGGCGCAAGTGCGGCCGGGCGGCGATTATAGGAGGAGTAAAATTGAAGATTCTGGTTGTGAACGCCGGCAGTTCGTCCTTAAAATACCAGCTGCTGGATATGGAGAATGAAAGCGTATTGGCCAAGGGTATCTGCGAACGCATCGGCACCAGCGGCAAAATCAGCCACAAGGTGGCCGACGGCCGCAAGTTTGAGGCCGAAATCCCCATGCCCACCCATACCGAGGCCTTCCAGTGCCTGGTGGACGCCCTGACCAAGGGAGAACTGAAGGTCATCGATTCCATGAGCGAAATTTCGGCGGTGGGCCACCGCATCGTACAGGGCGGCGCCATCTTCTCCAAGTCCACCCTGGTGGACGATAAGGTCATCGAGCAGATATCCGACCTGGCCGAACTGGCCCCTCTGCACAACGCCGCCCACGTGCTGGGCATCAAGGCCTGTATCGCCGCTTTGGGCAAGGATGTGCCGGAGGTTGTGGTCTTCGATACCTCCTTCCATCAGACCATGCCCGCCCGGGCCTATATGTACCCCATCCCCTATGAGTATTACGAGAAATACAAGGTCCGCCGCTACGGCTTCCACGGCACCTCCCACCGGTATGTCAGCGACCGGTGCGCCGAACTCATGGGCAAGCCGAAAAAGGATTTGAAAATCGTCACCTGCCACCTGGGCAACGGCTGCTCCATCTCGGCCATCAA
>CAJFTG010000004.1:101907-107233 GCA_904419875.1 Candidatus Avimonas caecicola | reverse complement strand
CGAGCAGGCGGCGCTGTCCGCCTTCCCGATGCCGGCGGTGGTCTGCAGCCGGGAGGGGGAGGTCGTCTGGTACAACGAGCGGTTCCGCACGGAGGTGCTGGACGGCAGCGATGTGTACGGCGCTCCCGTGGACGATTTGACCGGCGGGCTCCCGCTGGCGGACCTGCTCCGCCGGCAGCCGGCCGATGCCGCTTACGGCGGACGGAAATATACGGTCTATGCCAGCCGCATTCCGGTGCGGGACACCGAGCTGACCGTGCTGTACTATGTGGAGGACACCCGGCTCAAGGACATTGCGGAAGAATATGCGCTCAGCCGGCCGGCGGCGGTGCTTTTATACATTGACAACATGGAGGAGCTGCTCCAGAACGCGCGGGACAGCGAGCGCGCCCAGCTTTCCGGCCGGGTGGAGACCCTGATCGAGGACTGGGCCTCTCCCACCACCGGCGTGCTGCGCAAATACAGCAGCGACCGTTTTCTTCTGATCGTGGAGCAGCGGTATCTCCAGCAGATGATCGGCGCGCGGTTCGACATTCTCGACCGGGTGCGGGCGGTGCAGGCCGGCGATCATCAGTGCGTCACCCTGTCCATCGGCGTCGGGCAGGGGGAGACCCTGCGCGAATCGGAGGAGATGGCCCGCCAGGCGATCGAGATGGCGCTCGGCCGCGGCGGCGACCAGGCGGCGGTGAAAACCCGCAACGGTTTCGATTTTTACGGCGGCGTGTCCAAGGGCGTGGAAAAGCGCACCAAGGTGCGCACCCGCGTGGTCGCGTCCGCTCTGCTGGAGCTCATTCAGGGGAGCGACAATGTGATGGTGATGGGGCACCGCTTTTCCGACCTCGACTGCGTCGGCTCCGCCGTGGCGATGGCCTCCGCCGTGCGCAGCCTGGGAAAGCCTGCCTATGTGGTGATCCGCAAGGCGCAGACCCTCGCCCCCGAATTGCTGGAGCGTTACCGGGATGCGGGAAGGGGAGACCTGTTCATCGAGCCGGAGGAGGCGCTGCCGGTGCTGACCCGCCGGTCCCTGCTGATCGTCACCGACACCCACAACCCCCGCATGCTGGACAGCGCAAAGCTGTATGAGGAGGCGTCCACCGTGGTGGTGATCGACCATCACCGCAAGATGGTGGACCACATCGACAACGCGGTGATCTTTTATCACGAGCCGTATTCCTCCTCCGCCTCCGAGATGGTGGCGGAGCTGGTACAGTATCTGTCGGGATGTACGGTCACCCGCCTGGACGCGGAGGCGCTGCTGGCCGGCATCATGCTGGACACCCGCAGCTTCGTGATGAAGGCGGGGGTGCGCACCTTCGAAGCGGCGGCCTACCTCCGCCGGCTGGGCGCGGATACGGTGGAGGTCAAACGGCTTTTCTCCGGCAGCATGGAGTTGTACAAGGAGAAAACGGATATTGTCTCCCATGCCAGGCTGTACGGCCGCACCGCGATCGCCTGCGACCGGGAGGGCGGCGGCAGCCAGCGGCGGATCGCGGCCTCTCAGGCGGCGGACGAGCTGCTGTATATCAAGGGGGTGGACGCCTCCTTCGTGCTGTTTGAGGAAAACGGCACGGTGAACGTTTCCGCCCGCTCCCTGGGGGACTTCAACGTCCAGCTGGTGATGGAGGCGCTCGGCGGCGGCGGCCATCTGACCATGGCGGGCGCCCAGCTGGAGCATACCGACCTCCGGCAGGCGTATGACCGGCTTACCCAGGCGATTGACCGGCAGGTGGAGGAGACCCAGGGCCGGAGCCGCTGAGCCGGGGCCGGCGCGGCCGCCCCGCAAGAAGAGGCTGGCGCCCGCGCCGCTTTTGTGGTATACTGAACGCATTGGATAACAGCGCCGGAAGGCGGAGCGGACAGGCCGTTTGGAAGGCGTGGAGCCGTTCCGGCGGCGCGACGGGAGGATGACGAACCGATGAAAGTGATTTTAACGCAGGATGTCAAGGGCCAGGGTAAAAAAGGCCAACTGGTCAACGTGTCCGACGGCTACGCCCGCAACTTCCTGTTTCCGCGGGGGCTGGCGACTGAGGCGAACGCGGCGGCGATGAATGAGCTGAAAAACCGCGAGGAGGCCGCTGCCTACCGCGTGGAGCAGGAAAAGAAGCAGGCCAGGGAAACGGCCGAAGCCATCGACGGCAAAACCGTGAAGCTGACGGCCCGCGCCGGCCAGGGCGGCCGCCTGTTCGGGTCGGTCACCTCCAAAGAGGTGGCGCAGGCGCTCACCCGCGATTTCGGCGTGGCATTCGACAAGCGGAAAATTGAGATGGACGATATCAAGGCCTTCGGCTCCTATGCGGCGGAGGTTAAGCTCAACTTCGGCATAACGGCGAAGATCACGGTCATGGTGACCGAATGAACCGGGTTGAACCGGTAAAACGGGGATAATCCGGGGCAAAACGAAAAGGAGTGCGGCGAGGTTCACCGCACTCCTTTGGTCGCTTTCACGGGCCGAAGCCGGTGAGGGAAAGGATGGGGAAGAGCATGGCGGAATATACGGACCGCAGCCGGGACGGGGGATACGACGAGCTGAATCTCCCGTACAGCCTGGAGGCGGAGCAGGCGGTTCTGGGGGCGATTCTGATCGACCCGCAGTGCATCAACCAGGTGGCGGATGTGCTGCGGCCGGAGTATTTTTATCTGCCGGAGCATCAGGCGGTTTACCGCGTGATGAGCCAGAAAATGATGGATTCCCAGGTGATCGACTTCGTCACCGTGCTGGAAGCCCTCAAGGCGGAAGGCTTTTTTGCCGGCGAGGAGGGAAAGGCATACCTGCTCAAGCTGGCGCAGATGGTGCCCTCCCTTTCCAATATCGGGAATTACGCGCGCATTGTGCGGGAAAAATACGACGTGCGCCGCCTGATCCGCGCTGCGCGGGAGATTATGGACGACGCGATGGACCCCGGAATCGAGCCGTCGGTGCTGCTGGATTTGGCGGAGCAGAAAATATACGACATCCGCCAGGGCCGCCAGGGCGGCGGCCTGGTGCCGATTCAGGAGGTGCTGGCCAGCAACTACGAGATTTTCAACAAGCTGGCCTCCAGCGAGCGGTCGGAATTTGTGGGCATCCCCAGCGGCATTTCCGCATTGGATGAAATCACCACCGGCCTGAACCGGTCCGACCTGATTATCGTGGGCGCCCGGCCCGGCATGGGAAAAACCAGCTTTGCGCTGAATCTGGCCCGCAACGTCGCGGTCAAGCAGAACAAGACCGTCGCCTTTTTTGCGCTGGAGATGTCCCGGGAGCAGCTGGTCAACCGCCTGCTGTCCAGCGAGGCCAAGGTGTCCAGCAAAAAGCTGCGCACCGGAAACCTTACGCCGGAGGAATGGGGCCGCATTGCCGCCGCCTCCAGCATCCTGTGCAAAACGCCGATGTATTTCGACGACACCTCCAATATCACGGTACCGGAAATGAAGGCGCGGCTGCGGCGGCTCAAAAAGGTGGATTTTGTGGTGGTGGATTATCTGCAGCTCATGCAGTCCGCCCGCCGGATTGACAACCGCGTGCAGGAGGTGACCGAGATCACCCGCAGCCTGAAGATCATGGCCAAGGAGCTGCACATCCCGCTGATGGTGTGCGCCCAGTTGTCCCGCGGCACCGAGAAGCAGGCCAACCACCGGCCCGCGCTGGCCGACCTGCGCGAATCCGGCTCCATCGAGCAGGACGCCGACCAGGTGCTCTTCCTCTACCGCGACGAGTATTATAAAAACGAGAAGGAGGACCCGACTCAGGTGGAGGCCGGCACCTCGGAGGTCATCGTGGCCAAAAACCGCCACGGCGAGCTGGGGACGGTGAAGCTGGCCTGGTTCGGGGAATTCACCCAGTTTACCAGCCTGGAAATGCACCGCAGCGAGTAAGCGGGACGGCGGGTATGGCGGGTACACAGATACACAGGGCAACAGGCACATGGGCGCACGGGCGCACGGGCAAAGGAAACGGCCGGCCGCCTTTTGACAAGGGAGCGGCCGGCACGCCGCGCCCTGACGGGGAAACACACGCGGAAGGGGGGCGCCGTATGGCGAATGGAAACCGGGCGGATGCCTTTGTGGAAAAGGCGCTGGCCGTCATCCGCCGGGAAGGGCTGCTGTCCGGGGGCGAAACGGTCCTCACGGCCTTGTCTGGCGGGGCGGATTCGATGGCGCTGCTGCACCTCCTCCTGGCGCTGCGGGAACCGCTGGGCCTGGCGGGGGTGGAGGCCGCCCACGTCCATCACGGGCTGCGGGGAGAAGAAGCGGACCGGGACGAGCGCTTTGTGCGGGAGGCCTGCCGGCGTCTAGGCGTTCCCCTCTCGGTGCTGCACGCGGATGTCCGGGCAGCGGCGGCCGAGGAAGGACGAGGGCTGGAGGAGACCGGCCGCCGGGTCCGGTATGCCTATTTCGCGCGGCTGGCGCAGGAGAGGAACGCCGTCGTGGCTACCGCCCATACCCTCAGCGACAGCGTGGAGACGGTGCTTCTCCATCTGGCGAGGGGCTGCGGCCTGCGGGGGCTGTGCGGAATCCCGGCCCGGCGGCTGCTTTCGGCGGAGGATTGCGACGGCGCGGGGGAAGGCGTGCGGGTCATCCGGCCTTTGACCGGCTGCACCCGGCCGGAAGTCGAGGACTTCTGCGCCCGCCGGGGAATCGCCTACGTCACCGACAGCACAAACCAGGAGGAGGCATACGCCCGCAACCGGATCCGCCGGCGGGTGGTGCCGGAGCTGGAGGCTCTCAACCCCGCTCTGCCGGCGGCTTTTGCCCGGCTGATGAAGCGGGCGGGGCAGGACGCCGCCTATCTGGAGGAGCAGGCGGCAGCGGCGCTCCGGGCGGCGGAAGGCGGGGACGGGCCGGACGGATACAGCCGGGAAGCGCTGCGGGGACTGCCCCCGGCGCTGCGGGCCCGTGCTCTGGCCATGATTGCCGCGCGGGGGGGCGCGGACTGCACCGAAGCCCAGGTGGAGGCGATGGAGCGGCTGCTCGAAACAGGAGGGACGGTCTCCCTGCCCGGGGGCGTGCGGCTGCGGGTCGCTCAAAACCGGGTGCGCTGCTTTCCGGCAGGGACGGAAGCCGCCGGTTTTCCTCCGGAAATGCGGGTAAAGCCGGGGATTCCCTTTACGTTTTGTGGCAGAATCACCATTCCCAGGCTGCTCGCTTTGGAGGAATATGAAAAGGAATTGAAAATTCACAAAAACTTATTAAAAAATGCACTGAACTATGATAAGATATCAGGGTACGTAACCGTACGCCCTCGCCGGCCGGGGGACGCTTACCATCCGGCGGGGCGCGGCGTGGGGAAAACGTTGAAGAAGCTGCTGGCCGAGGCGGAGGTCCCTGCGGAGGAACGGGGGAAGGT
>CAJFTG010000004.1:0-101864 GCA_904419875.1 Candidatus Avimonas caecicola | reverse complement strand
GTTCCCGTTTACTGCGACCGGCAGGGCATTGCGCTGGTCGGCGGCTTCGGCTGCGACGAGCGGGTGCGCATCGGCCCGGATACGCGGCGGGTTCTGGTTTTCGGGCCCGCCGGGATGGAAACGGAAGGCGGACGGGAAAAACCGGCCGCCGGAAAGGATGGTCGGACGTGGCAATGAGGGACGATCTTTCCGCCGTGCTGTTCAGCGAGGAACGGCTCGCGGAAATTGTAAAAGAAATCGGCAAACGCATCAGCAAGGATTACGAGGGCAGAAATCTGGTTATGATTAGTGTGTTGAAAGGTTCGCTGATTTTCATGGCGGACCTGATGCGGGCGGTCACGATTCCCTGCTCGATCGATTTTCTTTCGGTTTCCAGCTACGGCTCCGGCACCACCACCACCGGCGAGGTGCGGATTCTCAAGGACCTGGACACCTCGCTGGAGGGCAAGGACGTGCTGGTGGTGGAGGATATCCTGGATTCGGGCGTGACGCTGTCCTTCCTGCTCAAAAACCTGCGGGCCCGCCATCCGGAGAGCATCCGGCTGTGCACGCTGCTGGATAAGCCGGAACGGCGGCGGGTGGACATCCGCCCGGACTATGTCGGCGCGCAGGTGCCCGATGAGTTTATTGTGGGCTACGGCCTGGATTATGCGGAAAAATACCGCAACCTTCCCTATATCGGCGTACTGAAGCCGGAAATATACGCCGGCTGAACCCCTGCCGGTCAAGTTTTGCCGCGGGTCCCGCGGCGCAAAGGAGTGGATAGACATTGGAATCCAACAACAACGATTTCGGAAAAATCATACGGAATGTCGGGCTGGTCATCGGCATTCCGCTGTTGATTATGATTGCGGTCTGGCTGGTGATCGGGAGCCGGACGGCGACCGATAAAACGCAGTATTCCGATATCCTCGCCTATTTCCAGGACGAAAAGGTGGAGAAGTACGACCTGGACCTGGGCAGCGGGACGCTGCTTCTGACTCTGCGGCAGGAATACCGCCAGGACCTTAACGGCGACGGCGCGGTGGACGAGAAGGACGTTATCAAATACAGCGTCCCAAACGTCAACGTTTTCCTGGAGGATACCAGGGAGATGGTCAATTCCTATAATCAGGAGCATCCGGACGACCGGATCACCTACAACTACCAGCCGGTGGACGAGGTCCCATGGATTGTCAACCTGCTTCCCTCCCTGCTGATCATCGTGTTCTTCATCGTCATGTGGATCATGATGCGCCGTTCGCTGAGCTCCATTGACGGCGGCAAGGCGATGGGTTTCGGCAAGGCGCGGATCAAGCAGCCGCAGGACGAGAAACGCAAGACCACCTTTGCCGATGTCGCCGGCGCCGACGAGGAAAAGGAAGAACTGCGGGAGATCGTGGACTTCCTCAAATCCCCGAAAAAGTTCAAGGAGCTCGGCGCGCGCGTCCCGAAGGGCGTGCTTCTGGTGGGCCCTCCCGGTACCGGTAAGACCCTGCTGGCCCGAGCGGTGGCCGGAGAGGCCGGCGTCCCCTTCTTCTCCATCTCGGGCTCGGATTTTGTGGAGATGTATGTCGGCGTCGGCGCTTCCCGCGTGCGCGACCTGTTTGACCAGGCCAAGAAGAATTCCCCCTGCATCATCTTTATCGATGAGATCGACGCGGTCGGCCGCCAGCGCGGCGCCGGCCTCGGCGGAGGGCATGACGAGCGGGAGCAGACCCTTAACCAGCTGCTGGTGGAGATGGACGGTTTCGGCGCCAACGAGGGCGTCATCATGATCGCCGCGACCAACCGGCCGGATATCCTCGACCCCGCCCTGATGCGTCCTGGCCGCTTCGACCGCCAGATCGTGGTGAATTATCCCGACGTAAAGGGCCGCGAGGAAATCCTGAAGGTGCACGCCCGCGGCAAGCCTCTGGCCCCCGACGTGGACCTGTCGGTGATCGCCAAGTCCACCGCCGGCTTTACCGGCGCGGATTTGGAGAACCTGCTTAACGAGGCGGCACTGCTCGCCGCCCGGAAGAGCCTGCACTCCATCACCATGCCGGAAATTGAGGAGGCCACCATCAAGGTGGTGATGGGCACTGAAAAGCGCAGTCATGTCATCAACGACAAGGAGAAGAAGCTCACCTCCTATCATGAGGCGGGCCACGCGGTGGTGACTTATTATTCCCCCACGCAGGATCCGGTGCATCAAATCTCCATCATCCCCCGCGGCATGGCGGGTGGTTACACCATGAGCCTGCCGGAGCACGACAAGTCCTACCGGCTGAAAAAGGAGATGCTGGAGGATATCCAGGTTCTCCTCGGCGGCCGGGTGGCGGAAGCGCTGGTGCTGGACGATATCTCAACCGGCGCCTCCAACGATATCGAGCGGGCTACCGAAACCGCGCGGAATATGGTTATCAAGTACGGCATGACCGAGAAGCTGGGGCCGATTCTTTACGGTTCCTCCGATTCCAACGAGATTTTCCTCGGCCGCGATTTCGGCCATACCCGCAATTATTCCGAGGAGGTGGCGGCGGAGATCGACGAAGAGATCAAGTCGATCATCACGGCCGCCTATGCGGAGACCAAACGGAAACTGACCGAGCATATGGATAAGCTGCACGCGGTCGCGCAGTACCTCTTCCATCACGAGAAGCTGGACGGCGAGCAGTTCGACAAGCTGATGAAGGGCGAGCTCCTCCCGGATGCGGAGGGGACCGCCGCCATTCCGGAGGTCCCGCCGGTGGGAGAAATCCCGGTCGGCGGAGGGGCTGAGCCTCCGGTGGAAAACACGGACGGCGAAGTCGGTCATTAAGTCAACAGACAAAGGGCGCCGCGGCAACCTCGCCGCGGCGCCCTTTGTTTGGCGATTTCGCATAAATAAGCCCCCGGCGGGACCGGGGGCTAAAAGCTTTTGGCAGCGGCATCCCCATGCAACTAGGAGGGGTGGCCCGGCAGCCGCGCTGCTCAGGGGGGCCAAGGGGGCCTGATTCCTTTTGCCCTGAAACCGGCTTGGCAGAAGCGCGGCGGCCTGTTGGCGGGGGCGTGCATTGCGATCACAAAGATTTCGATGCCCCTTTGAGGGGGGGAGCCTGTATTCGGCCCTTCCGCTTGGGTTAGCACCGCTTCGGCGGTGGCTATGACTGCGGATAGGGAAGACCGATTCCCCGGCAGACCGGCCTTTGCCTTACAGCAAAGCGCGGGGAAACCGAAATCCGGTTTCCCCGCGCCCTTTACGCGCCCTTTACGCGCCCTTTACGCAGCCATCTTGTTTTCTCACTTTTCCTCGTTCCAGCTGTACATCTTGCGCAGCTCGCGGCCGACCGACTCCAGCTGATGCCCGGCCTCGATGCGGCGGCAGGCGTTGAAGTGGGAACGGCCGTTCTTGTTTTCCGCGATCCACTTGCTGGCGAAGGTGCCGTCCTGGATTTCGGAGAGGATCTTTTTCATTTCCTTCTTGGTCTCGTCGGTAATCAGGCGCTTGCCGGTCTCGTAATCGCCGAATTCGGCGGTGTCGGAGATGGAGTAGCGCATCATCGAGAAGCCGCCCTTATAGATCAGGTCCACGATCAGCTTCATCTCGTGAATGCACTCGAAGTACGCGTTTTCGGGGGCATAGCCGGCCTCAACCAGGGTCTCGAAGCCCGCCTTCATCAGCGCGGTCACGCCGCCGCACAGCACAGCCTGCTCACCAAACAGGTCGGTTTCGGTTTCAGCCTTGAAGGTGGTCTCCAGCACGCCGGCACGGGCGCCGCCGATGCCTGCCGCGTAGGCCAGCGCAACATCCAGCGCGCGGCCGGTAGCGTCCTGATGGATGGCGACCAGACAGGGCACACCCTTGCCCTCCACATATTCACTGCGCACCGTATGGCCCGGCCCCTTGGGCGCGATCATGAACACATCCACGTCCGCGGGGGGGACGATCTGTCCGAAATGAATGTTGAAGCCGTGCGCAAAGGCCAGCGCCTTGCCCGCGGTGAGGTAGGGGGCGATGTCCTTTTTGTACATGTCGGCCTGACGCTCGTCGTTAATTAAGATCATGATGACGTCGGCGATCTTGGCAGCCTCCGCCGTGGTCATGACCTTCAGCCCGGCGGCCTCCGCCTTCGCCCAGCTCTTGGAGCCTTCGTACAGGGCGACCACGACGTTCACGCCGCTTTCATGCAGGTTCAGCGCATGGGCGTGGCCCTGCGAGCCGTAGCCGACGATGGCGACGGTCTTACCCTTGAGCACGTCGAGATTGCAGTCGCTTTGGTAGTAGATTTTTGCCATGATGATTACCTCCTGTGCCGTGATGCGCGGCAAAATAGTGTTATGTTAACCTGCTGAGGTTAATACCGCTGTCGTACTCTTTACAAGCATACACCAAAAGCGCCCGGATGAAAAGAGGAATCAGCCGGTTACTTCCTGTTTTTTTATCTTTCGGGTGGGGTCGGCGCCCTTTTCCAGGGCAATGATGCCGGTGCGCACGATTTCCTTGATTCCGTAGGGGCGCAGCAGCGCCTCCAGCGTTTCGGTACGCTCGGCCGTATCCGCAAATTCCAGCGTCAGGGTGGTGCGGGTCACATCCACGATCCGCGCGCCCATCAGCTCCGAAATCCGCATGATATCCTCCCGGTGGCCCGCGCCGGCGGAGATTTTGAGCAGGCTGAGGGTGCGGGCAATGGTTTCCTTCGGGTCCAGCGTCTTGACCTTGATGACCGGGATCAGCTTGTTGAGCTGCTTTTCCAGCTGCTCCACCATATATTCGTCCCCATCCACCACAATGGTCATGCGGGAGATGGCGGGGTCCTCGGTCACGCCGACAGCGAGGGAATCGATGTTGAAGCCGCGCCGGGCAAACAGGCCGGACACTTTGGAAAGGACGCCCGCCTGATTTTCGACGAGGACGGACATGGTATATTTCATCGGTTTCCCTCCTTACAGCGACGGATAATCGGGCCGCACGGCGCATTCCAGCAGGTATGGCCCGTCGGTACGCAGCATTTCGTCCGCGGCGGCCTCCGCTTCCTCATTGGAGGATACGGAGCGGGCGGGGATGCCGTAAGCGGCCGCGATTTTGACAAAATCGGGGCTGCCGTCGAGATAGACGGCGCTGTGGTTGCCTTTATACAGGTTGTCCTGCAGCTCCCGCACCATGCCCAGGCGGGTATTGCGCATGAGGATGATTTTCACCGCCAGGCGCTCCTGGCAGATGGTGCCCAGTTCCATCATGCTCATCTGGAAGGAGCCGTCGCCGCAGACGGCGCAGACCTGCCGCTCCGGAGCGGCCAGCTTGGCTCCCACGGCGCAGGGGATGGAATACCCCATCGTACCCATCCCGCCGGAGGTGAGGAAACGGCCCTCCCGCACGGCGAAGTTGTTGGCCGACCAGATCTGGTTCTGCCCCACGTCGGCGCAGAGCACCGCATCCGGCGCCATCTGCCCGCTCAGGCGGCGCATGAACGCTTTGGGCTCCACATACCCTTCCACCGCAGGGATGGGCTTGGCGGCGTACCGCTGCTTGCGGCCGGTCACCTGCTCCACCCATTCGGAGGGAGCCTGCCACCCGGAAAGCCGGCACAGATCCGCCAGCACCCCTTTGAGATCGCCTACGATCGGGATGTGGGCGGGCATGTTCTTGCCGATCTCCGCCGGATCGATGTCGATATGGACGATCTTGGCCCGTGCGGCGACCTGACCGGGGGAGGCAACCGCGCGGTCGCCCACCCGAGCCCCCACCAGAACCACCAGATCCGCGTCCCGCACCGCCTTGTTGGCGGGCGCGCAGCCGTGGCTGCCCAGCATACCGAGGTTGAGCGGATGGGCGGACGGCAGCGCGCCGATGCCCATCATGGTGCAGACCACCGGCAGGCGGCACTGTTCCGCGAGAGCGCGCAGCTCCTTCCGCGCGCCGGCGGAAAGCACCCCGCCCCCGGCGCAGAGCACCGGCCGCTTGCTGGCCGCCAGAGCCTCTACGGCTTTTTTGATCTGGAGGCTGTGCCCCTGGGTCCGGGGCTTATAGCCGATGACATCCACCGGCTGCGCGTAATCGAATTCCGGGATGGAAGCCTGCTGCATATCGATCGGGACGTCGATCAGCACCGGGCCGGGACGCCCGGTGGAGGCGATGTGGAAAGCCTCCTTGAAGATGCGGGGAAGGTCCCGCGCCCGTTTGACAATATAGCTGTGCTTGGTGAAAGGCTCGGCCGCGCCGGTGATATCGGCTTCCTGAAACACGTCCCGGCCGAGCAGGTCGCTGCGGACCTGGCCGGTGATTACCACCAGGGGGATGGAATCCATATATGCCGAGGCGATACCGGTGAGCAGATTGGTCGCGCCGGGGCCGGAAGTGGCGATGCACACCCCGACCCGTCCCGAAATCCGGGCGTAACCGCTGGCCGCATGGGCGGCGTTCTGCTCGGTGCGGACCAGGACGTGATGGATGCGGCTCCCGGCCAGAACATCGTAAAAGGGGCAGATGGCCGCGCCGGGATAGCCGAACGCCACCCGTACTCCCTCCAGCTCCAGGCATTGCACCATCGCGGCCGCTCCCGTAATCATAAAATCCATCCTTTCCGGTATCTCCTCGCTTTGCCGGCCGTTGCAGGCACGGGATGCGCGCTTTACTTAAATAAAGCACACGCGATTTCTTCCATTTTACTCTCAGGAACAAAAAAAGTCAATATATTTTTGTTCGCTAAAGTGCGAAAGCGCCGGGGCGAAAAGGATCAATCCGCACGATTTCCAGCCCTTCCTTTTCCGCCAGGCGGAGGGTGCCGGCCGTGCCGCCGGGGCCCCCGCCGTAAACGGCGATGACCCGCGAGGAATGCAGCACCATCCAGCGGTTGCGCTGATGCATGCAGGCGGCGGTATAGCGCGGGCTGAGGCAAACCCGGTCGTCCGCCTGTTCCAGCAGGGAGCGGTACCGCTCCCGGTCCGCGTCCGGCCAGCGGGCGTCCTGCTCCGGGCAGGGGACGACGGCAATCAGCCGCAGCGGGCGGCCGAGGGAGCGAAGAGCCAGCACTTCCTGCGCAGCCATCGTGTCGCTGCCCAGCGCCATGCCGGACAGAAAGGTGTCATAGCCTTCCCGCACCGCCCGCAGGACGGCCTCCCGCAGGGCGGCCCGCAGCGGGGCGCAGGCGGCGGGGTCCTGCCGATAGCCGGAAGGCAGACGGTCCGGCCGGTGACCGGTGAAGCAGCAGGTGCGCGCCCGGTTCCAAAGCGGGGAATCGATCGGCGGCAAAAAACATCCCTCCCGGATATTGCAAAGTCGCAGGGGTTGTGCTAGACTGAATCCGGCGTTCGCCCGGCCCGCGGGGCCAGCCGGTCCGCCGTTTCACCCGCTATTCCTTAGTATAGCATCGCTTTTGCCAAAAAGCTATCGGTTTTTAAAAGCAGGCTGGCAGCCGGCGGGGGTCCCGCGGTTTTCTTTGGCGGGCGCGCCTGCGCTTTTATCGGGAGGAGAGATCGCATGGATTTGCAGGAGACGCTGCAGCGGATGAACAGCGGAAAGCTGTATTACTGCAGCAATGAGGAGCTGGCGGCGCTCCAGCTGGCCTGTCTCGAAAAGCTGTACGACTATAACCGGACCCGGCCGTCGGAGCAGGATAAGCGCGCGGCCATGCTGCGGGAGATGTTTGCCGGGATCGGGGAAAACTGCTATATCGAGCCGCCCCTCCACGCGAATTGGGGCGGAAAAAACGTGACCTTCGGCAGCAGCGTATACGCCAATTTCAACCTGACGCTGGTGGACGACGGGGAGATCCGCGTGGGCGACTGCGTGATGTTCGGCCCGAACGTGACCGTCGCCACCGCCGCCCATCCGGCCCATCCGGGCCTGCGGGAGAAGCAGGCGCAGTATAACCTGCCGGTGACGATTGGCCGCAACGCCTGGATCGGGGCCGGGGCGCTCATCCTTCCGGGGGTGACGATCGGGGAGAACACCATCATCGGCGCGGGCAGCGTGGTGACCAGGGACATCCCGGCCAACGTCGTCGCGGTAGGGAACCCCTGCCGTGTGCTGCGGGAAATCGGCGACCGGGACCGGGAATATTATTACCGGGACTGGAAAATCGATATTGAGTAAAGAAAACATAGAGAAAGTGAAAAGAACCTAGAGAATCGGGAAAGGGCGGATTTTTGTGACCCAGGCGGAAAGCATTTATCGGGAGCTGCTCTCCCTGACCGTCTACCGGAATACCCTCCGGCAGCCGGTGACGGGCGCGCTGCTCTCCCTTTACCGCGCCGCGGCTTCGCGGGATGAGGAAGCGGTCTGTGCGGGCTGGGGGATGCTCTGCGCGCAGCTGGCGGAGCGGGACGGTTTCCCAAGCCTGCCGTCCGCCGTGGCGGCCGAGGTGCTGGCGGACGAAAACGCCTTTGTCACCCGCCTGATCGCGGGAAGGCTCCGCGTGACCGGGCGCGGGGTGGATCCGGCGGTGCCGGAGGAACTGGCGGGGCTGGCTGTGCGGGATCTGCGGGTGTTGTACCGTGCGGCCTCGGCCGACCCGGCCTGCCTGCTGGACTGCGTGGACCCCGTCCTGGCCGGGAGCCTGCCGCGGTGGGGAACCGCGCCGGCGCCCGCCCCGCTCGACCGGCCGTGGGACGCCTGCCTGGAGGCGCTGCGGGAGTATCACCGCCAGAACGGGTGCGGCTGCTTCACCGCCCACCGCGCCTTTTTGTGGCGGGACGGGGCGATGCTGCCGGTGGAGCATCCCGACCCCATCCGGCTGTCCAACCTCAAGGGGTATGAATACCAGCGGCGGATCGCCGTGGACAATACCCGCGCCTTTCTCGACGGGTTTGAGGCAAACAACATGCTGCTGTACGGCGACCGGGGGACGGGCAAGTCCTCCACCGTCAAGGCGCTGCTCAACGAATATGCGGCCGAAGGGCTGCGGATGGTCGAGATGCCCAAGGAATACCTCCGCCAGCTGCCCGACCTGACCGGGCATCTGTCCAAGGTGCCGATGAAATTCATCGTTTTCATCGATGATCTCTCCTTTTCGGACGGCGACGATTCCTTTGCCGCCCTCAAGGCGGTGCTGGAGGGGGGGCTGGCCTCCCGGCCGGCCAATGTGGTGATTTATGCCACCTCCAACCGGCGGCATCTGCTTCGGGAGACTTTCAGCGCCCGGGAAGGGGACGAGGTGCACCGCGCGGACACGGTGCAGGAGGCGGCCTCCCTTTCCGACCGTTTCGGGCTCACGCTGACCTTCCTGATGCCGGATAAGCAGCGCTTTTTGGACATTGTGGAGCAGCTTGCGGCCGACCGGGGGCTGAAGGCGGATCGCCGGGCCTTGCTGGACGCGGCCGAGCGCTGGGCGCTGGAACGGGGGGCCCGCTCCCCGCGGTATGCCCGGCAGTTCATCGCTGACGCACAGGCCCGCCTCAGCCGGGGCGAGCCGCTGTAAGGGGGCTGGGAGCATGGGACTGTTCGGCAGGCGCCCGCCGGCGCCGGATAAGGAGACGGCCGCCCTGTTGGCCCGGCTGGACGGGAAGAGCGTGAAGTACGTCACCCGCCGGGACCCGGAAACCCAGGTGGAGACCGTCATCGGGCACGAGGGCCGGCTCAATACGCAGGAGGGGCAGATCGTCATTGTCTGCAACGGCACGGAGGTGTTCCGCTGCCCGGCGGCGGAGGCGCGGTGCGGCGAGCTGCTCAGTCTGGACGGGGTGACCATCCGCACCGGGGACGGGATGGTCGTCGCCTACTATCAGTACTACCGGTAAGGGCGCCCGTAAAGGCGCCCGTAAATCCGTATATCCTGTAAACAAAGTCCCAATTCGATTTTGCATTCCCGGTCAAAAACGCTGTATAGATAGAAACAGAAGATCTGGCTGACAGGTCGAAATGATGCAGACTTGTTCATAGTCTTGCGTTATACTTTTCTTGAAAAAACAGCAAATGGGAATTTGAAGGAGGATTGAGACATGGTTAATGATTTTGTAGAAGCAGCATTTCCATGGATTTTCATGGGTTTATTTGTGGCGATTTGTTGTTCTCTTATGAGTGAAAAAGCGAAATAAATCCCCGTTTATCAAGCAGCACACAGGAAAGGCCAAAGAAACCACCTACAAGGGGCAGTCGAGAAATCGCCTGTCCTTTTTATGCCAGCAGGGAGACATAGCCGGTAATAAGGCATAAGAGAGGACTCGTAAGGATTGAATTTCTGAAACGATGGCGGAAAGGCCCTTATAGCCCGGTGAATAAATCTACACTTGGTCAGGCCGACCCTGCTCCGGGAACACAAAAGGGAATTGGGAGTAAACGAAAAAGGAGAGCCGCAGGGTGCCGCCCGCGGCTCTCCTTTTTTGTTTACAGTCAGTCGGCAATCCACTTTTCCCGGAGGAACGGGGGCCGGACCTCCGTCTCCAGCAGGCAGCGATAGGCCTCCGGATGCCGGAAGGCGTCGCCCATCATCTCACTTTGCCGGTACTCCCGCAGCTCGCGCAGGTCGTATTCCGCGAGGTAAAGCCCTTCCGACTCCTCGTCCGCCACAAAAAGCGCCATCTCCCGCGCCCGTCCCTCCCCGTCCCAGGGGATGGGCTGGAAGGCGCAGGAATTTCCCTGGTTTTCCCCGGCAAAATTGGCCATGACCACGCCGGTCATATTCTCGTAGGCCCTGGTCTGCAGGGCGTTGACCCGCGGCGGCATCCCGCCGCAGGCGTTTGGGACGAGGAGGATTTCCGCCCCCTTTTTCATCAGCACCCGCGCGCTTTCCGGGTATTCCCGGTCGTAGCAGATCAGGATGCCGAGCCGCACCCCGTCGAAATCGGCAACCCGGAATTCCGTCCCGCCTTCCAACAGGCATTCCAGCGAAAAGGCGCAGGTGTGGACCTTGTCGTAACGCAGGAGGATATCCCCCCGCCGCCCAATGAGAAACGCGCTGTTGCGCGGGCGGTCCTTTCCCTTGGCGAAGGCGGTCATCACCACGCCGATCTGCCGCTCGGCCGCCTCCTCCCTGACGGCGCGCAGGGCAGGGCCGTCCGGCGTCACCGCCGCGTTTGCCCATTCCCGGTAGGCGGGGCTTTGCCGCACCTGCTCCCAGCAGAGGCCGGAGGACGGCATGGCGTATTGCTCCTCCATCGTTTTTCCGGGGACAAGGAGGGGCATGCGGTATCCCTGGATCCAGCATTCGGGGAAAAGAACGAGGTCGGCGCCTTCCTCTGCCGCCCGGCGGATATACGCCCTGGCGCGGTCAAGGTTTGCGGCCGGGTCGGCGGTTTGGGCCGCCTGTACCGCCGCGATGCGGAACTGTGAGCTCATGGTCGGTCCCTCCCGGCGCGGACGCCCTGCTCAAGGGCCAGCGCCCCGTTTTCATACGCAAAAAGATCTCCTGCGGCATTTTCAAAATACAGCACCGTCAAATCCGCGTTCGCGCCGTACAGATAGAGGCCCGGCGCCTTCCGCTGCATCATGGACCGCTCGTCCTCCGACGTCTGCGTCAGCAGCTGATAGCTTCTGTCGCACCGACCGATCCACCGCTTTTGGTATTGGCTGTGGGGGAGAATGCGGCCGGACAGATCCCCGACGTGCTTCAGGCGGAAGCGGTCGCACCAGGCGATGTCGGCGGCATACAGCCGCCTTCCCGTTTCTCCCGCAACCAGCTCATCGGCGTCGTATCTGACCGGAATATGCGTCAGCCCCGCCTGAACGGCGGCAAAGGCGCGGGTGTGCCCGTCGGTTAAGGTATACCGCCCGCTGCCGAAATCATGCACGGGAAGGGGCGCCAGTTCGCCGATGCGGGAGGGCCGGAACCAGCCTTTGACGGCCTCCAGCTTTGCCTCGTCCAGATACAGCTGGCTGATGCCGAGCTGCGGAAACGGCAGCCATATCGTCCCTGTGAATTCCATGCGGCCGCCTCCTTTTCCGCCGTCACCCCTGCCGCCGGGAGGAGCGCATACGGCATCCGGGGCCGGCCGCCGTTCCTGGGCGGCGGCCCCTTTATTCCTCCGCCGTCCCTGCCGCGGCGGCTTCCGGGGACGGGGCCTCCTCGCCGGATGCGGCCTGCATGGGGTGCAGCCATTTCCCGCTTTTCAGCCGCCCGAGAACAAACAGGCATTTGACAACCTCTTCGATGCTGACCAGCAGCACCACCCATTCCACCGGCCAGCGGAGCGCGCCGGCGCCCAGAAAGGCGAGGGGGACGCCGAGCAGCCACATGGTTCCCGCTTCCAGCTTGAGGGCGTAATTCGCGTCCCCGCCGCCGCGGAACACGCCGATGATGGTCAGGGTGTTCACCATCCGGGCGATGAAAACCACCCCGAAGATCCGCAGGATGGCGGTGGCGGCGCGGACCGCTTCGGGGGAGATTTCAAAAAGGGAGGGGATCAGCGGCGCGCAGACAAACAGCGCGGCGCCGAGGACCAGGCCGAGCGCGGCCGCGATGACGGCGAACTTGTGCGCGTACCGCCGGGCGGTTTCCGGCTCGCCCATCCCGATGCGGTTGCCGATCATGACCAGCGAAGCGCTCGCCGTGCCGAGGCAGAGCACCATAAACAGGTTCTGCACCGTGCTGGTGATATTCGTCGCCGCGAGGGCGTAGGTGCCGATCAGGCCGTAGGCCACCGTATACAGGACGGAGCCGAGCCCCCAGCATCCCTCATTGAGCACAATGGGGAGGATGGTGGCGTAGGTTTTGCGGAAAAAGGCGGCGTCGAATCGGAAATAGTCCCGCCACCGGCCGCGCAGCGGGCAGCGGCGGCGCAGGCTGAACAGCAGCAGGAGCGCGCATTCCGCCAGCCGGGCGATCAGGGTGGCGATAGCCGCTCCCTTCACGCCCAGGACAGGAAAGCCCCCCTTGCCGAAAATCAGAAGGTAGTTGAAAAAGGTGTTGGTCGCCACCGCACCGAGACTGATCAGCATGGGGGAAAGCGCGTTCCCGATGCTGCGCTGCGCGTTGGCCAGCAGAAAGCTCACCGCCGTGGGGAGGTAGCTGAAGCAGACGATGGTGAGATAATCCCGGCCGAATCCCTGCACCGCTTCCTCATGGGCGAACATCCGGATGATCGGCAGGGGAAGCAGCAGGCCGAGCACGGTAAAAACGGCGCCCACCGCCGCCATGCTGACAAGCCCGATCCCCAGCACGCGGCGGATGCCTTCCCGGTTGCCGCCGCCCCAGAACTGGGAGATAAACACGCTGCACCCGGAGGCGATGCCGTTCATCGCCATCTGCAACAGGAAAAAGAACTGGTTGGCCGCCCCCACGGCGGCCACCTCGGCCTCCCCGACCCTTCCGATCATCAGCGTGTCGATCATATTCAGCGACGACACCAGAAGGTTCTGGAGCACGATCGGCAGGGCGAGGACAAACAGGGTGCGGAAGAAGGCCGGGTCGCGGAAGAAGGCGGCGGCCCGGCCGCGCAGGGACGGCGCTTCGGCTGATTTTCTGGACAAAGGAACCCCTCCGGTCGGCGCGGAGCGCCTAAAAAACCACCTTGAAGATTTTTCAAAGTGGTTACTTCACACTTGTTCTTTGTTTGTGGAAATATTATAGGAGAAACCTCTGCGGCTGTCAAGCCTTTGCCGGAAGCCGGCCGGCGGCGGGGGCGCGGCGCCCCTCCGGCCCGGACGGCTCCGTGCCGGCCGCCTGCTCCGGGGAAAATTCCGGGGAACGGGGCGAAACCGGTTGGAACAGGACGGCAGGGAAAACCGATTGTCGAATCCCGGAAAGTGTGGTACACTAAGACTATCTTTCAGCGGCCGGATGCCGCGGGACGGAGGGCGGCGTGTGACGGATACCGAAATGGAGGCCAAAAAAACGGCGGACGGCCGGGGGCTGCGCCGGCTTGTGCCGCCGCTTCTGGCGTGGTACGGCCGGCAGCGGCGGGCTTTTCCCTGGCGGGAGGAGCCGACCCCGTACCGGATTTGGGTGTCGGAGATTATGCTCCAGCAGACCCGTATCGAGGCGGCGCTTCCGTATTTCGAGCGGTTCATGGCCGCCCTGCCCACCGTCGCCGCCCTGGCGGGGGCGGAGGAGGACCGGCTGATGAAGCTTTGGGAAGGGCTGGGCTATTACAGCCGCGCCCGGAATCTGCAGAAGGCGGCGAAGGTGATTGTGGCGGAGTACGGCGGGGAGCTGCCCGCGTCGTATGAGCGGCTGCTGGCCCTCCCCGGCATCGGGGAGTACACCGCCGGGGCGATTGCCTCCATTGCGTTCGGCCTGCCGGTGCCGGCCGTGGACGGCAACGTCCTGCGGGTGTGCGCCCGGCTGCTTGACGACGAGGGGGATATCACCCGCGCGCCGGTAAAAAAGCGGCTGCGGGACGCGGTGTGCGCCATGCTGCCGCCGGAGAGTCCGGGAGACTTCAACCAGGCGGTGATGGAACTGGGGGAGACGGTCTGCCTGCCGAATACGGTTCCCCTCTGCGGGGAGTGCCCCCTGCGCGGCGGGTGCCTGGGCCGGCAGGCCGGCAGGCCGGAGCGGCTGCCGGTTCGGTCGGAGAAGAAGGCGCGCCGCGTGGAGCGGCGCACGGTGCTGATTGTGCTCGCCGCCGGACGGGTGCTTCTGCGCCGGCGGGGGGCGAAGGGGCTGCTCGCCGGGCTGTGGGAGCTTCCGTCGGCGGAGGGCTGGCTTACCCCCGAAGAGGCGGCGGCGGTTGCCGCCGGCTGGGGGGCGGAGCCGTGGAAGGCGGAACCGGCCGGCGAAGGCAAGCATATCTTCAGCCATATCGAGTGGCACATGCAGGGCGTGCGCCTCGATACGCCGCCCTTTGACCCGCCGGCGGGCTTCCGGTGGGCGGACGGGCGGCAGCTGCGGGAGGAGACGGCGCTGCCCTCGGCCTTCCGCGCGTATTCTTCCAGGCTGTCCGCCTGGCTGCGGGAGCCGGACGCGGGATAAGCGTAAGCCGGCGGGCACGCGGGTCCGCCTTTCTTTAAAATTTTGCGACAGGGAGGAACATTGGATGAAACGGGAAGACTATCTTTCGTGGGACGAATACTTTATGGGGATCGCCCTGCTTTCCGCTCAGCGGAGCAAGGACCCGGGCACTCAGGTGGGCGCCTGCATCGTCAGCAAGGACAAAAAAATCCTTTCGGTCGGCTACAACGGGATGCCGACCGGGTGCAGCGACGACGCGATGCCCTGGGACCGCGAGGGAGGCGCGCTGGACACGAAATACATGTTCGTCTGCCATGCGGAGCTGAACGCCATTCTCAACCACGGCGGGACCGACCTGCGGGGAGCCAGGCTTTACACCACCCTTTTCCCCTGCAATGAATGCGCGAAGGCCATCATCCAGGCCGGCATCCGCGAGGTGATCTACCGCGAGGACAAATACGCCGACTCCGACGCGGTGCTCGCGTCCAAGCGGATGTTCACCCTGGCGGGGGTGGCGTTCCGGCCTTATGCGCCGGGCGGCAAGACGGTGGAATTAACCGTTTAGGAGGCGTACCGATGAGCGCACAGACCGTTTGGATCACCGGCGCGTCCCGCGGCATCGGCCGGGCGGCGGCGGCGCTGTTTGCCGACCGAGGGTTCCGGGTGCTGCTGGGATACCGCCGCTCCCGGACCGAGGCCGAGGCGCTGGAGCGGGAGCTGACTGCCCGCGGGGCGGACGTGATGGCTTACGGGGCGGACGTGTCCGACCGGGAGCAGGTGCAGGGGATGGCCGAAGCCTGCCGCCGCCGTTTCGGCGGGGCGGACGTGCTGGTCTGCTGCGCCGGAATCGCCCGGCAGGGGCTGTTTACCGACCTGACGCCGGAGGAATGGCGGGAGATGATGGGCGTCCATCTGGACGGCGCATTCCACTGCTGCCAGGCGGCGCTGCCGGATATGATCCGCCGCCGGAAGGGGAGCATCGTGCTGGTCTCCTCCGTTTGGGGGATGGTGGGCGCTTCCTGCGAGGCGGCTTATTCCGCCGCCAAGGCGGGGCTGATCGGGCTGACCAGGGCGCTGGCCAAGGAGGTCGGGCCTTCCGGCGTCCGGGTCAACTGCGTCGCCCCCGGGGTGGTGGATACGGAGATGAACGCCGCCCTGGGAGAGGATGTCCTTGATGCCCTGCGGGAGGAAACGCCGCTGGGCCGCCTGGGGACGCCGGAGGAGATCGCCCGCGCCATCGTCTTCCTGGCGTCGGAGGAGGCGAGCTTCATCACCGGCCAGGTGCTCAGCCCGAACGGCGGCTTTGTGATCTGATGGGACCGGATGGGGTTGGATGGACCTGGAGATGTTTCTTTTGATTTCCTTAAAATCCGGTGAAACCGGGGCGGAGCCGGTTGACTTTCCGGCTGCCGGGGCTATGATAGAGGTAACAAAGCCGTTCATACCGGTTTTTTCAGGGGGAATTTGATGACTTCGGCAATCAAAATCGCGTCCTTCAACCTTCGCCGCGACTCGTTTTTCGCCGCGCGTTCCCGCGTCCGCCGCTGGGAGGCGCGGCGGGAGCTGGTGGCCCGGATGATCCGGGACTCCGGCGCGGCGATTGTGGGCGTGCAGGAGATGCTTCCTTCGATGAAGGAGGATATCCTCGCCCGCCTGCGGGACTACAGCATATTCGGCTCCGGCCGCACGAAAAAGCGGCTCAGCGAGCATTCCGCCATTCTGCTGCGCGGGGGTAAGGCGAAGGCCCGTTTTTCGGATACCTTCTGGCTGTCCAAGCATCCGGAAAAAAGCGGGAGCCGGGCGTATTTTTCCATGTTCCCCCGCATCTGCACGGTCTGTGAGGCGTATGTGGAGGAATGGGGCCGCACGGTGCGGGTGTTCAACACCCATTTCGATCATATCTGTGCGCCGGCCCGCACCCTCAGCGTGCGGATCATTCTGGACTACATGCACCGCCTGAACAAAAAGGAGAAGCTGCCCACCATCCTGATGGGGGATATGAACGCCCATCCGGACAGCAAGCCGATCCGCATCCTGTCGGAGAACCGGCACGGCTACGGCGATATCCGCCTGACCAATATCTTTTCCAGCCCGCAGGCCGGGGAGGCGCGCAACACCTATCACGGCTTCAAGGGAAAATGGAAGGGCACACCGATCGATTACATCTTCGTGTCGGAGGAATTCGAGGTGGATAAGGCGTATGTCGACACCTCCAGCGTGGACGGACGGTATCCCTCCGACCACTATCCGCTCGTGGCGGTGCTGCGCCTGAAAGAGGAAGCCGCGGCGGCCCCAGCCCCCGCGCAGGCGGGATAAACCGGCCGGGCGGCGCCCCTGCGGGTTCCGCCGGCCGGGCGCGCGGAGCGGGAAGCTGAGCGAAAAAACGTCGAAACGCGGAAACCGGGGAAAGCCGGGAACAGCTGGGAACAGCTGGGGACAGGGGGAAGGAAAAGGAGAAAAGGGGAAAAAGAGAAAAAGCAACCATTGTCTCCGGCTTTCAGGGGACGAAGCTTGGTTAAAATCCCCTTTGCAATTTGGATTTCCCATTGCTATAATTAAGAGCATAACGTGTGGCATTTAACTGCGTAAGTCCGGTTAGATGCCGCGCGTTTTTTATTTTTGGCTGGGGGCTGTCGAGGCTGATGATGACACTTTTCCAGGCAGCGTCTTCTTGCCGGACGCTCCGTTTCCGGCGGAAGGGAAAAGGCGCGCGGATGCGGTCCGGCAGGCGGCGGAGGTGAGGAAGGCGTCGGAGAGAGGGAAGCGGCGGCCTGGAGCCATGGCCTCGTCCGCAGCAGGATGACAGGATGACGGAGGCGACGCCCCGCCGCCGGCCGACGTCAAGGCCGCGAAGCCGTACGGCCGAAGTCCGGCCCGCGGCGCCGCGGATCGAATTTTCCAACATGTGCAGCCGGCGGGCGGGTTCTGTCGGCGGCACGCTTTTGTGTCGGAGGGAGTTTGAATGGAAGAAAAATCCAATGCCTTTTTGGAAACGCAGGCGGTAGGTAAGCTGATGGGCCGGTATGCGGTCCCCTGCGTGGTATCCCTGCTGGTCGCCGCCCTGTATAATATTGTGGATCAGATTTTCATTGCCAACGCCGCTTATCTGGGTTCTTACGGGAACGCGGCGAATACCGTTGTCTTTCCCCTGACGGTCGTCGCCCTGGCCGTCGCCGTTTTGATCGGCGACGGCTGCTGCGCTTTTGTCAGCCTATGCCTTGGCGCCAACCAAAAGGAGGACGCCCGCCATACCGTCGGGAACGCCGTTGTGCTGTGTCTGGCGGGCAGCCTGATCCTCACGGCCGTTTACCTCCTCTTTCAGGAGCCGATTCTCACCCTGTTCGGCGGACGGGTAAATGAAGAAACCTTCCGGTACTCAAAGGAATACTTCTTTTATATTTCCCTGGGCATTCCGTTTTACATGTTCGGCCAGGCTATGAACCCGATTATCCGTTCGGACGGGAGCCCGAAATTCGCGATGGCTTCCACGCTGGCGGGGGCTGTCGTCAATATGGTTCTGGATCCCCTGTTCATCTTCGGCTTCCGGTGGGGGATGATGGGGGCGGCGGTTGCCACGGTGATTGGGCAGGTTCTGACGGCGGCGCTGTCCGTCTGGTATCTGTGCCGCATGAAGGCCGTCAAGCTCCAAAGGAGCAGTTTCGCGCCGAAAGGCCGCCTGATCGCCCGGTTTCTGCCGCTGGGGCTCTGCAGCCTGCTGTCGCAGATCTCAATGGTTGCCGCCATGGCCGCCATCAACAACATGCTGCGCAGATACGGCGCGGCCGATCCCGTTTTCGGACAGCCTCAATACGCCCAGATCCCCATGGCGGTGGTGGGGATTGTGATGAAATTTTTCCAGATCGTTATTTCGGTTGCCATCGGTTTGGCCGCCGGATGCATCCCGATTGTCGGCTATAATATCGGCGCGGGACGCAGGGACCGGGCACGGAGCCTGTTTACCCATTTGCTTGTGGCCGAGGCGGTCGTCGGCGCCATTGCGCTGCTGATTGTCGAGATATTCCCCCGGCCTCTGATTTCTGTTTTCGGTGCGGCGAACGAGAGCGTCTATTATACCGAATTCGCCGTGAAATGCTTTCGGACCTACCTGTGCATGCTGATCCTGGCCTGCGTGAACAAGGGGACCTTCATCTACTTACAGTCCCTGGGCAAGGCGCTGGCCTCCACCGTCCTGTCGATGGTTCGCGAGGTGGTTTTCGGCGTGGGCTTGGCGCTCCTTCTCCCGGTTTTCTTCGGCCTGGACGGCGTTCTGTACTCTATGCCGGCGGCGGATATTCTGACCTTTTTCCTTTCCGCGTTCCTGATCGTCCGCACGTACAGGGCGCTGAAGACATAACGGGTCCGGGCGGCCGGAGCGGGATGGGGAGCCGGAGGAAGCCGGCGGTGAGGCGGCCCGTTCCTTCCGCCTGCGCGTCCCGGCTTTGCCGGCGGCTCTGTCCTGTCGGCGGGGCCGGCGGGATCCCGCCCTGCGAATGCGGAGTTGCCTGCCGGCGCGGAGAATCGCGAGCGTCCCTTGGGAAAACCGTCCGGGCGGTATGCGTCCCCATCCGGGAGCATGCCGCCCTTTTCGTCCCCCGCGGCGGAAGTGAAGGAGCGAATGAGCGAAAAAGCGAATAAGCAGGGGCAGCATAAAAAAGCGAGCCCCTTCCCTTCGGCCGGTACTCTGCAAGCCGGAATCGGTTTTGGATTCCGGCTTGCAGAGTACCGGCTGGATATGGTATAATTTTCTTTTAGAGGGCAATGAATAGAATAATGGAACGAACGGAAAGGACGGAAAGGAGAAACGACATGGATATCCGCGTGGACGACGTTCTGGAAATGAAAAAGCCGCATCCCTGCGGAAGCCGCCGCTTTCTCGTGCTGCGCATCGGCATGGATTTCCGTCTGAAATGCGAGGGCTGCGGGCATGAGCTGATGGCCCCCCGCCTGAAGATCGAACGCCATGTGAAAAAGGTGATCCGGCCTCAGGAGCAGCCGTAGCGGCGGCGTCTCCCGCAGGATTCATTTGGTAAGGAAAGGCTGGAATCTCCCATGTTTGACAGGCTCGGCGAAGTGGAAAAACGATACGGTGAAATTACGGCGCAGCTCTACGACCCTTCCGTTGTCGCGGACGTGGAGAGGTACCGCGCCCTGATGAAGGAGAGCGCCCAGCTTGCCCCCATCGTGGAGAAGTACCGGGAGTATAGGCAGGCGAAGCAGCGCCGTGAGGAGGCGCTCGCCCTGCTGGAAGGCGGGGCCGACCCGGAGCTCCGGGAGCTGGCGGAGCTGGAGCTCAGCGAAGGAAAGGACGCGGAGGAGCGCTGCGCGGAGGAGCTGAAGCTCCTCCTCCTGCCCCGCGACCCAAACGACGAACGCAACGTCATCATCGAGATCCGCGGCGGCGCCGGCGGGGAGGAATCGGCCCTGTTTGCCGCTTCCCTCTACCGTATGTACACCATGTACGCCGCCTCCAAGGGCTTCAAAACCGAGGTGGTGGGAGCGAACGAGACCGAGCTCGGCGGCTATAAGGAGATCAGCTTCATGGTCACCGGGGACGGCGCGTTCAGCCGCTTTAAGTTTGAAAGCGGCGTCCACCGCGTCCAGCGGGTGCCGGAAACCGAGGCGGGGGGGCGGATCCATACCTCCACCGTCACGGTGGCCGTCCTGCCGGAGGCGGACGATGTGGAGGTGGAGATCAATCCCGCCGACCTGCAGATCGACACCTACCGTTCGGGCGGCGCGGGCGGCCAGCACGTCAACAAGACCGAGTCCGCCATCCGCATCACCCATCTGCCCACCGGCCTGGTGGTGGAATGCCAGGACGAGCGCAGCCAGTACAAAAATAAGGACAAGGCCATGAAGGTGCTCCGCGCCCGGCTGTACGAACGGGAGCGGGAGCAGCAGCGCAGCGCCGTCGCCGCCGACCGGCGGGCGCAGGTCGGCACCGGGGACCGCAGCGAGCGCATCCGCACCTATAATTTCCCCCAGGGCCGGGTGACCGACCACCGCATCGGGCTGACCCTCTACCGCATCGACAGCATCATGGACGGGGACCTTGACGAGCTGGTGGACGCGCTGAACACGGCCGACCGGGCGGAAAAGCTGCAGGCGCAGGACTGAGAGGGCGTCTGCCGGGAAAGGACTTGGATGCTTCCATGAGAGAATATGCAACCCGCCTTCTGCCGGGGGATGCCCTCGGCGTCAAGGAGGCGGCCGCCCTTCTGCGGGCGGGGGAGCTGGTCGGCATCCCGACCGAAACGGTGTACGGCCTGGCGGCCGACGCCCTGAACGGCGGGGCGGTGAGCCGGATTTTCACCGCCAAGGGCCGTCCGCAGGACAACCCGCTGATTGTGCATATCGCGGACCTGGACGCGCTGCCGCTTCTGGCGGCGGAGGTGCCGGAGCTGGCCGCAAGGCTGGCCCGGGCATATTGGCCGGGGCCGCTGACCATGATCTTCCGCAAATCCGCCCGTATCCCGGACGAGGTGAGCGCAGGGTTGGCCACCGTGGCGGTGCGCATGCCCTCCCATCCTCTGGCCCGGGCGGTGATTCGGGAGGCGGGCACGCCGCTGGCCGCGCCGTCGGCCAACCTGTCCGGCAGCCCCAGCCCGACGCTGGCCGCCCATGTGATGGCGGATCTGGCCGGGCGGATCCCCGCCGTGCTGGACGGGGGAGAGTGCGCCGTGGGGGTGGAATCCACCGTGGTGGACGTGACGGGGAAGACGCCCTGCCTGCTCCGTCCGGGGGGGATCACGCCGGCAATGCTGGCGGCGGTGGCCGGAGGCGTTTCCGTCCATCCGGCGGTGACTGGGCGCCTGCCGGAGGGGGCGGCGGCCGCTTCGCCGGGGATGAAGTATAAGCATTACGCCCCCAAAGCCCATGTTGTGCTTGTCCGGGGGACGCCCGCCGCCTATGCGGCTTTTGTCAACGCCCGGCAGGCCGGGCAGGTCGCCGCCATGTGCTTTGACGGGGAGGAGGGGGCGCTGCGCGTCCCCTATATCACATACGGACGGCGGGAGGATTCCGCCGAACAGGCGCGCCGGGTGTTCGACGCCCTCCGCCGCCTGGACGAGATCGGGGCGCAGACGGTGTACTGCGCCTGCCCGCCTGAGGAGGGCGTGGGGCTGGCCGTCTACAACCGCCTGCTGCGCGCCGCCGGATTTGAGGTGATCGACGTTGCTGGATAAGGTATATGTCGTCGGCCTGACCGGGCCAACCGGGTCGGGAAAAAGCGAGGTTTCCCGCCGCCTGGCCGCGGCGCAGCTCCCGGTTATCGACGCGGATGTCCTCGCCCGCCGGGTGGTGGAGCCGGGGAGCGAATGCCTGCGCCGCCTGGCGGCGGAATTTTCGGAGGACATCCTCAACGAGGATGGGACGCTCAACCGCCGCCAGCTGGCCAAAAGGGCGTTCGCCACGCCGGAGGACACGGCCCTTCTCAATGCCCTGACCCATCCGTACATCATCGAGGAGACCCACCGCATCCTGATGCGTATGGAGCAGACGCACGAGCTGGCCGCCGTGATTGACGCCCCGCTGCTTTTTGAAAGCGGGATGGACCGGATCTGCGACATCACGGTGGCGGTGGTCGCGCCGTTCGAAAGCCGGCTGCGCCGGATTATGGAGCGGGACGGCCTGCCCGAAACGCAGGCGCGCGCCCGGATGGCCGCCCAGCAGCCCGAGGATTACTACTCCTCCCGCGCGGCGGTGGTGCTGTCCAACGGCGGGGATCTCGCTTCCCTGCGCGCCAGGGCGGACGATCTGGCCGCCCGGATACGGGAGTGGGCCAATGACCGGTAAGCTGCGCCGCCGGAAAGAGAGCGCCGGGCCGGCCGGTCGGCCGCGGCGCATCGGATGGCGGCTGGAGATGCTCCTGCTGGCGCTTCTGCTGGCGGCGGGGACGCTGCTGCTGCGCGCGGGCTACCGCCGGTATATGCAGGCGGCGTACCCGCTGGAATACAGCGAATATGTGGAAAAGTATGCGGAATACTATTCCTTTGAACCCGCGTTTCTATACGCCCTCATCCGCACCGAAAGCGAGTTCGATCCCGGCGCCGTTTCCCGCGCGGGGGCGATGGGGCTGATGCAGCTGACCGAGGATACCTTCCTCTGGGCGCAGAGCCGTTCGCCCGAGGCGGAGGATCTTCCGGCGGACGAACTGTTCGACCCGGAAACCAATATCCGCTACGGGACGATGGTGCTTTCCCTGCTGCGGGAGGAGTTCGGCGATACCCGGACCCTGCTCGCGGCCTATAACGCCGGAATCGGCAACGTCCGGAAATGGCTGGCCGACCCGGCCTGTTCCGATGACGGAGAAACGCTCCGGGACATTCCCTTCCCGGAAACCGCCGGCTACGTGGAAAAGATCCCGGCGGCGGCGGAGATGTACCGGGAGCTGTACGGCCTCTGACCGGCCCGCCGCCCCGGCGGCTGTGCCAGGGTTTTCGATGGGTTTGCGAAACCAACAGAATTTCAATGCAGGAGGTAATACGTATGTCCGACAAGTCCCTGTCCGAACAGCGCAAGGAGGCGCTGTTCTACACTTCGAAGGAAGCGTCCCGCACGCTGGAACCGGCGGAGATTCAGGCCGCCGACCGTTACTGTGAAGGGTATATGGCGTTTTTAAACGCTTCCAAAACCGAGCGGGAGGCGGTAAACTGGGCCGTACGGGCGGCCGAGGAACGGGGGTTTGTGCCGTTCGACCGCCGGATGCCCCTGAAGGCGGGGGATAAGGTGTATTACAATAACCGCGGCAAGGCGCTGATGCTCGCGGTAATCGGCTCCCGGCCGATTACCGACGGCGTCTCGATCGCCGCCGCCCACATCGATTCCCCCCGGCTGGACCTCAAGCCCAATCCGCTCTATGAGGACAACGACCTCGCCTATTTCGACACCCACTATTACGGCGGCATCAAGAAGTACCAGTGGACGGCGATTCCCCTGGCCCTGCACGGCGTGGTGGCGAAAAAGGACGGGACCTGCGTGACCGTGCGGATCGGTGAGGAGCCGGGCGACCCGGTGTTCTGCGTGACCGATCTGCTGCCTCATCTGGCGGACGAGCAGATGAAGCGCCCGGCGGCGCAGATCGTCAAGGGGGAGGACCTCAATATCCTGATCGGCTCCCGCGCTTTCCGGGACGACGAGGGCAGCGAGCTGGTCAAGCTGAACATCATGCATATCCTCAACGAAAAATACGGCATACTCGAGCAGGATTTCTTCTCCGCCGAGCTGGAAGCCGTCCCGGCCTTTCCGGCGCGGGACGTGGGCTTCGACCGCAGCCTGATCGGCGCGTACGGGCACGACGACCGGGTGTGCGCCTATCCGGCCCTCACCGCGATTTTTGAAACGGAGAACCCCGCCTATACCGCCGTCACCCTGCTGGCGGACAAGGAGGAGATCGGCTCCGAAGGGGCGACCGGCATGCAGTCGGCATGGCTGAAATACTTCATCGCGGATATCGCGGCCGCTTTCGGCGAGGAGGCGCGGCATGTGCTGTCCAGTTCGGTCTGCCTGTCCGCCGATGTCAATGCGGCGTTCGACCCGATTTACCCCGACGTGTTTGAAAAGAAAAACGCGGCGATGATTAACCGCGGCGTGGTGCTGACCAAGTACACCGGTTCCCGCGGGAAGTCCGGCACCTCCGATGCGTCCGCGGAGCTGATGGCCCACGTCCGCCGCCTGATGGACGGCGGGAACGTGCTCTGGCAGATCGGCGAGCTGGGCAAGGTGGACGCCGGCGGCGGCGGGACGGTCGCCATGTATATTGCCAACCTTAATGTGGACACCGTGGACCTCGGGGTGCCGGTGCTGTCCATGCACGCGCCGTTTGAGATTGTCTCCAAGCTGGATGTGTATATGGCGCACAGGGCCTTCACGGCGCTGTTGACCAGGGAATAACGCGGCGGCCCCAGACCGGCCGAAAAGCACGGCCGCCGTCCGCACGGAAAAAGCCGCCGGGATCGAAGGATCCCGGCGGCTTTGGCGTATTCTTTGCGCCGCTTCTGTCACCACTCTGCTCACTCCTGCCCCTCCTGCTGTTCCCGCTGCTCCGGACAGTCCTGTTGCCCCGTCCCCCTGCGCACGGCACGGGTCTGGGCCGCTTTCGGAGACGACGCGCGCCGCATTCCGGAAGGGGCCGTTCCTCTTGAGGAAAAATCCGGTCGGTTCGCGGGCAAGGCGAAACAGGGGCTGATGCCCGCAGCGGGAAAGCGTGCGGCATTTTCCCTTTGTGCCGGCGCCGCTCTTTCCGACCCCCTGACTTCCCTCTCTCCTGCCGCTCCAGTCCCTCCTGTCCCTCCTGTCCCTCCGCCCCGCGCTGTCCTCCTGCCTCTCCGGCTTCTCTTGCTCCTTTTGCCCCATTTGCCTCTCCCGTACCTTCTTACCCTTGTCTGTGCTCTTCGTGATTCCCCGGGGTTCTGGTTTTTGTTTTTGATTCCCGGTCCGCCTCCTCCGTGACGGAGGCATTCGACGGCCGCAACGCCGCTGAGGCGGGGCCCGTCCGGGGTTATGAGACATCCGTCGGCGAGGGGAGCCCGGCAGCAGCGGGAACCCGCACGCCGACCGGCGGAGAGTGTGCTCCGTGCAGAGACCGGCTTGTGTATCTTGCCGGGCACATGAACGAAGAGGAAAATGAAAAATTGCCTATATGCGGTCCCTCTCCGAAAAATTGGCGCCAATTCTCTTCTGTGGTCCGGGTGATCTGAAAGGACTTGAATATTTCGTTTAATATATCGGAATACATCCTGCCCGGAAATCGAATCATTATCAAATAAGGGGACAAAAATAGCCATTTTGCTTGAATGTTAAAATGCGTTGCTTGCAGCAACGGCTGGTTTTTCATAGAATAATGGCAAAGACCAGAAGAAAGGGGAGTATCCCACATGCTCAGCGAAAATATGAAAGCAATCAGAAAATCAAAAGGACTTTCCCAACAGGAGCTTGCCGTCAAGCTGAATGTGGTGCGGCAAACCATTTCCAAATGGGAGCAAGGATTGTCCGTTCCCGACTCCGATCTGCTGATCTCCATATCGGAAGCGCTTGAAACACCCGTAAGCGTGTTGCTTGGAGAAAACGTTGTTGAGTCGGAAGCGGATGACCTAAAGGCGATTTCCCAAAAACTGGAGGTGATAAACTGGCAGCTTGCACAGAGAAAAACCACAAGAAAAAGAATCCTGCATTGGCTTTTCATTTCCTTGTGCGCAGGTATAATAGTAATTTTTGCCATCTTGTTGGCGTTAAAAAGCCTTTACTTGGGATGGGATTACAGCGATCCTGAAACCGCTGTTCTCGGAGCGGCATATCACTCTTTTGAATGGCTGTTTGTCAGGGTGGCGCCGATTATCCTGACCGGTGCAATCATTGGAATATTCTTGACCCGGAAGAAAGTATAAATCCACGCTGCTTTTGGGATACGCGCAGGTCTGAAAATTCCCGTTTGTCCGGCAAAGATGCACAAAACTGAATACACTAACCAAGTGGGCGGTTATTTTCAAGCCGGAAAACAGCCGCCCTCTTTCCATGCCCGGAGCGGAAAGGGGGGCGCCCCTGGCAAAACCGTGGGAATCGACCGCCAAAACGATGGCGAGAGCGCCTCTTTAGTCCCTGATGGTATAGATCTGCATTCGGTCCGGCCAACCCTGCTCCGGGGGCGCAAAAGGGAATGGGGAGAGAATGAAAGAGCCGATGGCCCTGTGAGCAAGCACAGGACCATCGGCTCTGTGCTTATGGCCTTCCCTATGGCGGCATCATCGTGCCGGAGCGGCCCGCCGCGGCCGTTTCTGCGGGTTTCCAACGACCGACCGACTCATGGCGGCACGGGGGTGCGCACACTCGCTCGGATAGGTATGAGGGGAAATGGAAAAAAGGGAATTACAGCAGATTTGTTATAGTTTTGCACGGATTTGTTTCTTTATAAAAAATTTATTTATGGTATTCTTATAAATGAAAACGGCGCTGAATGAATAAATTTGCGACACAATGGGCAGAATCCGCCGGATTTTTATTGCTTTATTGGGACAGGGCCAACCCACAGCGTGTTTACCGACCACGTTTTCGTTGCAAAATCCGGAGATTTCTCAAACGACGGACAGCGGCAATTCACAGACTCCGGGAGAGGGCTTGGGATGTGACTGGCTGAAAGGATGAGGAACCGATGACCTGAACGGGAAAACGGCTTTTCGGCGTTGTTTCTGCCGGCCGACGCATGGGCCTTGACGAAGCTGTGTGGAACCAAAATAGGAGGAAAGGACGGGAGACGATATGAACCGTGTGCACAAGGGGCTGGCCGTTTTCGGCGCTTGCGCGCTGATGACAACGGCACTCTGCGGTATGACGGGCGGGCTGTTGACGAATGCCTCTGCGGAATGGCAGGAGGTGGTCGGCGGAGACTTTCTGACCGGCGGCACGGTGGCCGGGGATGTGGGAAAGGTGATTGCGGACACGGCTACCGGCACTTTTACCAGCGGCGCGCAGGGAGGAACGGTATATTTGGATTTATTGAAGGCGGGAAGCGAGGAACCCGCCGGCATTGCTCCGACCGAGGGCGCTTTGCTCGAATACGATATGGAGGTTGTCCGGGGCGCGGGGTATCTGAACCCGGATACGTCTTCCGGATGGACGGTGGGCGACGCCTTTATCCAAGCGGTCAACGACGCGCACAGTACCGGCGGCGGTCCCAGCTCGCTGGGAGCGGGGCGTTACACCGGCGCGGTGGACCTGTCAGCGGTTTGGCCTGCCGGTAAAGAG
Source organism: Candidatus Avimonas caecicola (assembly GCA_904419875.1). Classification (GTDB taxonomy): domain Bacteria; phylum Bacillota; class Clostridia; order Oscillospirales; family Acutalibacteraceae; genus Avimonas; species Avimonas caecicola. The sequence continues at coordinate 74,358 of CAJFTG010000004.1, read as the reverse complement.
ACCAGCAGCATGCTGCTGAAGCTGGAACCGGATTCGCAGATCGTTATTCATAAGCTGAAATTTGTCGGACCGGCAGCCGGGCCGGAGCTTAAGCCGAGCGATGTGCCAAACGGAAATCTGCTTGCGGATTATGTGCCGGTGGTGAGCACGGAAAATGCGGTCTGTGACAAAACCACCGGGACCATCACCAACAATCATTCCGAGCAGGTGGATGTTATCCTCGATTTGTATGACGGGAACGGAGGCAGGGCTTCCATCCAGCCGGTCGAGGGCGCTTTGCTGGCCTATGATGTTACGGTGAATGCCGGCAGCGCCTATATCATTCCGGACGCATGGACCACGGCGGGCGGCTACAATTTTGCCCTAGGCGATGCGTTTGTCCAGGCGGTCAACGACGCGCACAATACCGGCGGCGGTCCCAGCTCGCTGGGGGTGGGGCATTACACCGGAACCGTGGATTTGTCCGCCGGCTGGCCGACTGACAAGGGGGCTTCCAGTGTCATTGTGCGTCTGCCGGCCGGAGCCTCCGTCACCATAAAGACGTTGAAGTTTGTTACGATGATCCCGGACGATTCCGCGGAACCTTTGGTAACCGACCTGCTGGCCTCCTATAAAGCGGCCGGGGAAGACGTGGGAAGGCTCATCGCCGACCAGGCGGGGACAGTCTTTACCAGCGGCGAAGGCTACGGCAATGCCGTGCTGACCCTGGGGCAGGGCATAACTCCGCCCGAAGGGGCCGGGCTGTATTACGATTTTGCCATTGAGATGACGGAACACACGGCGGACGACGCGAATCACAGCTATCACGGCCGGGCTTCCGTCGGCATCGACGTTCCCTCGTTGACCCAGGAAGCCGCCGACGCGCTTTCCGGCGCCATCATGAGCGGTATCGCCCGGGACAATGGCCAGGAGGTCTGGGAGGGCACGCTTCCGGCCGGGACGTATCAGGGCGTGCTGGACCTGTCCGGCGCATGGGGAACCGATGCGGCGGCCGCTGGGCTGAGCCTGCGTTTGAACGAATTCACCCGGGTGACGCTCAATGAATGGAAGCTGGTCAGCGGCGAAACGGTGGAAGAGGAAGAAATAATCGACCGGGAAAACGGCGATCTTTTGGCCGGCTATACGGTCAGCGGCGTGACCGAAGCCGATCTGGCCAAGGTGGATATCGCCGCGGATGCCGGCGCTTTCGTGACGGCCGGCGAGGATGCTCAGCTCTATCTCAACCTTACGAAGGACGGAAAGGCCCATTGCGTGCACCCGGCGGCGGGCGAAAAGCTGTTTTATGAAATTACGGTTTCCGAAGTGGCGCACGACGCGGAATCGGAATCGCCGGACGGGCATCCGTACCATGGGAAAATGTATATCAGCCCGATCCTGCGGGGGGCGGAAAGCCCCTATCCGGTGGGAAATGCCCTGACGGCGCTTATGGTTCAGGAACAGGGCGCCGAACTGTATGACAGTTATCTGCCGGCCGCTGCCTACAAGGGCTGCGCCGATCTGTCGTCGGTCTGGTCTGCCGAACAGGGATGTGCGCAGATTCTGCTGAAAATCAACGCCTATACCCGTGTGGAAATCAAGACGCTCCGCTTTGCCGCGGAAGAAACGGGTGACGGCGACGATACCGACGGCACCATCACCGACGGCGAGATCACCTATGCGTACCGGCAGTCGCTGGATCTCGGCATGACCGACATGTACGATGCACTGGGCGAAAACGAAGCGGTGAAGGCGGAAAAACAGACCACCTATATCCGCGGCGGAGAGGCCGGCGCATGGGTGTCGGAAGCCTATTACGACCAGCCGATGGATTTTTCCGGCGTGGAAGCGTATCTGGCCTACGACTTTACGGTCGCTGAGGGAGGGATGAGCCTTTCCCAGAATTTTGCCGACCGCTCGGTGGATATCGCGGCGCTGATTGCCGGCAAGCATGGCGTGATGCTGGTTGACGGGGATAAGCTTCCGGCCGGCACCTACCAGGGCGTGGTGAAAGCGGACGACTGGCCGGATGGGGAAGCAATCCTCAAAACCCTCACGGCGTGGTCGACCGCAGGCTCGGAATTCACGGCGCGCAGCCTGAAACTGCTGGATGTAACCAAGGTGACGGATAACGGCCCGGGTGAGGAGCCGACGGTGGAGAAGGAGATTCTGGTGAACCTTCTTCCGGATTCGCTGGAGGGATGGTCCAGGGAGTTTGAGGGCCGCAATGCCGATATTCAGGGAGATGCAAGCACCGGATGGAGGCTGTCCGTTCCGGAAGGGATGGCGGATGCGTCGGCACGCGGGTATTTCAGCTATACCCCGGTGGGTGAAAACAGCCTGCTGCTGAGCTATGACTTCACCATCGAAAGCGGAGAGGCCGGCATCCACCTGCGCGCCGGAAGACGGCCGGAAGACGGCGAAGAGGTGGCGCGGACCTATGCGGACGGGAAGGATTCGCTGACACTGACCGCCTATATTGCGGCAGTGGCGGGAGTAGAGCCGGTCCCCGATCCGGTGTATGGAGAGGATCGCCTGCCTGCCGGGCATTATCAGGGCGTCATCTGCCTTGACAAGGCGATTCCCGCCTCTTTCAAGGAAGAGGGCTACAGCTGGTGGGACTGCGGCCTGCAGGGCGAAGGCGCGGCGGTCACCTTCCGCGAACTGGCCTTTGCCAAGAATGTCGCCGCGAGTGAGGTCAAGCCCAGCCAAAGCCCCGATACCGGCGGCGCCTCTCCCGCCATACCGGCGTTGGCCGCGGCTGCGGCAGCCGGTGCGGTTGCGTGGTTCTGCAAGCGGAAAGCGGCCAAAGCCAAGGGTTGACTGTGAAAAACGGCGCCCCGGTCCGAAGACAGGGGCGCCGTTTTGTTCTTTCAACCGCCGCTTCATCTGCCGGCTTTGTTCCGGCCGCTTATTTTGGAGGGAGAATGGCCCATGAAGCGCTTGTATATCTTTGAAAAATACGAGACGTTGTTAAAGCCGGCCTGCTCCGCCGCCTCACTGACGGATAATCCCATGGTGGTCAGCAACTGCATGGCGTAAATACAGCGCAGCTGCTGGATATATTCCACAATGGTGCATGTGGTAATTTCCTTGAAGACGTGACACAGATAGGAATAGCTGAACCCCAGCTCGTGGGAGAGCTGCTCTACATGGATGTCTTCGGTGAAATGGTGCTGCAGGTACCGGATGATGTTTTTTACAATGGTTTCCTTCTGATTGCCGGCGTGTTCCGGCACCTGTCTGCTGTTGTTCTGATATTGACGGCAAATATGAATCAGCAGATTGGTGACGTTTGCCTGCATGCGCTGCTTGAAAAAAAGGTGCTTTTCGTGCATTTCACGGATTAATTCGAGAAAAAGCCTGTCTATGTTCGTATCCTTCTCCACCAGCATCTGGAACGACATGGAGGAAAGCGGCAGCTTCTGCTGATCCGAAAAAGCCTTGTCCACAATCAGGCAGTAATAGCTGACCCGGTCCGCGGTGGTGCATACCGTATGCAGGGCGTTGGGATTGATGATGACGATGTCCCCGGAACGGGGCTCGATGCGCTGGCCGTTGCAGAAGACGACGCCGGAGTTTTCGATGAACTGAAGGATTTCCATATCTTCGTGCCAGTGCAGGATCTTATTGGTAACGCGTTGCTGGGACACGCCGTCAAAAAGGAGAAAGGGAAGATCAGGGTCTGCATGGACATGCTTTTCATAAAAAGGTTTCTGCATGCTGCTTATCCTCCGGAACTCAGCCAGCGTTTATGTAGCGAAAAGGTATGACCTACATCAGTATACCGTATTCTGCAAATTTTATCAATAAAACGATATCCGTAAAAACGTGGAAAGGATTGTGAGGAAAATGAAGGCATGGGGGAAAACGGTCTGTGCGGTATTGGCAGGCGCGTTGATGATGAGCTGCATGGCCGGATGCCAGGTAGAGGCGCCGGAAAGCGGAAGCGAATCTTCCCTGAGCAACGCCGGCATCAGCGGCCTCAACCCGGAAGGCTATGACTTTAACGGGGAAACCGTAACCATCGCCTCTACATACATCAAAATGGAGGACATGGTTCCCGGCAGAAATACCGACACCGACCGCCTGCTCCAGCGGATAGAAGAGGTGGAAAAGGCGTTCCATGTCAACGTGGAGTTCAGGGAAGTGGACGCCGGAAACTACTGGGACAACATGGCGCCTACCATCATGGCCGAAGAACCCTTCGGCGACATTATGGAAACAACGCCGTGGTATGCGGGCGGCTGGATTCAGGCGGGCGCCATCCGGGATGTGAGCCAGCTCAGCAGGGAGGTCGGCATCGATTTTTCGGACGGCACCTGGAGCAAGGTGGTTGCCGGGGATATGACCTATGGTTCGTCGATCTACGGCTTTAACCGTGAGCGGGACGCGGTACAGGTTCTCTGCCTGTACAACAAAAAGCTGTTTCGCGCAGCGGGTCTGACCGACCCCAACGAACTGATCGCTCAGGACAAGAAGTGGGATTTTGCGACCTTCCAGGACTATGCGCGGCAGCTGGTGAAATACGATTCTTCCGGCGAAGTGGTCCAGTGGGGCGTCGGCACGACCTGCGGGGATATGGTGCTGGCCGGCATGATTATGTCCAACGGCGGCTCGGTGATCGAACAGGACGAGGACGGGCTGCTGAAGCTGGGGCTCACGGATGCAAAAGCCCTGGCGGCGATCGAGGTGTTCAACAACATGTGCAACACCGACAAATCCCTGGTTGCGTTCGGGTATCAAAAGGCGGCGGAGTTCCTTCCTTCCGGCAAGCTGGGAATGCTGCTGTGCGAGGAATGGGTCCTGGATGAATATGTCAATGATTACGCGGATAAGAACAACATCGACCGTTCGGATTACGGCCTGACCTATTTCCCGGTCGGACCGTCGGGAACCGACTACCTGGATCCGAGCATGGGCGGCAACGCGATGTTTATTCCGAAAACCTTAAGCGACGAGCGGGCCAAAATGGCGCTGATTGTCTATGCGGCGCTGTATGCGCCGGATGAAACGCTTTCCCGGGAGCAGGAGATTCAGATGCGGGCGGAGGAATTGTTCAGCGACGAGGCGTCGGTCGGCGTGTACACGGATATCCTTTTGAATTGGCGCATGAAGTCCAACGATGTGAGCCGTTCCGGGATCTTTGAATCCTTCCGGGAATTGAGCACCGCGTTCATGGATGGGGGCGGCACGCCGTCCTCCATGGTCAACGGCTTGGCGCCGGAGATGCAGGCGCTCATCGACGACAGCCCGTATACGGCAATCCTGAAGGAGCAGATGAACGGCCAGGGCTGACTGCGCACGACGCGGATACTTTCTTAGGGAGGCTGACACCATGCGGTTTTGCAGAATGACCGGGCTGGCAGGCGCACTGGCGATCTGCCTGGGACTCCTATATGTGCCGCCGGTACGGGCGGCAGATCTGGACGAAGTCTCCACAGGCGCTGCGCCCCCGGCGCCGGCCGCGCAGGAACTCGCACCCGTCGAGGTGCTGTTTTCCGACGGGGGTACGGCGCCGGAGTCCATGACCGGAGCCCGGCTGGACGGGGAGAGCGTTTGCATCGATGAGGAGGGGGAGCTGGCGCTGACGCTGAAGGCCGCCCCCGGGGTATATGCGCTGCAGATCGAGTACGACCCTCTGCCGGACAGCACCCAGAATGTTCAGCTTGCCTTGCAGCTTGACGGGCAATCCCCCTCCCGTGCGGCAGAGAATATTCTGCTGCGCCGGCGTTGGCGGGATAAGCCCGGAGCGCAGAGAGAGGACAGCCGCGGCAATGATCTCCGCCTGCCGCAGGAAGAAATCCCGTTTTCCGAACGCGGCTGGCTTACGGAAACGGCCGCGGACAGCACCGGCTATGAAAACGGCCCGCTGCTGTTTGCGCTGGAGGAAAGCCAGACGCTGGAGATTTCGGTGGTACAGTCCTCTGTGCGCATCCGCAGCCTCCGTTTCGTGCAGCCGGAGCAGCCGATGACATACGCGCAGTATGCCGCTTCTCATGCGCAGGCGCCGGATGCGTCGGTTTCGCTCGAACCGCTGGAGGCGGAGCTGACCGCCTGGAAGAACGACCCGGCGCTCTTTGCCATATCGGACCGCAGCACCCCGGCCACCACCCCGTCCAAAGGCGCCAAGATCAGCCTGAACATCATCGGCGGCGAAAAGTGGACGGCGGCGGGCAGTACGCTTGCCTGGGAAATGCAGGTGGAAGAAAGCGGCATGTATGAGATACGCCTGCGCTGCCGGCAGAATTACTCCCAAGGCTTTTACGCGACCCGCAGCCTGCAGATCGACGGGGAAACGCCGTTCCAGGAGGCGGAAAACCTCCGCTTTGTATACAAGCGGGGCTGGCAGATGCTGGCGCTTGGGGACGCGGACGGAACGCCGTACAGGTTTTACTTTGAGGCGGGAAAGACCTATACCGTGTCCCTCACCGTCAGTTTGGGGGATTTCGCCGCGCTGCTTGGCCGCACGACGGATTGCATCCAGTCCCTGAATGAGATCTACCGGCAGCTGCTCATGATCATGAGCGCTTCGCCGGACGGATACCGGGACTATAATCTGGATGAGCTGATTCCGGAAACGATCGGGGAGATGCGGCGGCAGGCGGCCGAGCTGGACAGCATTGCCGATCAGGTGCTGACGGTTTCCGAGGAGGCCGGCGGCGATCTGGAAAGTCTGCGCAAGCTGGCGATTCAGCTGCGCACGTTTGCCGGCGACACCGGCAAAGTTGCCTCCAACTTTTCCTTTTTCAAGGATAACATCGCGGCGCTCAACGACTGGATAGCGGAAGCGGCCGCCCGGCCGCTGGATCTCGACACCATCCAGCTGGCCGCGCCCGGGTCGGACATGCCTGCGGCCGACGCCGGTTTTTTCAGCCGGCTGTGGTATGGAATCCGCCTGTTTTTCGCCTCCTTCTTCGAGGATTATACCAGCCTTGGCGCCTTGTCCGAAGAAACCGATGAGGTCATCACCGTGTGGTCGGTATCCGGACGGGATCAGGCTTCGATCTACAGCGACATGATCCGTTCCTTTTATCAGCCGCAGTCGGCGCAGACCTATGGCAAAACCGTTGGCGTGCAATTGCAGATTGTGGCGGCCGATACCATTTTGCCGTCCCTGGCGGCCGGAAACGGCCCGGATGTGCTGATGGGCGCGGGGGTAAGCCAGCCGGTGGATTTCGCCATGCGCAAGGTCTTGACCGATCTGCGCGATCTGGTCCCGGAAGAGGAGCTGGATGCGGTGCTTTCCCGGTTTCAGGAAAGCGCGTATGTTCCGTTTATGTATGAAAACGGCCTGTATGCGCTGCCGGAACAGCAGACTTTCCTGATGATGTTCTACCGCAGCGACATCCTGGAGCAGCTCGGTATTGCGGCGCCCGCGCTGGAAAACCCGTGGACGTGGGAGGATCTCCGGGGCTGCCTGCCGACGCTGCAGAAGAACAATATGTCCGTCCTGATGGAAACCGGCGCCAACGCCAACACCAACGGCCTCGGCTCCTTCGCCACACTGCTGTATCAGCGGGGCGGTTCCTTTTACACGGACGATTTCACCGCCACGGCGCTGGACACCGAGGTGGCGGTGGAAACCTTCCGCTTTTGGACCGACCTGTACAATCGCAGCGGACTGCCGTCGATCTTCAACGTGGCCAACCGGTTCCGCACCGGCGAGTCGCCGATTGTGATTGCCGATTATACGCTGTACAACACCCTGGCCGTTTCCGCTCCGGAGATTCGGGGCATGTGGGAAATGGCGATGGTTCCCGGCACCAGGCGGGAGGACGGTTCGGTGGATTATTCCTGTTATTCGTCGTCGACCGGTGTGGTGCTGCTGGCGGCGTCGGAGCATAAGGAAGCGGCGTGGGACTATATGAAATGGTGGACCAGCGCCGACGCCCAGACCTATTTCGGCAGGGAAATGGAAAGCCTGCTGGGCGCTTCGGCGCGGTATCCGACCGCCAATCTGGAAGCCATGGGAAATCTCGACTGGACTGCCCGTACCTTCCGTGCGCTGACGGCGCAGGCTAAGTGGGCGAAAGCGGTGCCCGAGGTGCCGGGCGGATATTATCTTCCGCGCTATATCAACAATGCTTTCCGCGCGGCAACCCGGGAAACCAACCGCATGGACGCCAGGGAATCCATCCTGACCTACGCCCAGGTGATCAACGACGAGATCAGGCAAAAACGCAAGGAGTTCGGATTGAATGTTTGAGACACAGGAGGGGACATGATGAGCCGTTCTGCCAGAAATTCCGGCGTCGGACGAGTGATGCGGCGGATATGGAAGGACCGGGTATCCTATCTGTTTTTGCTGCCGTTTGCGCTGTTGTTCACGCTCTTTACCGTTTTGCCGGTCGTTACCTCGGTGTTTTACAGCTTTACCTATAACAACATTTACGAGCCGCTTCGCTTCGTGGGATTGGATAATTATTTGCGGATGTTTACCAGCGACGCGGTTTTCCCAATCGCGGTGCAGAACACGCTGGTGTTCGCGCTGATTACCGGGCCGCTGGGATATATCCTGTCCTTTTCGCTGGCATGGCTGATCAACGAGGTCAGCTCCGGAATGCGGATGCTGTTTGTGCTGATTTTCTATTCGCCGGCGATAGCCGGGTCCATCTATGTGGTGTTCGGCGTGCTGTTCTCGAGCGACGCTTATGGATATATCAACGGCTTTTTGATGAACTGGGGATTTATTGACCGGCCGGTCGAGTGGCTGTCGGATACCCGGTATATCAAGCTGGTTATCTCTCTGTGCGTGCTGTGGAGCAGCATGGGCGCGGGGTTTCTGTCCTTTGTGGCCGGCCTGAAAAACGTGGACCGGCAGCTGTATGAGGCCGCGGCGCTCGACGGGCTGCGCAACCGCTGGCAGGAGCTGTGGTATGTGACCCTGCCGGTGATGAAGCCGCAGCTGATGTTCGGTGTGGTGATGAGCATATCCGGCGCGTTTTCCATCCACGATGTCACCATTGCGCTGGCGGGGTATCCGTCCACTGACAATGTGGCGACGACGATGGTGAACCTGATGGCGGATGTAGGCTATCAGCGGTTTGAGCTGGGCTATGCATCGGCTATGGCGACGGTGCTGTTCGCGATCATGATTATCGCACGTCAGCTGGTGAACAAGCTGATCGATCGGGTTGGGAAATAGCGCCGGTTCGCAGGGATTATCAGTCCCGGCGGGATGCGGGGACAATGGAAAGGTTGTGGGCAAACCGATGCATAACAAAGAAATGGCTGCCTCCGGCAAAACAGCGGCATCCCGGCGGGAACGGCCGGCACGCGCCGGATGGTTCGGCCGGCTGCTGCGGCGCCTGCTGAGGGTGAAACAGACCCGGAGCATAGCCGGAGACCTGCTCAACCTGGCGGTTTTGGCCGCCTTTTCAGTGGTAATGATTATCCCGATACTGTATGTCATCAACAACGCGTTCAAACCGCTCAGCGAGCTGTTCCTGTATCCGCCGCGCTTTTTTGTGGAGAATCCGACCTTCGATAATTTTCTGGACCTCGGCAGCCTGATGAGCAATGCGTGGGTGCCGATGTCGCGCTACCTGTTCAATACGGTGTTTGTCACCGTGACGGGGACCGGGCTGCATGTGATTTTCGCCTCCATGGCGGCGTATGTGCTGGAAAAGCACCGCTTTTACGGCCGGAACCTGTTTTTCTCGGTGGTGGTGCTGACGCTGCTGTTTTCACCAACCGTCACCGCCATTCCGAACTTTATCATCCTTTCCAATCTGCATCTGGTGGATACCTATGCCTCGCTGATTTTGCCGGCCGTCGGTTCGTCGCTGGGGCTGTTCCTGATGAAGCAGTTCATGGGCAACGTTCACGACTCCATCCTGGAAGCTGCCAAGATCGACGGGGCAGGCGAACTGCGCATCTTTTTCAGCGTGGTTATGCCCGGCGTGAAATCCGCATGGATGACCTTGATTATCTTTTCCGTTCAGAATCTGTGGAATGCCAACGGCGGGGTTTCCATCCGCAGCGAGCAGCTTAAGCCGCTGACCTACGCGCTGAGTCAGATCGCTGCGGGCGGCGTACGGCGCGCCGGGGCGTCGGCGGCCGTCAGCGTGGTGATGATGATTGTGCCGATCACGATTTTCATTATCACCCAAAGCAATATTATGGACACCATGACCGCTTCGGGCATCAAGGAATGAAAGGGGACGCTCGCATGAAGATTCGGAAGCTTGTCTGTGCAATGGCGGCGCTGCTTACGGCATCGGCTGGCTTTCAGACCGCGTCTGCCGAAAAGGTGGAAGAACGGGCGTTCCCAAGCTATACATACGGGCTGTGGGGAGAAGCTTCGGATTGTCCGGCTCCCTATACGCTGGATGGCCGGGTTACCGGCGTGGACCTCGGACTGCCGGATTTCCGACAAATCAACGACCTGTTTGCGGCGGCGAACGGCCGCGTGTATGTGGCGGTGAGCGGCCCGGAAGAGGAGGATAACCGCATTATCGTGCTGGATGAACAGCTGAGCCTTCTGGAAACGGCGGAAGGCTACACGGCTGCCGACGGCGCCTTTGTCCGGTTTGGCGAGCCTCTCGGCATATTTGTGGACGCCGATTCGGATATTTACATCTGCGACGGTAAAACAAAAGAGGTTCTGCATCTCGACGGGCAGTTTCGGGAAAAGCTCATCATCCCGGCGCCCACGGCGGAAGCCAGCGCCATTATTAATGAGGAATTCACCGAACGGTACCGTCCGTCCAAGCTGGCGGTGGACCCGACCGGCCGGATTCACGTTGTGGCGATCAACATTAACGAGGGGATCGTGGAATTCGAACCGGACGGCACCTTTACCGGATTTCTCGCCGCCGGCAAGGTGAAATACAGCACCATCGAGCTGCTTTGGCGCCGCCTGTCCACCGCCGCGCAGCGGGAACGCATGAAGGACTTTGTACCGGTGGAGTACAACAACATCGAGCTTGACGAAGACGGTTATCTGTTCGCCACGCTGGCCGCCATGGATGAAAACGCCGTGCGCGGCGATATCCAGTCCGGAAGCAGCAGCGACCAGGGGATGGTGGTGCGCCGCCTCAACTATCTCGGCTCCGATATTATGGACCGCAACGGCTATGGGCCGGTGGTGGGGGACCTCGACGTGCTGGACAGCGACCTGAGCGGGTATACCGGCATTTCCCAGATCACGGACGTGTCCTGCGGCGAAAACGGGACCTTCACCCTTTTGGACAATAACCGAAGCCACATATTTACCTATTCCCAGGACGGTTATTTGCTGTATGCGTTTGCCGGCCCGGACGTGACGGCGGGAGGGCTGCGTATGCCGGTGGCGGTGACGCAGCAGGAGGAATATCTCTATGTGGCCGATACCGGCACGCGCAGTGTGTGCGTATATCGGCAGACCGCTTTCGCACGGTCGGTGCAGCAGGCGCTCAGCGCCGAATACACCGGGGACCTTCAGGAAGCCGAGGCGGCCTGGGAAGCGGTCCTCGAGCAGAGCGCGGAGTACGCGCTGGCTTATGTGGGGCTGGGCAAAATCGCCTATCAAAGCGGCGAGTACGAAACGGCCATGCGGCTGTTTGAAGAAAGCCAGAACAGCACATGGTACTCAAAAGCGTTCAAGCAATATCGCGCGCAGCAGATGCAGCGGTATTTTGTGCCGGCGGTTGTCCTGCTGGCGGCAACGGCTGTGCTTGCCGCTGTGCCGTTGACCTGGCGGTACATACGGCGCCGGAGACGGCGGGAACAGCGGGAACGGCGGGAAAGCCTGTAGGGGAACGGGAAGATGCCGGCCCGGCGGGCGGCGCTCCCAAAAGCTTCCCATGCCGGCACTCGCCCTATGCGGCGGCGATACCGCCCACCCTCTCCCGATCAGAAAGGAATGGATTCGGAAATGAAAAACGTGCTTGGCGGGCTCCGCTATTCCTTTACCATTCTGTCCCATCCCATACGCGGTTTCTATGAACTGCGCTTTGAAAACAAGGGAAACCTGGTTTCCTGCCTCCTTTTGCTTTTGCTGATGCTGGCGGCGGCGGTGTGTCAGAGCGTATATACCGGCCTCAGTTTCGCGGTCGTCAACATCAAGGAGTTCCATATTCTCCGTACCACCGCAAACGTGCTGATTCCGGTGCTGCTGTGGTGTGTGGCCAACTGGTCGATCACGGTCCTGATGGACGGGGAAGGGCGGTTCCGGGATATTTTCATGGCTACCTGTTACGCCACTATGCCGTACTCCGTCACCGCCCTGATCGGCGTGCTGCTCAGCCGGGTGCTGACGGCGGAGGAGGCCACATTCCTTGGCATCGTCACGACGGCGGGGGTCGTCTTGTCGCTGCTGCTGCTGTTTACCGGGATGGTGACCATTCATCAGTTCTCGGTCCGGCAGGCCATATTCGCTCTGATTATGACTGTCGCCGCAATGGTGTTCATCGCCTTTTTGGCGGTGCTTTTCCTGAGCGTTGTGGACGACATGCTGTCGTATATCCGCGGCGTATACATCGAGCTGCAGCTGAGGAGGTGAGTGCATGCGCAAATGGTTATACCGCCTGCTGGCGTTTGTGCTGGTTGCCGGCGGGCTGGCGGCCCTGCTGCTGGCGGGGGGCACGGCGGAGGTGCGGCTGTTCCCGGAGCTGACCCAGGACGTAATCGCCGGGTGGCCGACCAGCGCCGACGCCCTGGAGCAATCCGCCGAACTGCTCGGACTGGACAAAATGCGCCGCATTGCCGAGAGCAACGGCACGGAGCTGTATTACCACGAAACGACCGGCGAGCTGGCTGTGAAAACGGCGTCGGGAGAGGTCTGGTATTCCAATCCGCAGAACCGGCTGGATTTTGACCTGCTTTCCCAGGGACATTATACCTCGCTGCTGTATGCCAACGTCATCACGGCCAACGAGTCGGAGAAGACCATGTACTCCTTCGACGACTGTATGCAGTACGGGCAGGCAAAGACGGTTCCTATGGAAAACGGGCTGCGGGTGGAATATCTTTTCGGCCGCACCACAAAGCAGGGCCTGTATCCCCAGGCCCTCACGGAAGAGCGGTATGAGGAGATTGCAAAGCAGCTGTCTGCCGACGAGGTGTTGTATTTCAGCCGCTATTACACCCTGGCGGATATTTCCCGGATAGAAGACCAGCAGGTGCTGGATACGCTGAAAGAAACCTACACAAGGCTGGAGCAGCTCCAGCGGATCTATGTCCTGAAGAATAACCCGTCGGTTCTCGAAGTAAACCGCCTCCTGTCCTATTTCGAGAAGATCGGCTATACTGCCGCGGATCGGGATGCGGATAACGAACGGACCGGCTATCAGGCAGGCGGGTCGGACAACAGCCATTTTCTCCTGCCGGTGGAATACACGCTGGAGGACGGCCGGCTGCGGGTGCGGGCCCGCGTCGATGAGATGAGCGCCTTGGGATTGCTGAAGGTGGAAAGCCTTGTTCTGCTCCCCTTTTGGAACACCGAAGGCGGCATGTCCTCAACGACGGTGATCGTCCCGGACGGTTCCGGCGCCATTATGGATCTGGGGAGAACTGTCTCTTCTTCTGTGCCTGATTATGAAGAGCGGGTGTTTGGGGAGGACTATTCGCTTTACCGCACCTCCCGCACCTCGGTCAAAGAGCCCGTGTTTTTCCCGCTGTATGGGCTGATCAATGCGGACGGAGGATTTTTTGCCGAGGCGACGGAGGGGGCGGCCAGCGCCAGCGTGCTGGTGACTCCGCACACGGCGGACAAACCGGTCGGTACGGTTGGATTCCGTTTCAAGCTGCTGGATTACGCGACCACCAAACTGCTTTCCACCGATACGGATACGGTGCGCAGCTATCCGGACAACGCGGATTTAAGCCCGATCGAGGTAACCTTTACGTTTCCGGCGGCCTGCCGGGATTTCATGGATATTGCCGCCGCCTACCGCGGACAGCTTGCTGCCGACGGCAAGCTGTCGGCGTTCACGGAAACGGCCGTGCCGGCCGTTGTCCAGATACTCGGGGCGGTGGACGATCTTGAGCCTTTTTTAGGTATTCCGAAAGAGAAGCTCCGTGCACTGACCACCTATGAGCAGGCGGGGGAGCTGATTGACCGTCTCGCCGCCTCTCTGCCGGAAAACCAGCTGGTGATACAGTATTCGGGCTGGCAGAAGGGCGGCGTGAAATCCGGCCCGGCCTCCTTGCTCAAGGCGGAAAAACAGCTCGGCGGGGACAAGGCATTTCAATCCATGCTGGAGGACGGCTCCTCTAAAGGCGTTGAGATCTATCCGGACACGGATTTCCAATATGTGTATCGGGATTCCGCGTTTGACGGGTTCAGCGCTTCGCGTGACGCCGCCCGGACGGTGGTGAGTGAAAAGGCATACAAACCCACCTATAGTCCCGCGAATTTCAACGCGGATGCCGACCGGCTGTTTGGATTTGTGGTCAGTCCCACGGCGATGGCCGGGATGGCGGACAGCGTCGCCGGCCGGGCCGGAGGGTATGGGCTGAACGGGGCGGCCCTGCCGTATATAGGGCGGGAGCTGTCGGGAGATTTTACCGAAGAACGGTACATATCCCGGAATGCCGCCCTGACGGCGGTGCAGGATATGCTGAAAACGCTGCGGGAGGCGGAGCTGGACCTGATGGCCGGCGGCGCCAATGCCTATGTGCTGCCATATATAGACTATGCTTACGGCGTGCCGATGCAGGCGAACGGTCATCCGCTGGTCACCGAAACGGTTCCCTTCGTCCAGGCGGTTTTATCGGGCAGCGTGCGATACGCCGCCTCCCCGCTCAACCGGGCTACCGACCTGGAGCTTTATCTGCTTAAATGCATAGAGACCGGTTCGGCGCCGTATGCGACGCTGATGGCGGCGGATGATGCGCTGCTCAAGGATACCGCATACGACACCTACGGTTCGGTCAGCGCCGCAAGCCAGATGGAAAGGGTCTGCCGGATTTCTCGCGAGGTCGCCCAGGCGCTCGCACCGGTATACGGCAGCCGGATGACCGCGTATGCATCCGACGGCGGGGTCGTCAGGGTCGCCTATGACAACGGCGTGACCATTGTGGTGAATTATACCGGGACGGCGGTCCGCCTGCCGGAGGGCGTTTGGGTGGATGCGCGAAGCTATGTGCAGATACAGGGGGTGGACGAATGAGCGGCAAAGGGAAGAAACACGACCTGATGGTTCGGCGGGACCGGATTGGCTATGCATTCATTGCGCCGTTTCTTGTGGGCTTTCTGCTGTTTGTCGGCATCCCCATCATCCAGTCGATTGTTTTCAGTTTCCACAATATTCAGATCGTGGAAAGCGGCTATACGCTGGTGCCCAGAGGAGCCGAGAATTACCGGTATATTCTCCTGGTAAACACGGCATTCCGTCAAAAGATGCTCGAATCCTTTCAAATGACGATACGGGATACCCTGATCGTCGTGCCGTTCAGCTTTTTCTCGGCGCTCATCCTCCACCGGTCGTTTCATGGGCGGACGCTGGCCCGCGCGGTTTTTTTCCTGCCGGTGATCGTATCTTCGGGTGTGTTTGCCGTGATGGATTCGAATTCGATTATGAACATGGTGCTGAGCCGGGATCCGGCGGCAGGCGCCGGAGCGATGGAGGCGACCGACTCGGCGCTGGCTTTTGTCAATGCGCTGTTTGCCGGCAGTCTGCCGGATGAGATCACCCAATTTGTCGCGGCCGCAACCTCCAACATCAGCGGGATCGTATCCAAGTCCGGCATACAAATCCTTATCTTTCTGGGCGGCCTGAACACCATTTCACCGTCGATTTACGAGTCCTCCAACATAGAGGGGGCGACAGCGTGGGTTAATTTCTGGAAAATCACGTTCCCCATGAGCGGCCCTTATATTCTGCTCAATGTGGTGTACACCGTGATTGACTCGTTCACCAATATCAACAATCCGCTGATCCAGTCCATATGGAATGACCTGACCGGGCTGAAAAACTTTGGCGTCGCATCCGCAACCGCCTGGGTGTATTTCATCATGATCTTTGCGGTGCTGGGCGTGACCTTCGCCCTGTTTTCGAGGAAGGTGTATTATCGTGAATGAGCGTATGCGTCGGCTCCTTACCCGGCGCCGTCTGGTGCAGGCGCTGCTGAAGATTTTCCGGTTTGTTTTTATCCTGAGCATCTGCTATATCATCATCAGCCCGCTGCTCAATAAAATCTCCATGTCCTTCATGACGCCCACCGACCTGTATGACCGCACCGTAAAAACCATTCCCAAGCACTTCACCCTGGCCAACTATGCCGATGCGGTGAAATACCTGGACTATTTCCGTTCCATCGGCACCACCACGCTGCTATGCACGATGACGGGCCTGCTGCAGGCGCTGTCCTGCGCGGTGGTGGGGTATGGCTTTGCGCGGTTTCGTTTCCGGGGGAACAAGGTGCTGTTTGTGCTTGTGGTGATCTTCATGGTCGTACCCACGCAGATCCTGCTCACGCCGCAATATCTGAACTTCAAAAGTTTTGGCCTGATTAACGGACTGACGCCGTTTGTACTGCTGGGGATGACGGCCACCGCCCCCCGGTGCGGCCTGTATATTTTTCTCGCCCGTCAATATTACCGCGGCATCCCGCGGGAGATCGACGAAGCGGCCGCCATCGACGGCGCCGGACCGCTTCAGGTGTTTACCAGGATCATGCTGCGCAGCGGCCTGCCCACCATGGTGACGATCTTTCTGTTTTCTTTTGTGTGGCAGTGGGCGGAAAATTCGTATACGCCGCTGTTTGCCGGCAGCTACCCCACCCTTGCACGCACCTTGCAGTCGCTCGGCTACGATGTGCAGACCAAGGTGGGAGGAGGAGGATACAGCTTTGTTTCCCCGGCGGATTTTGAGGCGTATCAGTCCATCATCTTCGCCGCCTCCACCCTGCTGGTGATCCTGCCGCTGCTGCTTGTGTATGTGCTGTGCCAGCGTTTTTTTGTCCAATCCATTGAGCAAACCGGCATTGTCGGGTAAAGCCGTCGTCGCATTCCGCTACAGTGACAGCCGGCCGGCCGGATAGGCCGTGCCCGGCCGAGAGAAAGGGAGAGACATATGAAAAGCAGAAAATTGGTCAGCGCCGCATGTTGCATCGTATTGGCCGGGGCAATGTGCGCGCTGCCCGCGTCGGCAAAAACGGTCGTGAGGGATATGCTCCCGCAGGAAGAATGGTCGAGCGAGAGCACGATGATTCCGGTTCAGATCGAAGGCGGATGGAAGCTGAAAACGTCGCCGACCATGGACGGCGGAAATGCGGTGAGCTATTTTGACATGACCTATCACAAGGGCCAGATGATCGCCTACGACTTCACGATTGTGGGCGGCGAGGAGGCGAACGTCACCATCAACATCGGCTTCGTGCGTGGCCTCGAGGAAAGCGAATATCCGAACGGCAACCGCGAATTCCTCTTTACGCAGCATTTGGCGGAGGCCCTGGGAATCGAGGCCAGCGGCGAAAACAACGAAACGCTTCCGGGCGGTACATATAAAGGGGTGCTTGACCCGGGCGATTTCTTTTTCGAAGGCTTTGACAAGTTTCAGCATGTGGCGTTTTACGTAGGCGGAGAAGAAGCAATTATACGGGAATTCGCCTTTGTTTCCGGTGTGGAAGCCGGCGCGGAAACCTATCCCACCAAAGAGCCGACCACTACGGCCCCTCCGACCGAATCGAATGCTACGGACGCGCCGGATGCCTCTGCGGACCAAGAGGAGGCGACCTCTCCGGCGGACGGGAACAGCAGCACGCCGCCTTCGGGCGCGGAAAGCCCGAACGAAACCGCCGGCTTTGTCGCGGCGGGCTTCATCGCGGCCGGCGTGGTGGTTGCAGGGCTGCTGACGGCGGTTGTCGTGATGGCGGTTATGCTGGCCAAAAAGAAGAAAAACAGGTAACCGAAGTCTTGCCGGCAACGGTTCGGACGAAATATGATTCTTCGAGAAAGGAATGCGCCATATGAATCCACATCACAAAACCGTGTTTATCCGCTTTCTGGCGCTGATGACGGCCGGGATGCTGCTGGTCGCCCCGGGCTGTCGGCAGGAGGGGGAATCCAGCGAGGCGTCCGGGGATGCCTCGAACCTGCCGGAAAGCACCATAACCAATGCGTCAACCGCGCCGCCGTCCCGCCCGGGAGGACAGCCCTCGTATGACATCGAGACGCCGCCTCTCGACAAGCTGGTTATTCCGGACGGCTTCTCCATCGCGCCGGTTCCGTCAGGGGATCCCGATTTCGTGCCGGGCAGCCTGTATAAAGGCGAAAGGCTCACCTTCCGCAAGGACGGCGACACGGAGGACCATCCCGCCGTCGGCATGTGGGTATGGGACTGCCGGATGATCAAGGGGATCTCGCCGGACAGCGACATGAGCAGCGACATGCTTCTGGACATGCTGATTCAAAACGGGGTTACCGAGATTTATCTGGGGATGCAGTATTACATGGATCTGGAAACCCAGATCGCCAACAAGGGGGAGCTCAAGGACGGCTTTGTCAGTGAGATGGAGCTGCGCGGGTTTATCAAAAAATGCTCGAAGTACGGCATCCGGGTGGCCATGCTCACCACCATGGTCGATAACGCCTATACCCAATGGGAGCGTAAAGACGACGAGGAACAGGAATACCGTGCCACAAAGCGCTGGGTCCGCCTGGTCGCCGACTTCAATTCGCGGGCTTCGGGCGACGATGAAAAGCTGTACGGCGTGCATATCGACCTTGAGCCGGACTGGGAGAACGGCGGGGACGGCCTGGAAACGAATCTGCAGAACTGCGCCGATTATTTGATTCGGATGCGGAAGTACTGCGATTATTACGGCGTGGAGCTTACCTTCGATATCAGCGCCTTTTTGGAGGAAGATTGGAAAGCCTATGACGAAACCGGCGCGTATGTCTGTATCCTCGACATTTTCACCAAGCAGTGCCGGCAGCTGACGCTGATGTCGTATCGGCGTACCGCCAAGGGGCAGTACGAGCTGGGGGAACTGGAGCTGGGCTACGCGGCGAAAAACGGCTGCCAGCTGATTCTGGGCGCGGAAACGGGCGACGCCAGCGAAATGCCGGCCGGGGAACGCAGCGTTACCTATTTCCCGATGGGCGCCGCCTATCTGATCGACCAGCAGAACAGGCTGCGGGAGATGCTGGATGCCTCCGGCTGTGAATCATTCGGCATAGCGCTGCATCATGCGGCCCCCTTTTATACGGTGATGACCACCATGCCTTGAAACCAATTCAGAGAAGAAAGAGTGAATGATATGTACGAAGAATACGTTGGTCCGCTTCTGGGGGTTCGCAATGCCGGCGACGCGATGACGCTGGGAACCTGGTGGTGGGATTTGAACCTGCTTGCACGGCCGGACAAAAAGACCGGATTAACGGCGCGGATGGCTTTCGATATGCTTGTCAAGGAGCATATCAGCGAAATATATTTGGAGGCGGATCCGGCGCAGATGGCGCCATGGGGAAGCGCCCCGGTCAGGGACGAGGCGACGCTTGAACAGATGGCGGCGTTTATCGGCCGCTGTACAGCCACCGACATGCGGGTGGCCGCTTTGCTGGGCCGCGGCGGAAAAGAGGCGCTGGCCTGGTTCGCGGATGGGTCCGGGTATCCCGAAATCACCGCCTATATTGAAGGCGTCGCCGCCTACAACGCCCATGTGCCTGCGGAACAGCGGTTTTATGGCGTGCATCTGGACCTGGAGCCGGATATGTCCGACGACTATCTGAAATACCGCAGCCAGATGCGGCGTTTCCTCCTTCACGCCAGGGAGCTGTGCGACCGCCATTCCCTGCGGCTGGAGCTGGATGTCAACGCCTGGTATGACGACAGCCAGGTGGCGATCGATGAAAACGGCCGGGAAGTGATGATGGGGGATGTGGTGACCACCGCGTGCCATGCGATCACGGTGATGGCCTACCGGGCCAATGCGGCAGACCAGCTGGATATCGCCGATTATTTGATTGAAGCGGCACGGCGCAACAACTGCGCCATCAACATTGGCTGCGAAACCAGCTCTCCGGAATCGCTGGGGGAAGAGGCGTTTATTACCTACGCCAATTTCCCCCCGAAAATCCGGGCCGCCGAACAGCGCATTCTTCGCGACGCCTTGGAGGAAAAAGATCTGCCCGCCGGCTTTGGGCTGGCGGTTCACTGGGTGAATTCCTGGTATGCGATGAACATGCAGACTGCCGGCTGACAGACCGGCGTCTTGATGGCGGCCGACTTGAAAGGAATGGAACGTTTGATGGTATCTGTGCGATTGATCGGCGCGGAAGAAAAAGAAAGGGACGCCATCCGCCTGACTGCCCGGGAGCTCGGGCTGGATTCCATAGAAGCAGGGATCCCGGTGCGCCTTCAAAAGCTTTCGCAGCAGCCCTATACGCTTCGTGTGCAGGCGACGGAAGGCATGGCGGTTGTAGAATACCGGGACATACCCGCGCTGCTTCGCGCCATGCGGCAGCTTGTTTCCTCTTTGCAGCAGGGAGAACGCCGCTTTGAAACGGAGGAAACCCGTCAGTTTGATGCAAGCGGCGCCATGTTCGATTGTTCGCGCAATGCCGTGCTGAAGGTGGAATCGGTAAAGTATTTTTTACGGCAGATGGCGGTGATGGGCCTCAATGTATTCATGCTGTACACGGAGGATACCTATGAGGTGGAGGGACAGCCGTATTTCGGCTATATGCGGGGACGGTATTCCCTGGAACAAATCCGGGAGATGGACGATTATGCCGATTCTCTCGGGGTGGAACTCATACCCTGTATACAGACGCTGGCGCATATGGAGCAGTTCCTCAAATGGCCGGCCGCGGAGCCTTACCGCGACACTCCTGAGGTCCTCATGGTGGGGCAGGACGAAACCTATGCGCTGCTGGAGCGAATGATCCGGTCTGTCTCTTCCGCCGTGCGCACCAGGAAAATCCACATTGGCATGGATGAAG
Organism: Candidatus Avimonas caecicola; assembly: GCA_904419875.1. Classification (GTDB taxonomy): domain Bacteria; phylum Bacillota; class Clostridia; order Oscillospirales; family Acutalibacteraceae; genus Avimonas; species Avimonas caecicola. The sequence continues at coordinate 53,507 of CAJFTG010000004.1, read as the reverse complement.
CGCATACGCTGGGCCTTGGCCGATATCTGGACAAGTGCGGCTACCATACCCGTTCGGAGCTGATGCAGAAGCATGTCGCCGAGGTGAAGGCCATTACCGACCGCTTCGGGCTGCAGCCGATGATGTGGGGGGATATGCTCTTCCGCCTGCATGTCGACGGCGGGGGCTATTATGATCCGGATGTTCAAATCCCCGATGAAGCCGCCGGCATGATTCCGGAAGGCATTGAGCAGATCTACTGGGATTATTACCATCAGGACGAGGCGTTTTATCACCGCTATATCGGATGGTATAAAAAGTTCGGAACCCTTCCGGCGTTCGGCGGCGGTATCTGCACCTGGACCGGCGCCATAGTGCAGAATTACAACCATACCGTCAAGGCGACCAACGCGGCCATGCGGGCGTGCAAATCGGAAGGAATACGCCATGTGTTTGCCTGCATCTGGAACGACAACGGCGGCGAATGCAACTATCTGTCCGTGCTGCCCGGGCTGGTGCGGTATGCGGAGCACATGTATCATGCCGCGCCGGATGAACCCCATATGGCGGCCTGCATTCGGCTGTTCACCGGGCTGGAAGAGGACAAATGGGCGGCGCTGTGCGCGCTGGACTGCCTGGACCCGAACCTGGCTCCGCTGGAACCGCAAAACCCCTCGAAATACCTCTTGTGGCAGGACCCGCTGCTCGGGCTGTTTGACCGCCATGCCGAACCGATTGCATTGGAGGAGCATTACGCGGCGGTATGCGCCGCAATGGAGTCGTGCTGCCGGGCGCCTGTTCCGGAGGAGATCCGCGGGTTGTTTGAGCAGATTATACAGCTCTGCAAAGTGCTCAAGGTAAAATCCAAGCTGGGGCTCAGGCTGAAGGCGGCATACGACGCCGGCGACCGCCAGGCGCTGCGCCGTTTGGCGGAGGGAGAGCTTCCGGAGCTTTTGGATATGGTCGTCCGGCTGCACGCGCTTCATGCCAGGGAATGGGGAAAGCTGTACAAGGCGTTTGGATGGGAAGTGCTTGACCTGCGGTACGGCGGGCTGGAGGCCCGGCTGAAGACGGCGTCCATGCGTATTCGTGCTTATCTGGACGATGCGCTTGACCGGATTGAAGAGCTGGAAGCGGAACGCCTGACTTTTGACGGACGGGAACGGGTGGAGGACCTGTGGATGGGCCACTTCAACCAATACCATTGGATGGTTACCCCCAACTGCCTGGGGTAGCCGGAGGAAACGGGCGGTTCTGCGGCAGGAGCCGCGGACGTGCCGGCGAAGCGCCTGGACGGCCGGGAGGGCATTCCCGGCGATTGACCGAAAGGGCGCCGAAAAGCACGGCCGCCGTCCGCGCGGAAAAAAGCCGCCGGGATCAAAGAATCCCGGCGGCTTTGGCGTATTTTTTGCGTTACCCCTGTTTTCCCGCTGCCTCTGCTGCCCCTGCTGCCCCTCTTACCTCTGTGATCCCTGCGCGCGATGGACGGGCGCCGCTTTTGGCAGGCCGCGCGAGCCGCGTCCCGGAAGGGCCCGCCCCAATTTCGATAAGATTCCGGCCGGCCGGTTGAGCAACCGGGCGAAACAGCGGAAAGCCCGCGCCCGCAGGGCGGAAGGCCCCATGGCGGGCCCTTCCCCCAACCGTGTCCGTTGCGTCCGCCGAAAGCGGCGGGTTACGGAAGCGCGGATAAAGGGGCGGCGGCTTTTTGCCCGGATGGCTGTGCCGACGGCGCGCCCCGTCCGCGTTCCGGATGCGCGGCATGGGCGGGCAGGCTTTACGGGAGCCTCGCAGGTCCGGTCCGGCCGTCCCCCGAATCACCGTCCCTCAAATTGCCGTCCCCGCCTGGTGGATTCGCCGGGCGGGGTGAACCGCCGTCCGCCCCGCTTTCCGGTTTGTCGTTTGTTCCCGGATGAGCGCCGGGATAATACCGGTACAGGCTGAAGCCGCCGTCCTCCGGCCCGTCCTCTTCCGGTATGCCGCCGGGAAGAGGGGCGGGGGACGGGTCCGTCCCGTCCGCGCGCGCCTGCCCGTCGGGGCTTCGCCCGGGCACCGGCGGCGGAACGGCCGCCTCCTCCGCCGGGAGGGAGGGATACGCCGTGCCGGCGGCCGCCCCCGGCACGGCCCGGCGCCGGGCCGTGCGGCGGTCCCACTGCCGCAGGCACAAAAGGTAGAGCGCGAACAGGACCAGCGCACCCAGCGAGATCAGCGCGCCGCCCTTCAGCCCGGGGGTGAAGTATTCGAACCGGATGACGATGTCCTCGCCGGCCGGGCAGGCCACCGCCATGAAGCCGACGTTGGCCTTGACGATTGCGGCCGGTTCCCCGTTCACCGTCGCCGTCCAGCCCTCCTCATAGGGGACGCTGAAGAAAACATAATTCGCCTCCGGCAGGGTGGTGACGGCGGTAAAGCCGCGGTTGTCCCGCGTGAAGGAGGCGGCGGCCGTTTCCCGGCGCGCTTCGCAGTCCTCCAGATATCCCTGCTGGCTGAAATCGGCGAGGTAGCGGACCTCCTCAAAGGAGGGAAGCAGGGCGGCGGCCGCTTCCGCCTGGTCGTCCTCCACCACCAGGGCCTTCATCAGAACCAGCTCCCGGGTGCTCTGGGCGTACTCGTCGTATTGGGAACGGGTCAGGTAATAATCGTAAGTGAAGCCGAAGGGAACATAATAGTCGTTTTCGTAAACGCGGAACCCGTTCTGTTCGCTGTGGAAGCTCCAGCCCGGCATCCGATACGTGGTCCGGCCGTTGACATCCGTCTGTTCGAAAAAGTCCTCTTCGTCCTTGTATTGCCCGTTGTCTTCGTTGCCGTAATCGAAGAGGTAGCGGACCGAAAGCAGGCCCCGCAGGGCGTAATGGGTGATATCCGGCCGGGAGCCGACGCTCCGCTCCACCCCCACGGTGGGATAGAACTCCATGATCGAGCCGGGCACCACGCTCTGGAACGCCTGGATGGTCGGCGTCTGCCAGAACATGCCGAGGTTGTCCATGCCCTCGTTGAAATCGATGCGGTATTCCTGCGCATCGTCGGGCAGGTCGATCTTGTCCGCGCCTTCGATCGCCCGCTCAATCACAAAAGAGGAGGTGAAGTTCCCCTGCGCCTTGCCCATCCCCAGGCTGTACCAGCCGAAGATCAGGATAATACAGCCGGTGACCCCGACCGACCAGCGGTAGAAAATGGCGCGTTCCCTGTCGTGCAGGCGGGTCAGCAGGATGGCTAAGATCAGACAGACCACGGCGAAGGCAACCGCCGCCCAGAACAGCTCCGGATGGTCGTACAGGCCGGGCGTGATCTTTCCGGTTTCCTCGTCCGGCTCCCAGGACTCCGGGACCAGGCCGATGAACAGGGCAAAAAAGGCGGTGATGCCGCCCGTCCACCCGAAGGCGCGCGCCCAGTTGACCGGGACGGCGTCCGCTTCGTCCAGGGTTTTGACGGTGGCCAGGGCGAGGATGAGGACCATCATATAATACCAGCGGGCGTAATAAATCCAGTTGAACAGCTGGAACAGCGCGTTCAGCCCGGGGATCACCGCGCAGAAGAAGAGCACGATCAGCAGCCGGCGGAGCCAGTCCGTATGCCGGCGGGACTGGAAATAGGCGATTACGCCCGAGCAGCCGAACACCGGCAGCCAGGCCGACATGGAGGCCCATTTGTTGTCCGAATTCGGGAAAAAGCTGGCCCGGGCCGGGATGTCCTGCGGGAAAAAGAAGGAGTGCAGGATATCGAACAGCCGCTGCGGCTTGTTGTAGATCAGCAGATCCCAGCCGCTCAGCAGGCTTTCGGTGCGGGGGTTTTGAACCACCGAATAAAAGGAAGGAAGCAGCAGCACGCCGGCCATCGCCGTGCCGAGGAGCGCCTCCGCCGCCAGCCAGAAAAATTTGCCGAAGGTGCACCGCCACTCGCCGGACAGGGCGCGAATCACCCAGTAGATCATCAGGAAAAACGCCTGGCCGATAAAGAAATAGTAGTTGGACAGCGCGCTGAGAAAGACGGTCACGGCGAAAAGTCCGCGCCGCCCTTCCTTCATGTACAGCTCCATCCCCAGCAGCATCAGCGGGAAATAGACGATCGCCTCATGAAAATGGTTGAAAAAGATGTTGTAGATGGAAAAACCCGAAAAGGCGTAGAGCAGCCCGCCCAGCACCGCGTAATCCGGCCGCACAAAGCGGCGCAGAAACAGGTATGCCGTCAGGGAGGAGAGGGCGAGCTTGAGCATCAGCAGCGGGGCCATCAGATAGGGAACCGCCGCGCTGGGGAAGAGCAGCGTGATCCAGAAAAAAGGGCTGCCGAGCAGGTAGAAGGAGTAGGAGCCGATGAAATTGGCGCCCAGGTCGGTGGTCCAGCTCCAGAAAATGTTCCCCTCCCGCACCGCATCGTGCGCCATCCGGTAAAAGGGGATCTGCTGCACGTTGAAATCGCCGTAATAAATGAAATATCCCCTGTCCCAGATCAGAAAGGGGAGGAATAGCAGCGCCGCCGCGGCCAGCGCGAGCAGAAACGCCTGCCCGGTCCGCTCGCGGGGCCTGCCGAGGGGGGATATTGAAGCGGTCATACCCTTCGCCTCCGTCTGTTCTGCATTGTCCCCTCCAGTATACCAGACGGGAGGGGAAAAAGAAAGAAAAAGCCGGAGATTTTCCCAACCCGTTTTACAAACCGGAAGGACAGGCGTATAATGAAATCGGCGGGGAAGAGGCCCGCGGCACAAAAGGGGGGATAGCCTTCCCCATTTGGGGCATAGTAAAGGAACAGCGGCTAAGGAAAGGAGAAAATCAACATGCGCAAGGAACAGCAGTTTTTTATCTGCCGCCACTGCGGCAATCTGGCGGGGATGGTCCGCAACGCGGGGGTCACCATGCTTTGCTGCGGCGAGCCGATGGAGGAACTGGTCCCCAATTCCAACGGCGTGCAGGAAAAACACCTTCCCGTCGTATCACAGGAGGGGGGCCGCGTGACGGTGACCGTGAGCGAGAACCTTCACCCCATGACCGAGGAGCACTCCATCGAGTGGATTTATCTGGAGACCGAGCGGGGCGGCCAGCGCAAGACCCTGCTTCCCGACGAAAAGCCGGAAGCGGTCTTTCTGCTGGAGGATGACAAGGCGCTCGCCGCTTATGCCTACTGCAACCTGCACGGCCTGTGGCGGACCGACCTGTAAACGACCGGCTTCCCTGCATGCGGGGAAGCGGCGGCCTTTAACGGCTGAGGCGCCATGACGATTCCCTGGAAAATATCTGGAAAATCTCTGGAAGATTTCTGAAGATCCCGAATAGATCCCCAGAAATGCCTGAAAAATACCCAAAAATTCCCTGTAAACGTCCGGAAAGCGCCGCTTTTCCGGGCGTTTGTCCGTATCCCTGGCGCGGGCCGGTTTCGCGGTACCGGCAGGAGAGGCCATGGGCTGCGAGAAATCGTGCAGGGCGGCGGCACGGTGTCCTTTGGGAATGCCCGGCCTTTGGGGGGATACTGCCGTCTCCCAAAAGGGCATATGGGCATGTGGAAGAATGTGAAAGAATATGTAAGAATGTGGAAGAAAACGGCCGTACCGGGGAGGAGCCGCTTTCAAAGAAACCGCTGCGGGAGCGGGCCTGCGGTCGCGGATACGCAGGGACGACCGGGCGGCTACGTACGCGGCTCCTCGTTGAGACGGCAGGCTCAAGCGCGGAGAAATCGCGGCGCCATATGAGAACCGGGCCGCAGATCCTTTCCCGTCCTCCCCCTGTCCTTTTAACCATTCCGCTTTGGAAGCCGGTCATCGGAATAACCAAACTGTAGGGGAGTTGTCGGCGGCTTTGGCTCCGCGCATAATATCGTCCGCTTTGTATGTTTTTCCGCCTGCGTATTTCCTGCATATTTCCTGTACATTTCCTGCTATTTGCCCCGCATTTGGCTTCCCGGCAACCCGACCGTTTACGGCGTATGCGGTTGTTCGGTAATCCGTCAACTTCAAATCGGATAGAACAGCTTGCTTGATGCTCACCGGCGCTTTGAGAGAGGCCCCGAAGGCGGCGGCTTTTTCGTCCGGCAAAAACGGAAGAAAGCCCTTCCCAGGCGGCCAAGTCCATGCTTATGACGGCCGGCCGAAACGATTTCACCGGGGATGACGAGGAAATCCCGGAGCTCTGCCCCTTTCAAAAACCGCCTTGACACTCCCGGAAGAAACTGCTATGATGGCGATGTTATTTCATAATAAATGGCAAGGTGGGGCGCACATATGTGTATAGAATAATGAAAGTGGTAAGAAAGCGGCAATCGTGCCGGTCTGCCCCTGTTCTGCTATTGTGAAGGGGAAAACGGTCAGGAGCAAAGGGCTTCAATGCAGGCTGCAATTTTGACTGAATCGGTTGAATGAGGAAGAGTACATAGCCGGAGCGGCGGTCCTTCCGGAGCAAAAGCCTCAGGGGGCACGCCGGGCCGGCGCTGAAAAAGGGATAGCCTCTTGATGAATGGAAGCTTCCTTTCCATTGAGCGGGGGGATGGCCGCTGTCAATGGAAAGCCTGTGGCGGTCGGCAAACGGTGATTCTCCCCGGGAAAAGGCGACTGGTCTTCGGGCTTTATATATCGACATGGCTGACCGGCCGGGAACGGCATGCGGCGGCACGCTGTCCGGATTGCCAAGGACAAACGGTCAGGATTTAGGAAGGATATGATTTCAGTGTTCATTTCGCACAAGCTTCTCAGTTCCCTGGAAAAGGTCTTCCCCGATGAGGCGCCGGGAGCGCCGCCATTCACAACCGCCTCCGCCCTGCAGGGGGAGAGGTTCGGCTTTCAGTGGGCGCTCAGTCCCGATCAGGGGGACCGGCTGGACGCCGTGGTTCGGGTGGATTCCCCTTTGGCGGACGCCGTATGCCTGTATGCGGTGGGCTGCGTCCCTTCTCTGCTTCCTGCTTACGAAGGCAGCGATACGGATTTCCTGCGCCGAAAGCCGGGGCTGTTTCCGGATGTTCTCGCCCCCACGGGCGGGGAGATCTCCCTGATGGGGAACCAGTGGCGCAGCCTGTGGGTGGAGGTGGCTCTGCCGCCGAACCAGCCCGCGGGGAGCTATCCCATCCGGCTCACGCTCGCTGCCGCGGGGAACCCCGGGGAAACCCTGGCGGAAGCTGCCTTTACCCTGGAGGTGATCGGCGCACGGCTGCCGGAACAGACCCTGATCCACACCGAATGGTTTCACTGCGACTGCCTGGCGCTGCAGTATCAGGTGCCGGTATTCAGCGAAGAACACTGGCGCATAATGGAGAACTATATGAAAAACGCCGTGAAATACGGCGTCAATATGCTGCTGACCCCGGTTTTTACCCCGCCCCTGGACACCGCTGTGGGCGGGGAACGGCCCACCGTGCAGCTGGTGGACGTGGTGTGGGAAAAAGGGGAATACCGCTTCGGCTTCGACCGTTTGAAACGCTATATGGATTTGGCCGAGGCCTGCGGCATCCGCTATTTTGAGATCTCCCATCTCTTTACCCAGTGGGGGGCGGAACACGCGCCCAAAATTGTGGTAACCGTGGATGGGCGGGAGGAAAAGCGGTTCGGCTGGCACACCGACGCTTCCTCTCCGGAATATGTGGACTTTTTGAATTGTTTTCTGTCCGCGCTCAAGGGATACCTGCGCCGGGAAAACCGGCTGGAACAGTGCTGGTTCCACATTTCCGACGAACCCTCCCGCGACGCCCTGGAAAGCTACCGCCGGGCCCGGGACAGCATTCGGGAGGTCCTGGCCGGCTGCCATACCATGGATGCTTTATCGGAGGTCGCCTTCTATAAGGAGGGGCTGGTCCCCCATCCCATTCCCGCCAACGACCATATCGAGGCTTTTCTGGAAGAAAAGGTGCCCCGCCTGTGGACCTATTACTGCTGCGGCCAGACGGTGGAAGTCAGCAACCGGATGATGGCCATGCCCTCCGCCCGCAATCGGATTCTGGGCTGGCAGCTCTATCCCCACCAGATCGAGGGCTTCCTCCATTGGGGCTATAATTTTTGGTTTACCGCTCTTTCCCGGAAGGCGGTCGACCCTTATGCCGTGACCGACGGAGGGGAAGCGTTTCCTTCCGGCGACCCGTTTCTTGTGTATCCCGGAGAAAACGGCGAGCCGGTGCCGTCCATTCGGCAGATGGTTTTTAATGAGTCGCTGCAGGACATGAGGGCGCTGCAGCTGCTGGAATCCCTCCTCGGCCGGGCAGCGGCGGAGGAGTGGCTGGAACGGGAAGCGGGGGGGACGCTGACCTTCCGGGAGTATCCCCGCTCCGCCCACTGGATTCTGGACACCCGCGAGAAGCTCAACCGCAAGATTGCGGAAAGGAACCGATAGCCTTACCGGGCAGAAAAATAAGGCGCATAACCGCCAGTTCGGTCGCCGTACGCAGCCGCGTACGGCGGCTTTTTTTGCCTGCCGTTGAACCGGATGTGCCGGTTCGGATTTGCCGATGACTTTCCGGCATCGCCGCAAGGGGTTTAAAACGCCTGCCGCCGTTCCGGTTTTCTCAGCCGGCGGCCGGGGCCGGGGAAAGGGTGCCGAGAGAGTGCGGAAAGGGTAGGAGAGGGTAGGAGAGGGTAGGAGGGGGTAGAAGAGGGTTGGAGAGGGTGGGAAAAGGGTGGGGAATGCGTAGGGAACAGAGAGCGGAATGCGAACTGTTTTCCTGCTATCCGCGGGGGCGGGCACAGGGGGAATTCCGCTATTTTCCATGTTTTTCGAGGCCGGGGCCAGGCGAAAAGAAGCGGGAAATAGCAGGAAATCAAAACTTTATACTGCGAAGGAAAAGAAAAATAAAGTCGCACGTTGCCAAAGAGGCTGGCTGAGCCGACCGCAAACGACAGTGTGGGCATATCCCAAAAATTAGCCACAAACCAAAATTTAATTATGATATAATTTGTACAAATTAGAACATAATAACGCTGCGGCGAATACGGCCGGAGGGGATGGATGAGAAAGCTGCAAGCCCGCTGCCGACCGGGCTCGGCCCTTTTGGTACGGAAGAAAAGCAGAAATTAGGGGGAGAACATTCTGAGCGAAATAACCTATTATTTGACGGCGTCGGGAAACAGCGCCTATGCCCCTATGCATTATGTGCTCCCCCAAAAGCACAGCGATTTTGAAATTGTGTATTACCGGGAAGCGGAAGGGGTTACCACGATCAACCAGGATACCTACGAGATTGCTTCCGACTGCCTGGCGGTGATTCCTCCCAATGTGGAGCATGACGAGCTGCTGTATTGGTCCAAGCGGGTTTTATACTGCCGATTTTCCAGCAGCGATGGTTCCGTTCCGCTGAGCGGTTATGTATTTTTGACAAAAAACCGATACAGCCAGGACATTTACGGCATCCTGAACCGCATCATCGAGGAAAATATCAGCCGGCCGCCCCGGTATGAAGAGTACATCGACCTGTTGGTCAGGCAGATCCTTTTGGAGATCGACCGCGTTTCGGACAAGAAGAAGTGCCTGGACGTGGTGGCGCGCATTACGGAATACATCCAGAACGCGTATGGGGAAAACATTGATTTTGAGCGGCTCAGTGAAAGCTATGGGTATTCCCTCAGCCGGGTGCGGCACATTTTCCGGCAGGAAAAGAATATTTCGATATACCAGTATTTGATTAACGTCCGCATGAACGAGGCGAAGCGGTATCTGAAGTCTACGTCCCTGTCCGTACGGGAAATCGCCCGCCGATGCGGCTATAAAGAGAGCAATTTTGTCACAATGTTCAATCGGCGCTTTGGGATCACGCCGCATCAATACCGTATGCGGCTCAATCCGGGAGAGGGCGAGCAGGATGTGGTAATTTTCAGTAAAGACACCGAATGATGGACAAACGTGAAAGCAGGCGGCACGGCCCATAAGGGGGGGTGGAGCAGCAGGATTCATGAAGTTCAATCCGCCGCGTCACGGCAAAGCAGGCGAAAAACAGAGGGCACTGCCATGCCGGCACAGGACAGCAGAATAAAAGAAAGGGAGGAGATTGCTATGAAGCGCAGAATAGCCGGGCTGATGGCCCTGGCCATGACCGTGGTCATGGGCCTGACGGCCTGCTCGCCGTCGGAGACGCCCTCCGGCGGGGGAGCGTCCGCGCTGGAGGCGGACGATTTTTACAGCGACATCGAGGGGACAACCCTCCGGGTGGCAATGGAAGTGGCGCTGGACGAGCTGACCGAGAAGATGATTGATGAATTCGAAAACACCTACGGCTGTACCGTCCAATATGAGAACTACGGCGGGGAATGGTCCACAAAAATCTATCAGCTGATCAACAGCGGCGACCCGCCCGACACCATGATCGTGACGGACAACACGTACCTCACCTATCTGTCCCGCAATATGATCCAGCCGATCGACGGGCTGTACGACCCGGAGGATCCGGTCTGGAACACCAGCATCATGGATCAGTTCACCTACAAGGGCAAGGCTTACGGCGCGGCCCGGCAGGATGAAGACTACATATTCTTTATCTATTTCAACAAAACCATGTTTGAAAATGCCGGTGAAAAAACGCCTGCGGAATACGCCGAGGAAGGCGCCTGGGACTTCGATACCTTTACCGAGGTCGCGGCCAAGTTCGTCCAGGATACGGACAACGACGGCATTTCCAACCAGCGGGGTTACGGCACCTGGTACTGGGATCTGTTTGTCTTCGCCAACGGCGGGCACGGCATTGAAATTGCCGACGACGGGTCCATCAGCCTGACGCTTGACCACCCCGAGGAACTCAAAGGGCTGCAGATCATGCAGGATCTGCAGAACATATACCGCTCCTTTGACCATGGGCAGCCCTACTGGCGGGAGGATTTCATGGCCGGCAACGTGGCGATGATCGCGGAGCGTCCGTGGCAGGCGGTGGGCAGCTACGACGTGTATAACAACACGAATTTTGAAATCGGCATCGCGCCGTTCCCCACCGGTCCGGACGCGCCGGAGGGCATCTCTCCCGCCATGCTGTATTCCTGGGGCGTTCCCACCGGGGCCGACAACCCCAAAGGGGCGCTTGCATGGTACCGTTTCCAGTCCGTGTACAAGGAAGCGCACGCCGACGACCCGCTGATTGCGGCGGATCGCGAGCGCACCTATAAGGATGATGAAACCTACGAGTGGGTGAAGGAGTTCAACCGCACCCATACGCCGAACGGCTCCTTCATGTACGGCCTGGCGGATTGGTGGAGCCAGCGCTGGGTCCTTTGGGAGGACATCTTCAACAATATGGTCCCCCCGGCAACGGCCGTAGCGTCCCATCGTTCCTTTATCCAGGGCAAGATCGACAGCCTGACCGAGCTGCTTGAGGGGAAGGAATCCTGATCCCCTGCGGCTGTCCCGCGCGGGCGCTTTCCGATGGGCGACTCTCCTGCACAGGCAGGTAAGCATACTATTGAGAAAGGAAGAAAGCAGAGATGAAAAGAATTCTGGCAAGTTTATTGGCAGCGGGATTCCTTTTGACATCCTTTGTCCCGGCAGTCATCGCGGACGACGGGGATGCCGGTGCGCTGGAGACTAAGGCGCTGATCAATTACGCGGATAAAACCGCCGAGGACGATGCGCAGCAGGTCATGCATACCGGCAGTTCGACAGCCGGCTACGCCGTGTCCTTTATGTCCAGCGTCCGGGGCGGCGCCGGCGCTTCCCTGAAGCTGACATCCTCTTCCGGCGATCCGTTCTATGGCAACTTTGCGATGCAGACCATCGCAGGCCGGGATATCACCGGTATGGAAGCCATTGAACTCTATATCAAGAAGGTAGACGGCGGAGATGAATGGAAGGGGAGTCCTGTTGACAACGGCATATACCGGTTTGTCATCGCCGACGGCGAGTATGAAAGCTTCCGGATGAAACCCGGAACCGAGATCTCCTATATCGTCAAGGGAGACGGCGCCATTCAGAAAACCACCGTCGCGGCCAACTATGACATTCAGCTGCCGTCCGGTTTTGAAGGGGTCATCCGCCTGCCGGTGGCCGATGTGGTGTATGGCTTTGGCGGCAGCGGCAATAAGGAGCTTGACCTGGACGCCATCAACAGCATCGCCCTTTACACGCGGGTCAGCGCCGATACCTACGTGGCCGTGGACGAGGTGCGCGGGCTCAGCGATATCGAGTATATCGACCCGTCCCTGCTGCCCCCGGAGCCGGCGGACAGCGTTATCCTGGCCAGCTATGCGGATAAGACCACCGCGGACGACGCGGACGAGGCGGTGCATATCGGCGGCCAGACGACGGGGACCGTGGAATACATCCCCAGCGTCCGGGGCGGCGAAGGCGTCTCCCTCAAGCTGATGGCCGCGGGGTCGGGCAGCACGCTGACCTGGGCCAACTTTGCCCTGAAGCCGACCGTGGGCCAGGATGTGACCGGCATGGAAGCCGTTGAGCTGTATATCAAAAAGGTGCCGGGCGAGGGCACGGATTCCGGCGCATACCGCTTCTCCCTTGCCGACGGCGACGGCGAGTATTTCCGGCTGGAGGACGGGAAGGCGCTCTACTATATTGCCAAGGGAGACGGCACGTTGCAAAAGGCGGTCGTCGCCAACAAGACGGTTCATCTGCCGACCGGCTTTGAAGGGGTCGTCCGCCTCCCGCTCGCCGACCTGATTTATGACTGGGGCGGCAACGGCGACAAGCAGCTCGACGTGGACGACATCTTCAACATCCAGATCGCGGTGGACGTCAACCAGGACACCTACCTGGCTGTGGATGAGGTGCGCGGCATCCGGGATGCGGAAGCCCTTGACCCGAGCCTGGGCGGCGGGGGAGAGGACGAAGAGGCGCTCAAGGTCCTGTTCGTGGGCAACAGCGCCACGTATGTCAACGATATGCCCAAGATGTTTGAGCGGCTGTGCCAGGAGGCCGGCCATGACGTGACCGTGAGAAGCCTGACGGTGGACGGCGCTTTCCTGTCCCAGTTCGCCGACCCCGACCAGAACGCCGGTAAGGCGCTGCGCACGGAGCTTGGCAACGGCTACGACATCGTTTTCCTGCAGGACAACACCCAGTGCATCGGCAGCGAGGAGCGGCGCGCGGCCAGCAAGGCTGCCGTGAAAACCATCGACGAGCTGGTGAAGGAAGCCGGCGGCGAGACCTATCTGTATGTGCGTCCGCCGGTGAGCTACAACAACGCCGGCTACACCCCCCTGCAGCAGGTGGAAGAGTATACCAAGCTGTTTGACGAAGTCGGTAAAGAAATCGGCGCGCCCCGCGCGTACGCCAACGAAGCCTTCGCCTACATGATGGAAAATTACCCGGATATTGAAATCTGGGGCGCGGACGACGCGCATCCCAACGAGCAGGGCAGTTTCCTGGTAGCCTGCGTCTGCTTCGCCACCCTGTTCGACGAATCCCCGGCCGACGTGTACGACGGCGGATTTGACGCGGATGTGGCCCAGGCGATCTGGGAGGCCGCAGATGCCGCCGCTTCCGGTTCCGGCAGCCAGCCGGGCACCGATCCCGGCCCGGGCGCCGACACCGATCCCGATAAGCCCAGCGCTCAGCAGAGGGTCGTCCTGGCCGACTATGGCGACAAGGCCCCGTCGGGCGACGCGTCCGAAGCGCTGCAGACCGACTCGCAGGGCAAGGCGAGCTATATTCCCAGCATCCGCGGCGGCGAGGGCGCTTCGCTCAAGCTGGTTGCCGCGCGGGACGAAATGACCTGGAACGCTTCCAGCTTAAAGCCGGTCACCAACTATGACGCGACCAACGGCGGGACCATCAAGCCGGAAGCCATCGAGCTGTATATCCGCAAGGTCGCGGCCGACGCGGAATCCGACAACGGCGCGTACCGCTTTGCGATCGGCGAGGCCGGCGGCACCAGCCACTGGGAAATCTTCCGCCTCAAGAAGGATGCCAAGGTCTACTACATGGAAAAAGACGGCACAACCCTGAAAGAAGCCCTGGTTCTTGAGGACGGCAGCTGCGTCCTTCCCTCCGGCTTTGAGGGCGTCGTCCGCCTGCCGCTTGACCAGCTTGAGTACTGGTACGGCGGGACGGCCGGCGGCAACCGCCAGCTCAACCTGGATAACCTGTTCAACATCATTATCACAACCGATGTCAACGCCAGCAGCCAGTATCTCGTGGTTGACGAGGTCAGCGCGATCACCAACATGATGTATACCGGCGACGATGTGTCGACCGAGGATCCTGTTCCGGGCGGCAACCCGGGCACCGGGGTCGTCTCCTACGTCAACATAGCGGTTCTGGCCATGGCCGCGTCCGGAGTTGCGCTGGTCGGCTTTAAACGCAGGAAGAAGTAACGTACAAGGTTTGGATGAGAGGAGGGAGGCCGCTTCCATTACGCGGAGCGGCCTCCTCCCCGAAGGAGGGCGTTTCATGGCACGGAGCCGCAAACGGATATCGCTGGAACAACGCAGGCGGTACGCCGGGCTGCTGTTTATCCTTCCGTTCATCATCGGGTTCGCTGTTTTTATTCTGCAGCCGGTCATTATGACCGTAGTGTATTCGCTGCATGAAATGGTTATTGAGACAGGCGGCGGATACGCGCTGCGGCCGCTTGGCGGCGGGGCCTTTTCCCATTACGTCAATGCCTTTACCAAGGACGCGGAATTCCCGCAGCTGCTGGTGGGCACGCTTCGCAACATAGCCTATCAGACGCCGATTATCGTCGCCTTTAGTCTGTTTATGGCCATCGTGCTTTCGCAGCCGTTCCGGGGGAGACTGGCGGCCAGGGCCGTCTTTTTCCTGCCCATTATCGTCACTTCCGGGGTAATCATCAACATCATCAAGATGGGGCTGCGCGACGTGGCGATGGGGGACGGCACCCAAAGCAACCTGTTTAACAGCTATTTCCTGTATGAGATTTTGGTGAACCTGGATATACCGGATAATATCACCGACACGGCTATGCAGATTGTCAACGGAATTGTCGACCTGGTCTGGCGTTCGGGCGTGCAGATACTGATCTTTATCGCCGGGCTGCTGGCCATTCCCAAAAGCCATTACGAGGTCGCGCAGGTGGAGGGGGCTACCGGCTGGGAGACGTTTGTCAAAGTCACCTTCCCCAGCATTGCGCCGCATATGGTGCTGGCGCTGATTTACACCGTCATTGACTACAGCGCCAGCTATGAAAATGAGACGCTGCTGTACATATCGGACGTTTCCTACACCCAGGCCAGCTACTCCTATGGGAGTGCGCTTTCCATTGTGTACTTCATCATCACGGTCGGCGTAGTCAGCCTTCTTTACTTTTTATTGAATCGGAAGATACATTATGAGACATGATACAAAGCCGAAAACGGGTAACCCGGATGCTCCGCGTGACAGCGCGCTCCTGCGGTATGTGGCCCAGCTGGCCTGGTGCGTTTTCCGCACGGTTCTGCTGGTGGCGCTGTCCTTTGTCATCCTGTATCCGCTGCTCTATATGGTAAGCATGGCGATCCGGGAACCGAACGATGTGTATGACCCCACGATCGTCTGGGTGCCCCGCCACTTTACCCTTGAAAATTTCAAAAATGCGGCGAACGCCATGGAATACCCTCAGGCGCTGGCGAACACGCTGATGATTTCGCTGGTGTCGTCCGGGATCCAGATGGCGGTCTGCTCCTTTATCGCTTACGGCTTTGCACGGTTCCGTTTTCCGCTGAAAAAGGTGTGCCTGATGGCCCTGTTCCTGATGGTGGTCATTCCGACACAGACGATTTCCATGCCCACCTTTACGCTGTACCGGAGCCTGTCCATCCTGGACACCCCGGCGGTGTTTTACCTGCCGGCTCTGTTTGGCGTGGGGCTGCGTTCCGGGATTTTTATCCTGATCTTTATGCAGTTTTTCCGAAACCTTCCAAAAGACCTGGAAGACGCCGCCTATATCGACGGCTGCGGCTTTTTCCGCACCTATGGGCGAATCATGCTTCCCAACCTGCGCAATGCCATGCTGATTGTGTTCCTGTTTTCCTTTGTGTGGTATTGCAGCGATTATTATTTGACGACTATTTTTGCCTCAGATATGCCAACCCTGTCGACGATGCTGGCAAACATGCGGCAAAATCTCGAGAAAACCATGGGTACAACATGGGACACCTACCAGATTATTACCATGCAGCAGGCCGGCGCTTTGCTGACGGTGGCTCCCCTGCTGATCGTGTACCTGGCGCTGCAGCGTTTCTTCGCCGAAAGCGTGGAGCGCAGCGGCATTGTCGGGTGAACGCCGACGCTGTCTGTAAGGAGGGCGGTCCGTCATGAATCCGTTTTGTCTGAGAACCACCGCCGCCGGTGCGGCGGCGGCGCTCCTGCTGGCCGGGGCGCCGGCTGCCGGGGCGGAAGGGGCCGGCGCGGCCGAAGCGCCGGCGGAACCGGCCCTGCCGTCCACGGCGGCGACGGCGTACCTTGATTATGCGGCGCAGGCCGCCGGCGTACCGGACGGCACGGAGGAAATCATCCTGCCGGCGCCGGGCGGGGAATGGGCGCTGGAGGCGGGCGAGAGGGCGGAGTGGACCGTCTCTCTTCCCCAGGCAGGCCGCTACCGGCTTTCTCTGACCTATCTTGCCCAAAGCAGGGATGGGCAGGCTCCCGCCGTGACGGTTTTGCTCAACGGGGAAGCGCCGTTTGAGCAGTCGGGCGGGCTTGAACTGGACACCGTGTGGATGGATGACGGCGTCACCCAGACGGATAACCGGGGCAACCAGCTCCAGCCGGACGCATGGGAGGAGGCCGGCTCTCACACCATGGTGCTGCGGGATAACAGCACGGTGCATGACGGAGAGCTGTTCCTCGCCTTACCCGCCGGGGAGACCGCGCTGGCGGTTGAGGCTGTTCAGCCCCTGATTTTGTATGAGGTCCGCCTGCTGCCTTCCGCCGGGACGCCCGCTTATGCGGAGGTTTCCGCCGCCTATCCGTCGGTGCGGACCGACGCCGTGCTGGAAAAGGAGGCGGAGGACCTGGCGGAAAGGTCGGACGCGGCGATCCGCCGCCAAAACGATCAGTCGGATCCTTCCGTGTCGCCCAACAGCCCCCGCAGCCTGCTGCTGAATACGGTGGGAGGCTCCAGCTGGAAGCAGCCGGGGCAGTCCATCACCTGGCGGCTTGAGGTGCCGGAGGACGGGCTGTATACCCTCTCCTTCCGTTACCGGCAGGACCTGGTGGCCGGTCTGCCGTCCTTCCGCCGGCTGCTGATTGACGGGGAGCTCCCGTTTGCGGAGATGCAGGCCGTCGCCTTCCCCTATTCGTCGAGCTGGCGTACGCTGACCCTGGCGGATGGGCAGGGGGAGCCGTACCAGTTTTATTTGGAGCAGGGAGAGCATGCCCTGACGCTGGCGGTGACTCTGGGGGATAAAGGGGATTTCCTGCCCGCGATGGAGGAATCCATCCAGTTTATGAACGAAATCTACCGGGACATCATCATGGTGACCGGGGTTAATATTGATATCAACCGCGATTTCGACTTTGAGGAAGAGCTGCCCAGCCTCCTGCCGGACCTGGAAGCGCTGCGGGAGCAGCTTACCGCGACGCGGGAAAGGCTCGGCCAGCTCCAGTCGGACGGCGGGGACCAGGCGTCAAGCGTCCTGGGGGACATCATCCGCCAGATTGACGAGTTTCTGAAACGCCCCTCCCGAATCCCCGAGCGGCTGGACCGGTTCCGTACCAACATCAGCACCCTGTCGGACATCTTTGCCGACATGCAGGAGCAGCCGCTCGAGCTGGATTTGATCGTCCTGGCCGGCAACGCGGCCGAACCGGTGGAGCGCCGTTCCGGTCTGCTGGAAAAGCTGTGGTTCCGTATGCAGATCGTGGCGTATTCCTTCGTACAGGATTACTCGGCCATCGGCAGCGTGTACGGCGACGGGGAACCCCTGCAGGTGTGGATCAATACGGGGGACATCCTTTCCACCGGCGTGGCGTCGGGCCGCGACCAGGCGCAGATCCTCAAAGATCAGATCGACGAGGATTTTTCGGTTTCCACCGGCATCCCGGTCGAGCTCACCTTGACCAGTGTGGGGGATTCGCTGATGCAGGCCTCCTTAAGCGGGGTGGGACCGGATGCCGCCGTGTTCGTACCGGAGGCGACGCCGGTTAATCTGGCGCTGCGGGAGGTGGCGGCGGACCTGTCCGGCAAAGAAGGCTTTGAGGAGATACGGGAGTGGTTCTATCCCTCCGCGCTGATCCCGTACACCCTTGGCGGCGGGGTATACGCCCTGCCTGAAACGCAGAGCTTTTATATGCTGTTTTACCGCACCGACATTTTTGAGGAGATGGGGCTGGCGCCGCCCGAAACGTGGGAGGACTTTCTGGACGTAACCGCCGCTTTGCAGAAAAACAACCTTGAGGTCGGCGTCCCGGAAAACCAGGCGGTTTTTGAGATGCTGCTTTTGCAGCACGGCGGCGCCGTATTCAACGACAGCGTCACCGAGGTCACCCTGACGACGCCGGAGTCCATCGCGGCCTTTACCCAATGGACCGACCTGTACAGCCAGTACGGCCTGCCGCTGTATTTCGACTTTTTCAACCGCTTCCGCTCCGGAGAAATGCCGATGGGGATCGCCGCCCTGTCCTTCTATAACCAGGTAGCGATCGCCGCGCCGGAGCTGCGGGGACTGTGGCGCATGGCGCCGGTCCCCGGCACGGCCGGGGAAGGCGGCGTCAACCGCGCCCAGAGCGCCAGCGGTACGGGTGTGGTCGTCCTTAAAGGGCAGCGGGAGGACGACGCCTATCGGTTTGCCCGCTGGTGGGTGGGCGCCGAGACGCAGTATGCTTTTGGACAGGAGCTGGAGCTGCTCATGGGCACGGCCGCCCGATACCACACCGCCAACCGGGAAGCTTTTGAAAAAATTGCGTGGACGCAGGAGGAACGGGAGGTCATCACCCGCCAGTGGGAGCAGACCACCGACATCCCGCAGAGCCCCGCCTCCTACTATATCAGCCGCAGCCTGACCAACGCCTTCCGCGCCGTCCTGTACAACCAGCGGAACCCCCGGGAGACGATGCTGCGGTACAACACCGACATGCAAAAGGAACTGGAACGCAAAAACGAAGAGTTTGGGTTATCCGCCGGGAACGCCTGACCCGGCAGGGAACGAGGAGGTGTCCGTATGGGCGGAAAATCCGGGCAAAGGCGGAGGATCAATCGTCTCAGCTATGCCTTTATGGCCCCGTGGCTGATTGCATTCCTCATCTTCACCTTAATCCCGATCGCGGCCTCCATCGGCCTGAGCTTTACGAGCTTCAACATGGGACCGCGCATGAGCTGGGTGGGCCTCGGCAACTATATCCGGCTTCTGCTGGACGACGACGTCTTTTTGATCGCGCTGCGCAATACGCTGCTGTACGCGGTCATCACCGGCCCGCTGGGGTATGTGCTGAGCTTTCTGATCGCCTGGCTGATCAACGACCTGGGGAGGAATCTCCGTTCGGCGCTGACGCTGCTGTTTTATGCGCCTTCGCTGGCCAGCAACATCTACGTCATATGGACGTTTATTTTCAGCGGGGACAGCTACGGCCTGCTTAACAGCTGGCTCATCCGGCTGGGAGTGATTCGGGAGACGGTTAACTGGCTCAACGATCCCGCCTACAACTCCATCGTTGTGATCATCGTCATCCTCTGGATGAGCATGGGGGCGGGATTCCTGGCCTTTGTGGCCGGCCTGCAGCAGCTCAACCCCACCCTGCGCGAGGCAGGGGCGATTGACGGGATCCATAACCGCTGGCAGGAGCTGTGGTATATCACCATACCGCAGATGCTCCCTCAGCTCCTGTTCGGCGCGGTGATGTCGATCTCCGGGGCTTTCGCGGTCGGTTATCAGAACGCCGCCCTGACCGGGTTGCCCAGCACGGACTATTCCACCCATACCCTGCTGCTCCATATGATTGATTACGGTTATACTCGCTTTGAGATCGGCTATGCTTCCGCCGTGGCCACCGTCCTTTTTGCAATCATGATTGTCACGTGGCTTGCGGTGCAGCGGGCCTTTGCCAAAAGAGGGAGCTGACCCAGCCCTTTCCGATTCAAGAAAAAGAGGAGTGCGTGATGCATACGAGGCATAAGAAGCACAAGGCGATCAACCGTTCCGCCGGGGGAAATGTGCTGGCGTTTTTGTTCCTGCTGCTGCTGGGCGCCTTTACGGCCCTGCCCATCGTGTATTCCGTGATCAACGCCTTCAAGCCGCTGCCGGAACTTTTTACCTACCCGCCGCGCTTTTTTGTACAGCGGCCGACTTTGCAGAATTTCAGCGAGTTGTTCCGGCTGCAGCAGGATATGCTGGTGCCGATTGAGAGGTACCTGCTCAACAGCCTGTTTGTCACAGTAGTCGGGACGGGGCTGTATGTGCTGGTCGCCAGCCTGGCCGCTTACCCGCTTGCCCGTTTCGATTTTACCGGCAAGAAGATCTTATTTCAATTGGTGGTGCTCTGCATCCTGTTCCGCACGGAGGTCACGGCCATTCCCCAATATGTGGTCATGGCCAAGCTGCACCTGATCGATACCCTGGGGGCGATCATTCTGCCCATTATGGGCACTACCTTCGGCGTGTTCCTGATGCGGCAGTTTATGGAAGGGATCCCCGGCGATATCCTTGAGGCCGCCCGGGTGGACGGGCTGAACGAATGGGGCGTTTTTTGGCGGATTGTCATTCCCATGGTCCGTCCGGCCATGCTGACGCTGGTGATCTTCACCTTCCAGAGCCTGTGGAACAACAACGGCGTCCAGGTGATTTACAACGAAAACCTCAAGCTGCTGCCGACCGCCCTGCAGCAGATCAGCACCTCCGGCTTTGAACGGGCGGGCGTCGCGGCAGTGATTGCCGTGGTCCTGATGCTGCCGCCGATCCTGCTGTTTTTCTTCAGCCAGCGGGCGGTCATTGAAACGATGGCGTATTCCGGTGTGAAGATGTAAAGGAGGGCCTTACGTGAACTTGTCATATTCGGGCAAGGGCAGGAAGCGGGGGCTTGCTGCCGCCGGGCTCGTGCTGGCGGCCCTCCTGGGCCTTGTTGTCCCGGCCTCCGCGGCCGAGAGCTATAAAAGCTACATCTATGACCAGCGAGGGACGCCGGTGGCGGCTCCAGAGCTGTATACCTTTGACCGGACGGTTTCCGGGCAGTCACTGGGCCTTTCCGCCTTCAACAAGCCGGCGGACCTTTTCACCGACCGGGAGGGGCGGGTGTATCTGGCAGACAGCGGCAACAACCGTATTTTGGTCATGAATGAGCGGTTTGAGCTGGACCGGGTGATTGACACCGTAACGGTGGAAGGCAGCCAGGAGGCGCTCAACAACCCGCAGGGTGTGTTCGTGACGGCTCAGGGGGATCTCTACATTGCGGACACCGGCAATGAACGGGTGCTCGCCCTTCGGGCGGACGGTACGGTATTTCGTGTTTATACCAAGCCGGAAGCGGCGATTTATCCCCAGCAGACGGCCTTCAGTCCCAGCAAGCTTGCCGTGGACCGGGCCGGCAGCCTGTATGTGGTCTGTTCCAACGTGTTCCAGGGCTTGGTTTCCTTTGATGCGGAGGGGGAGTTTACCGGTTTTTTCGGCAGCAACCCGGTGGAGCTGACCCTCAACCAGCAGATTGCCCGGCTTTGGCGCAACCTGTTTACCGAGGAGCAGAATGCCGCCATGCAGCAGGCCCTGCCGGTGGAATATGCCAACGTGTATATCGGGACCGACAATTTCCTGTATACCGCCACCCGCTCTACCCAGAATTCTCTGGATGAGATCAAGAAGATGAACGCGCTGGGCGAAGACGTGCTCCGGTTTGACGACAGCGGCGTGTTTTATCATAAAAATGATTTTGGCGACCTTCAGAAAGGCCGGCTGCGGGGCAATACGATCGACAGCCGTTTTGAGGACGTTCTGGCGGACGACAGCGGTCTGCTTTACGCGCTTGACGCCGAACGGTGCCGGGTATTCATCTATGACGACGAGTGCAACCTGTTTGGCGTGGTAGGCGGGGAAGGGGAGCAGCAGGGCACAACCCGCCAGCCCTCCGCGGTAGAAAAATGCGGGGACAGCCTGCTGGTGCTGGACAGCGACAAGGGGGTTCTTACCCTCTATTCCCTGACCGACTACGGCCGGCTGCTGCTGGAAGCCCGCTCGCTTTACCAAGTGGGGCATTACGACGAGAGCCTTTCCCTTTGGCAGGAGGTGGCCCGCCGGAACGCCAACCTTCCCATGGCCTACCGCAGCATCGGAAAGATCTATTATATGAGCGGGGAATACATGCAGGCCATGGAGCAGTTCCGGCTCTGTGAAGACCGGGACAGCTATTCGCAGGCTTACCGTGAGGTGCGCAAGACCTTCGTGAGGGAAAACCTGCTTTGGCTCCTGGCCGGCGTGCTGGCCGCCGTGGTGGTTTTAAACCGGCTGATCCACTGGTTCCTGATTTATACCGGGGCCCGTCCCCGCCGCGAAAGGAGGAGAGGACGCCGTGGTTAAAGCGCTGATCCGAAACCTGGGCATATCCCTGCGCAACGTGGATTTTTCCCGGTATTCCTACAGCCGCCTGGACAAGCGCAAGCTCCGCTGGCCGTTCCGGCTGATGCGGCATCCGTTTGCGGCGCTGTACGAAATCAAATACGAGGGGATGGGTTCCCTGGGTTTGGCCCATGCCCTGCTGCTCCTGTTCTTTCTGAACAACGTACTCCGCTACTCCGCCCGGGGCTTTCTGTTCAACACCAACCTGCCGGAAGAGTTCAGCCTCCTTCTGCAGCTGGCCGTCTCTTTTCTGCCGGTCCTTCTTTGGTGCATCTCGCTCTGGGCGGCGTCGGCGCTGTTCGACGGGGAAGGGCGGTTCCGCGAGCTGTATATCACCAGCGCCTACGCGCTGGTGCCCATCCTGGTGTTTTCGCTCCCGGAAATGCTGCTGTCCAATGTGCTGCTGCTTGAGGAGAGCGTTTTCCTCAACCTGCTGATGACGGTGGGCGTGCTGTGGACGCTGCTGCTGTTTGTCATCAATACCTTGGTGGTGGAACAGTTTACCCTGAAAAGGACGATTGCCTGTATGCTGACGGCGCTGGGCTTTCTGCTGCTGATTGTTTTCATCGGCGTGCTGCTGTTCAACTTTCTTCAGCAGATGTTCGGGTTTATACAAACCGTTCTGAAGGAGATTTTGTTTCGATGAAACGGACTGGTGTAAAACGATGGCTGCTGGCGGCCTGTGCTGCGGCCCTGATGCTGCCCCTGCTGTCCTGCGGCAGCGCGCCGGCCGGCGAGGAGCCGGGCGGGATGGATTTTGAGGGGCTTACGGTGATTGCCGACGGGACGGGGCAGTCCGGGGAAATTGCCGTGACCGAAAACGAAAGCCTGCGGCTGCTGGTGAACGCGGCGGACGCGTCGGTGTGCATAGAGGATCGCGAAACAGGCGCGCGCTACCCTCTCTCGGCTCCGGAACAGGCGCTGCCGGAGACGCTGGACGGGGCGCAGAAAATGCTGCTCCAGTCCATGCTGCAGGTTACGGCTATGGACTCGGTAGGCAAGGAATTCGTGGTTAACAGCCGTGTCGGCAGTGTCAACCGCGGCACCTTCACCATCTATGGCTGCGAGGACGGCGTCATCCTTGATTACCGCTTTGAGCGGGAAAGCGACCTTTACGCCATCCCTGTGCGCATCCGCCTTACCGAGGACGGCTTTACCGCCGAAATCCTGTTTGACGGCGTGCGGGAATGGGGGGAAATGCAGGTCATCCGTATCGCTCTGCTTCCGTCCTTCTGGGCGCAGCCGGCAGGGACCGAGGGATACATGTTCATCCCGGACGGGAGCGGCGCGCTGGTAAGCTACGATGCGGCGGCCGGGAACCCGGCGAATTATTACGGGGACGTTTACGGCCGCGACCCTTCGCTTTCGCTGGTAATGCAGACGGAGGTGCGGCAGGAAATCCGGCTGCCGGTGTTCGGGGCCAAGGCGGGGGACGCCGCCTTTCTGGGCATCATTGCCGCCGGGGACGCCGGCGCGGCCGTTCACTGCACGCCGGCCAAGGAGTCCGGGGAGTACGGGCGGGTCTACCCCAGCTTCGTTTACCGCCAGTCGGATACCTCCATCCTGGCCGACAAGGATTGGAACTCGCGGGAAGTGACCGTGAAGGCGGAACGGCGGTTTACGGAATCTCCCTGCGTGCGGTATTGCCTGCTTTCCGCCGAGGATGCGGATTACAGCGGTATGGCCCGCCGGTACCGGCAGTATCTGACGCAGGAGCAGGGGGTAGGCGGGGCGGCCGGAAGCCCGACCCTCCTGCTGGACATGGTCGGCGCCTATGTGCGGCAGGAGTCGCTGCTCGGCTTTACGGTGGAACGTTCTCACGCGGCCACCACCTTTGAACAGGCACAGGAGATAATCGAAGCCTTTTCACAGGAGGGATTATCCCATCTTACCGTCGTTTACAGCTCCCTGAACAAAAAGGGGCAGTACCGTTCCCAGGCCGGGAGCTTTCAGCCGGACGGCGTTCTGGGCGGGACGGACGGACTCCAGGCGCTGGCCGAATTCTGCGCCCGGCAGGGGGTGGAACTGACGCCGGAGATCGACGTCTTTTCCCACTATACCAAAAAGAACGCGCTGTTCCCGTCCCGCTTCGCCCGGCGCATCAATGATGAGCCGGTGAAAGTGTATACCTATTCCCCGGCCACCAACCTGGCGGAGGAAGGGCTTTTCCGCTACCTTACCAGGCCGGAAAACTGGCTTTCGGACTGGCAGGGGATGGTTCGCATCCCGTCGCAGCTTGGCCTGGACTCGTTCGCGCCGGCCGGGTTGGGAGAATTCCTGTATGCCGATCAGACCAACGGGCAGGAGAAAGACCGGGACGATATGAAGGCCGCCATGACCGAGCTGGCCGCGTATATGACCGGGGACGGGGAAGCCCGCCTGCTTCTGGGCGGCGCCAACGCCTACCTGCTGAAGTACGCATCCGGCCTGCGGGACATACCGGTGGACAGCAGCGCCTTTGACCTGCAGAGCGAGGCGGTCCCCTTTTATGCCATGGCGGTCCATGGGCTGCTGCCCCTGTACAGCGAATCCCTGACCGGCAAAAGCGATTTTGAGGACTGGGGCCTGCGGCTGGCGGAAAGCGGCGTGATGCCGCAGTTTGAGGTGACCGGCTGCCCGTCGGCGGATTTCCTGAACACCCAGCTGAATGATTTGTACGCGTCCTATTACGAGGATGTGCTCCAGCAGGCGAAGGAGCTTATGGAATGGCTGGAGCCGCTGCTGGAACCGGTTTGGGATCAGGCGATTGTCCGCCATTCCCGGGTCGGCGGCGTGGGCGTCACCGAATATGAAAACGGCGTGACGATCGTTACCAACTACACCGGGGAGGAATATTCGTACCAGGGGGTGCCGGTCCCCGCCCGCAGCAGCCGCGCCGTTACGGCGGCCTGAGTTGGGGCTTAAGCGGGTTCAAAAAGGAAAAGGAGGAAAATCCGTTGAGGAAAAGACGAGTTGTCAAGACGGTTTGTCTGGGACTGTGCTTCCTGATGCTGGTTTCCTGCAACAAACCAAATCCGGGGCCGGAATCTTCGGAAAGCAGCGAGGGGGGAGAACCTGTGCAGCCTTCGGACGGCGAGGTCCTGATGGACTGGGTAATCAGCGATTCCCAAAACGTCGATATACAACAGGCAATGTCCTGGGATGGGAAAATCGGCCCCTTTTATCCTTTGCTGGGCGAGGAAACGGTGGAGACTTCGTTCCCGGCCGGGCAGATCCGGTTCGTGGAGCTGGAAGATTTTTTGGGCACCGAGTACCTGACCGGCGAATGGGCGCAGGACACCAATTACCAGCAGTCGGGCGGCGCGGCGCTGTCCCTGACTTCCAAGGAAGGGCATAACGGGAGCCTGACGCTGACCTTTACAGGCACCGGAATCGCGGTATATGGCGTAAGCTGCACGGCCAGTTCACAGCTGGCCTGGTCGCTGGACGGCGGCGAGCAGAGCGGCATAGAGGATATCTATTACGCGGACGGCTACAAATACCAGGACTGCCTGCTGTCCCTCTCCGGCCTGCCCCAGGGGGAGCATACCCTGGTTCTCTCCGACGTGGCGGAAGGCTATAAGAAGAACAACCCCTGGGAAGCCGAATTCCGGCTGTTCCTCGACTTTGCCATTGTGGAGGGCGGCGGCATCGTTGCGGAGCCGCTGCAACAAGCGCAGGTCTCCGGCGCCGAGCAAACCGAGGACGGCTTGCTGCTGCAGGAGGGCGGCGTCGTCACCGGCGTATTTATGGGGGACGCCTTTTGCCTGAACGCCCAGGGCGGCGGCCGGCTGAAGGTTCAGGTGGACACCGACCGGCGGGAGGTGCAGCCCGCGGCAGAGATGGCGGCCGTGTACGAGACAGAGGGACTGTTCCGGGGAGACCGGGACATCCAGCGGATGCATACCTACCGGGTGGAATGCCTCGAGGGCAGCGTCACGCTGGGAGACATCGTGCTGCAAAACGCCCAATACCCGGAGGGCGCCTTCGTAGAGCTGACGCTGAACCAGGAGTGGGAGGGCTACCGCGCCGGCGTCGTGCTGCTGGACAGCTATTCCTTTTCGAATACGGCGCTGCGCATGGAGGCGTTTGACAAGGATGGCAACAAGCTGGCCGAAGGGGAGGAATGGTTCCTGTCCATAGGCCAGGAGGGGGAGGCCGCCCGGCTGCGGATTACCTTTGAAACGCAGGGGTACGACCGCGCTCCCTACATAGAGAGCCTCTGCGTGGTCAGCGCCGCGGAGGAACAGGCCGACCCGGAGGGCCGGTATGTTGGTTTTGAGCCCGGCACCATCAAAGAGGGGAAGCAGATGCTCCTCAACGGGGTGGGGAACTTTGCCTGGTTCCCCCGGCCGGGGGCAAACTCGGTCGATGCGTGGAGCCGCGTGAAAAAAATCGACATCTTTATCAATGCAGCGACCATGAGGGAAGCCGGGAACAGCTTTATGATCAGCATGCGCCACGGCTTCGGAGACTATGTCTGCCCGGTTTACCTGCTGAAGGACGGCGATTGGGCGGGCCTGACCTATCCCGACATCTACACGCAGCAGGAGCTGGAAGCCCTCCAGCTCCTGGGCGGCGGCTACTTTTCCGGCGTACTGCTGGAGGAAATGGACACCACGATTGTGCAAAACGGCCTGGGCAGCGCCACCCGGGAGGGCTTGGCGGACCTGTACGACTTTGATACCCGAGCGGAGGGGCGGGCTTCCATCGAAGCGGAGCTGAAGAAATACATCGACCGGTATGCCGGCTGGGGGCTGCCTTCCATCGTGAATTTCGGCACAACGTACCAGCATTCCGGGTATCGCGCCGGGGCGGACATGGTCATCGGCGAGTTCGGCGCCCAGCATGTCGCCTACGGCGTGCAGCTGGCGATGCTCCGGGGAGCCTCCCGCCAGTTTGACAAGGACTTCGGGGTGTGGGTTTCCCTGTGGCACAACGTGCAATTCCCCATGCCCGACGAAAGCCCGGTGGCGGGCAGCTACCCCGGCATGACAGAGAACACCGGACATTCGGCGGCCCGGCTGCGCCAGACCATGCTGCTGTCCTACCTGTCCGGCGCCAAGGTAGTGGTGCCGGAGGATACGCTGCCCATGTTCGTCGGGGACAGCATGGGGGATCTGGGCCTGTCCGACTGGGGGCAGGTGGTCAAGGATATGACCGGCCTGGCCGATACCCTGGACGCCTACTCCCCCGACGTGCGCACGGCGCTGATGCTTGACAAGGATGCGGGCTGGACGCCCAGCTCCCTCTGGGGCGGCTGGCCGTCCTGGACGACGGAGCCCTTTGACAACGGCAGCAAATACGGCCATATCTGGGGCAAGCTCAAGGCCGAAACGCCGGAGCTTCAGGAAATGGCAATTTTTGAAACCCTGTATCCCGGCAGTTCCAACAGCGGGATAGCCCTGTAC
This sequence comes from Candidatus Avimonas caecicola, assembly GCA_904419875.1. GTDB lineage: Bacteria > Bacillota > Clostridia > Oscillospirales > Acutalibacteraceae > Avimonas > Avimonas caecicola. The sequence goes on along the minus strand of CAJFTG010000004.1, from coordinate 25,766 downwards.
CCTGCCACCTATACCGACACGCCTTGCGGCCCGGTCAACGTGGTGCAGAGCGACGCCTCGCTTGAGGCGCTCCAGGAATACGACCGGATTATCGTCAGCGGGTATTTCCAACCCACGCAGGAGGAGTTTGGCGTCCTCAAGCAATATGTCGAGCAGGGCGGCCACCTGCTGCTGAACGCCTGCCAGGCGCAGGATTACTGGGACGACGCGGCCTTTTGGGGCGGTACGGTTTCCCCGGAAACGTCCGCGGTGAGCGAGGCGGAGATGGGGGACGGCTCATACCCGCTGTCTGCCGAAATCTTCTCTTATAAAGGGGCGGCGGAGACGCTGATCGGGACTTCGGCCGGTCCGCTTGCGGTGACCAACGCGGTTGGTCAGGGAAGCGTTACCCTCACCCTGTCTACCCAGTATGACCTCGTTTCCCCCGACGAGCCCGCCCTGCTGCCCTATTACGACGACCTCCTGGCCGCCATGCTGGGCAAGGGGGACGCGTATGAGGCCGCGGTCGATTATACCACAGGCCTGGAGTACCTGCATTTGACCAAGGAAGGAGCCCCGGCGCTTTTCCTGACCAACAACAGTTCGCAGGCCATCACCGTAACCTTCCGCTTTGACGGACAGGGCCGCAAGGCGGCCGATACGCTCACCGGCACAGTGTATATAGGGCAGGACGTCGGCGAGCAGACGCAGTTTACCCTGATTTTGGAACCCTATGAAAACGTCCTGCTGGATTGCCAGTAGTGCCGGGAAAGGCCCGGCTCCGGATAAACAAGCACAACGGCTGGAAAGGATGATTGATTGATGAAAAAGCAGAACAGACGCAAAGCAGGGCGGGCGGCACGACTGTTTACCGCGGCCTGCGCCCTGTCCCTTGGCCTGGTGATCCCGGCGTATGCGGAGGAGGACACCCTGGTGGTGGAGGACTTTGAGGGCTTTACGGTCGGGGAGAAGGCGGACGGCACCCTGCTGTACAGCCCCGACCAGACCCTCGGCGAATTTGTGCCGTCCATCACCGGGGACGACGGGGTCAGCCTCAAGGTGACCGGCGACCAGGTATATTCCCATGTCGGCATCGGCCTCCTGCCGGCGGTGTGGGACTGGAGCCAGTACGGGGTGGTGCAGTGCTATATTGAAACCACCTCGCCGGAAGGCACCGAAGGGTTTAACCTCAAGCCCACCTTTGAAGAAGGGGGGCCGGAGTGGGAGTGGTTCCTGGTCTCCCAGTTCTCGCCGGTGTATTACCGCGCGGACGGCGACACTAAGTGGACCGAAACAGCCATAGGCGAGGGATATTCCTTCTGGCTTCCCACCGATTTCAAGGGTTATATCCAGCTCCCGCTGAAGGATTTCGTCTGGGCTTCGCAGAACGGCGATTTCCAGTTCGACCTGAGCAACGTGTACTGCTTCTGCCTGGAGGTAGACGGCCTGGGACCGGACACCCCCTTCTATATTGACGACATCACCCTGCTCAAGGAAGTCAATCTGGAGGTGGCCGGGCCGAGCACCCCGGAAACGACCGCGCCTTCGAATGAACCCACGGAAACCGGGCCGACGGAAAGCCCGACGGTAGCCCCGACGGAGAAAACCACCACAACGTCCAAAACGGAGACCCGGACGACCGCGCCGCAGGACGCGGACGGGAAAGACGGTTCCGAAGGCGGGATTTCCCCGGCTGTCATCGCCGTCATTGTGGTAGTGGTGCTGGTGATTGCCGCCGGCGCGGCAGTGGGGATCCGTCTGCTTGTCCTTAAGAAGAAAGACAAGGCGGCGCAGGAGGAAAAGGAAGAGAAGTGAACGAGGTGAGCCCACACATATTGCTGGACACGGATATCGGCGGCGACTGCGACGATGCGGGCGCCCTGGCCCTGCTGAACATCCTCGCCTTACGGGGGGAGGCGGAGCTGCTGGCGGTTACCAGCGCCACTTCCCGCCGGTGGGCGCCCGCCTGCATCGCGGCGGTAAACCGTTACTACGGAGCAGGGGACGTGCCGATCGGCATGATGGAGACGCCGGGCTTCCTGGACGGTCCCGGCGAGGACATCTACGCTGAGAAGACGGCCCGCCGCTTCGGGCTTGCGCAGTCCCCGCCTGAGGTGGAAGGGGCCGTACGCCTGATGCGGCGGACGCTGGCGGCCGCCCGGGAGAAAATCCGCATCGCGGCCATCGGCCCGCTGCGCAACCTCAGCCGCTTGATGGATTCCCCCCCGGATGAATTCTCACCCCTCGACGGCATGGCGCTTCTGCAGGAAAAGGTGGAGAGGGTGGCGGTCATGGGCGGCGTGCTCAACAGCCCGCCGCCCGGCACACAGCAGATTTACACGCGGGAATACAACATTTTGGGGGACATCCAAGCCGCGCAGCGGTTTATCCACGGCTGCCCGGTGCCGGTCACCTTTATAGATTTTTACTTGGGTGAAGACGTCAAAACCGGCGGTCGGCTCACCGCGGCCGGGGATATGAGCCACCCCATTACGTTCATTTACACGGTACACGGAAGCCCCCGGCGTTCCAGCTGGGACCCGATCACCGTTTTGTACGCGGTGCGGGGGCTGGACGGCTGCTGGGCGGAAAGCGCGCCCGGCAGGGTGACCGTGACCAATGACGGCCGCACGATCTTTACCCCTCTGCCGGATGGCCGGCATTGTTATCTGCAAAGCCTGCTGCCTTCTGAAGCCGTCGCCGAGCGGATCGACCAGCTGCTGGATTTCCACCCGTCGGCTGTCGCGCAGGCTGTGCGCTCTTCCTGAAAAGTCATGCTCTCCCGGCAAAGCCTGAGGCATGGGAAAGCCCTGGAAGGGCATAATACGGACAACGCCCCTCAAGGGCGCCACGAATGGGTCGGCCAACTGCATTGCCGGCCCATGTCGGGCCCCTGAAGGGGCGCTCTTTTTATGCCTTTGTATTCTTGCTGCCCGTAAACGGATCAGACCCGGAGACCGGCGCGGCCGGCCTCCGGGTCTTTCGGGTTTTCCGGCTTTTTTCTGTTTTTTCGGCTTTTTCGGTCTTTCCTGCCGGCCGGCCTGGCAAAAGAGAATTGTCCAAAGTTCCGGAAACCGGATTGTTCCAGGCGGAATACGTTCGGCAGGTTTCCCTTATACCTAAAGGCGGCCCGTACAGATCTATCCAAAGGAATGGACAGCGCTTTCCCCGGCATATTTTGAAGGCCCCTGCTTCATGCTGCCGGGACTGCCGCCGGCGTCCCGCCGCAGAGTAACCCGCCGGCGCCGCCGGTGACGGAAATGACGGCGTATTGATCATATCCGCCATATTATCCCGCGATGATATCGCTGAAATACGCCCGTCTGGGAGCGGTGCGCCGCGGCGTCTGGCCGGCCAGCACCGTGGGATTGGCGTTGGAATGCAGGCAGCGGACCTGAGCGTTTGCCTTGGATATGATTTGAAGGGAGCCGACGCCGGAACCCGATAGAGGTGATCTGAGAACTATCCACGAGGGGACAATATTGTCCGGGAGCTAATGCTGGCAACCCCCTTTTATTTCTCAAATTCCGATTTTTCCATTTGGTCACCTTATCTATTTTTGGCCTTCATGTCTAACGGGGAACGGCCCGGAAGGGAATATCAGGCTGTACACGCGGCCGTGCCCGCGCTTTGGGCTTGAAGGATAGAGGCGGCCAAAAGCCCCAAGGCATAGACCTGGCAGCTGATCCGGCCGCCCTGGCCGCTCTGGCAGAAAGCCTGCCGGTGTATATCCAGATACTTCCGGGCGGTGTCCGCGTCTCCCATCTGGGCGGCTAGCAAAGCCAGCATTCCCGCATTGAGCAGCAGGTCTCCCTCCATGGCCGCCGGAGGAAACTGTCCGGTCAGCTCCCGGTACAGATACTGCGCCCGGCCGGAACCCGGCGGCTGCACCTCCATCAGGATGGGAAACGCCTGAGCCATGGCGTCCGGATAAAAGCGCTTCCAGTCGAAGGTCTGGGTGACAGGGGTGTTCCGGCCGTCCAGCCCCACCTCGTAATACCCCAGGTTCCGGTTCCAAAGGCACCGCTCGATTGCCTGGGTCACCTTGCGGTACGCCCGGTGGAGAGCTTCTCCGTCCAGGCCGGGAATAAAGCGGCTTAGGCGAAACGCGCTGGAGAGTCCCCGGGCCGTTTCACAGTTATCCATGGTGTATTTCACGGGATAATCTGGCCGGGCATAGGTGAGACCTTTGTCCAGAGTGCCCAGCATGGCGCGAATCACCCGCCCAATCTCCTCCTGATACCGGCGCAGGGTTTCCAGATCGCCGGTTTTCTCTCCATATTCCGCGAGCACGGTCAGGAACAGGGCGGCATAGGAATCGGTGGAATCATATACGGGGGTTTCCGTTTCGTCACATAGGGGGGCCTCCGCCAACCCTGCATCGGACTCCTTAATGGTGTAGTCGTAGATGGTGCCGTCCAACCCGTTATAGTCGCTCCCGGCCGTATTCAGATGGGCAAAATACCACTCGATATACCGTCGGACATTTCCGTTATAGCTGGGAGAAGCGGACAAAAGGGCCAGCGCCGCGAATGAAGAAAAATAGGGGCAGATCCGCACGGATTTTCCTAAAACGAGAGGGTTCAGGGGCAGTGCGCCGTTGGAAAGCTGCATCGACGCCAGCCTGTCCGCTTCCTCCTGAATGAATGCGGAAAGCCGAAAACCATCATAGCTTGTATCGGTTGTATAGGATTGCATCAGGTTATCGTCCTCCTTATGGACATGGTGCTGTGGATTCCGTCATCGCTGCGCCGTAGGCCGACGGAGAACCCAGGAGACCGGGGCGCTTGGCCGCTTACATCCTCTGAAAAAATGGGCGCAAGAGCCGGACAGCCTCGCCGGACTGTCCGGCCCTGCCGGAAGTGTTATTCCCGTATATACCGCCCGGTCAAACAATCTGGGTGTGGGTGACGGTGTGCAAGCGCGCGGTTCGTGAGATTATTTGGCGGCGTAGGACTTTCTGACCAGGACCAGGGCCGCGGCGGCAAACACCGCCAGAGAAATCGCCGCCGCCGGAATGGAGCCGCCGGTGGAGGGGTTGCCGCTGGAGACGGATACGCTGCCTAGGCAGGTGAGCCAGTTGGGATCCATGTTTTCCTTAAATTCGATCTTAAGGAATTTGGGCGTGCCCTGGACGGACCCGCTCAGGGTGCAGCTATCCCAGTATTCCTGTCCGGAAACCAGGGTCTGCTGGCTGGATTTCAGGGTCACCTTAGTCCACTGTTCGCCGTCTTCCGAAACATAGGCGAACAGATTGTTGACCGCTTCGTCCACCCCTGTCACGCAATAGGCTTCCAGCCTGATGGACAGGCCGTCGGTCACGTTCAGGCAGTCGGACAGCCGATAGGTGATGGACTGCACGGCGGCGTCGGTTTTGCCCAGCAGGGCGTCCAACTTCAGATCCGGGTTGGGAGTAAGGGCCAAGCCTTCTGTATGAGCGAAGGTTTTGTCAAAGCCGCTGGAAAAATTGTCCTCGAACCGGGTGCTGGTCACGGTGCCGGGAGCCGAGGAGGGGGCACTGCTACCGGAAGCCGCCGGCGTGGACGTGGTGGTAGTAGCCGGCTTGGTTGTGGTGGCAGCCGGTTTGGTTGTGGTGGTGACGCTTCTGTCGGGGTTAATCTCCGCCTTGCGGATACCCAGTCCCCAATATTCCCGTAAACATTCCACCATCACGTATTTTGTACCTGCAGGCAGCTTGCCGGCAGGGGTAATGGTAAAGGTCCAAGTCTTGTCGGCGCCGGTGGTGCCAATTTCCACCAGGTCGCTGATTTCAATTTCGATGGGCAAACCCCGGTCCACCGGGTTCAGCGAGTCGCTGACGTAAATATTCACCTGGGGGCTGTAATCGTATTTCACGCTGTTCATGGTAAAGGTGAAATCTTCGATTTCGAACGGATCGGTGGAGGCGATGTTGGTATCGCCGTATACCACCCAGCCGCCGCCCACCTGCCCGTCGCCGGTCAAGTTTTTCCGCTGGAGGAATTTTTCGCCCTCGACATAGGGGCAGTCCACCACTTCCCAGGCCGATTGCTCTACCTGTCCCATCCCGGGCACGGCGAAATCATACCACGCGCCCTCGCTGGCGTTGGTGGCGACAATCTTGCTGAAATCGTTGCATTCGTCCACGACAGTCACCTTAGCGGCGGCAGAGGCGGATAATACGCCGGCGCCGGAACAGAGCACGGCTGCTAGAAGGGCTGCGGTTACTTTTTTGCTGCGTTTTCTGAACATACTTTAGCAACTCCTTTTTTTCTTTTGAATAAACCCAAATAGGGTATACCGGCAAATTGGAAGCCTCTGCCGACCCGGGAGGGCGGCAGAGAAGCAACCCTGGTAATGTCCCGGGGCTCATTCCCCGTAAATTTCCCATTGCAGCTTGGTTTCCCGGGCGAGGGCGGTGATAGAGGTATCCTCAAATCCGGAAATCTGGGCATTGAAATGATCGCTGATCACATTTTTCCATTTACCTGGGATTTTTTCCGCGCCGCAGTAAGCGCCCATTATCGAGCCCACCGTGGCGCAGTTGCAGTCGGTGTCGTGGCCGGCCATGGCGGTAAAGGTGAGGGCTTTCTCAAAATCTCCCTCCCCGTAAAGCACAGCGGCGGTGCAGATCGCCGCATTGGGGATGGTATGGATCACATTATAGTTTCCCCAATTCTCCCGTATGAAGGAGATGATCTCGTCAGGATTCTTGTTTTCCTTGACAAAATCCCGGGTTTTGGTCACCGCCTCATACAGGCGGGTCTGCTGGGGAATCTCCGCCATCGCCCGCTCCACCAGCTTTTCCACATCCTTCTCACCGAAGGAAGCGGCAATCATGGCGGCGATATACATTTCGCCGTAGATACCGTTCTTCACATGGGTGAGAGCCGCGTCCTTGTAGGCGATTTTGGCAGCGCCGCGGGGATCCCCCGCAAAGGCGTAGCCCCATATATCCGCCCGGATCTGCGCCCCGATCCATTCCCGGTAGGGATTCATGTAGGTGGCAGATTTCTGGACGATTGTTTCATAATTGGCGGGTTTTCCGCCCATGTAGTTGTCGTCCAGACACGCAAAGTTCAGGTAGGCGGTTCGTTCTGCCGTACACAGCATCCGGAAGGGCAGGGACCACAGCCAGATGGAGCCCAGGTCCCAAGTGTCCCAAGTGATGTTGTACAGCCGCAGCACCTGCAGGTTGAGCACGGTGTAGCGGGTGTCGTCGTCGCTGGGCACCTCATGGATATTATCCAGGGTAGTGGTCAGGCTGTTGAGCTGAATACCGTCCTCCTGCGCCGCCCTGGAGGTGGTGGGGACATAGTTGTCCAGAGGCCAGGCATCCGCCTTCTCATACCAGGTCCTGATTTTCTCCGGCATCCACATTTCAATGGGCATCCCCAGGGCGGAGCCGATAAACCGGCCCAGCCAGGCGCCGTAGAACCGGTCGTCCATTTCGCTGTTGGAGGGGTTTTCCACAAATCCCATGCTGGGGGAGACCTGCTCCATGATGCTTTCATAGTCGGAGGGCTCTTTGTACGGGTAGTCGGCCCGCATGGGGAGGGCCAGCATTTCGTAATACAGCTTTTCTTCCTCTGTTTTGTCCCCGTTGGCCATCGCTGCTTTGGATTTATAGGCGGTTACGTCGATGTCGTATCCTTCCTGCCAGAGCTGCTCGATTTCTTCCTCCAGCCAGGCGTTCCGGGAAATATCGGGGTCCCGCTGGATAATGGTTTCCGCCTCATCGGTGGGGGCGCTGGTTTGCGAGGAATCTCCCCCGGAGGCGTCGCCGCCTTTGGTATTGCAGGCGGTCAGGGCCAGCAGCAGACAGCAGCAGGCCGCCAGGGCAATGGGGTGTTTGATGTTCAATGCAGTTCATCCCTTCATAAATACATGCGGCGCGGGAAACCTGGATATATCGCCTCTATTTGGTCCCGCACACCTGAATCTGTCCCACGCTGAAGAAAGCGGGGAAGCCGCCGGGGGTGGCGTACAGCCGGATGGCGGTGCCTTCGATGGGATCAAAGGTGAAGGGATAGATTTCAAAATAGTCGCCGAAATCTCCCATGCCTTCTCCCTCAGGATAGTCCTTGCCGCACTTCTGATTCTGCACGTCCACCCATTCGCCGTTGACCTTGACTTGGATTTTCGGCTGTTCAGCGAACCATCCGCCGTTGCCGAAGTGCATACCCTCCTGGAAAGCAAAGGAGGTGAATTTGTAGGTCTCTTCACCAAAATCGATGCCGACATAGCCTTCCTTCTGCCGCTTGCCGGTGAAGGTGTCGTATTGGGAGGTATTGACCGCGGACAGCGCGTTTACCCAGGTCCCCGACCGGATGATCTCAATATCCTTGCTGCCGGTGCCGGTGACCTCCGACGGCATTACAGAACAGATGATGGAGCCATTTTTGGTGATGTCGTTTTCACCGCCCAGAACCGGCGCGCCCTCCACGACGGCGGGATCCGGCGGGACAAAGGCCTCCGCTTCGGTCTGCTCCACTACGGTGCAGGAATTGATGTATTCGATGCCTTTGGCGCAGGCCAGCGCCACCATGGCTACGTCGGCATTGTATACCGGCCAGAGGCGACCGCCCTGAATGCGGTAGTTGTAATAGACCATAAAGGTCTCGGTGCGCTCCATATCCCCCATGGTGGCGCCGCACAGGGCGTTGTTGGCGGAGACAAACAGACTGCCAATGTCCAGCTTTTCCCATGTGGTTTTGGCGTTGCCGGTGGACCAATAGCTGTTGAAGCCCTCATACAGCTTTTTGGCGCGAGGGGAATCGGGATGAATGATCCCCATGGCGATGGACTCCACCTGCGCCATGGCGCAGGGGTAGTTGATGGTGGGATCAAATTCCATATACACGTTGCCCATTTTGTCCAGGCCCACATTATAATAGCCGTATTCGTCGTTCCACAGCTTTTCTTCGATTTGTTTCAGCACGGTGTTGGCCGCTTTGGTATGTTTTTTAAACTCGGCTTCGCAGGCATCCTTGTCCTCACCGGCGGCCGGGATAAATACCTCCTGGTATATCTTGGACAGGGAGGACAGACCACGCCAGACCTCAAAATTATCCATGACGTATTTGATGAAGTATTTGGGCGTGGCCCAGGTCAGGCCGTCGTCCATGGTGGCGTAGATGGCGTTGGCCAGCCGGTCGATTTCGGATTTGTGGTCCAATAGGTATTGCCTGTCGTCGCAGGCCTCGGCATAATCCCACAGAATTTTCAGGGTGATGGCGGCGTAGGCGTCGGTGGAATCGTAATGATACTCCTTTGTAGTATCGTCCACCACAGGCGCCTCGGTGACCTCCTTGCCGTCGGCACTGAAGGTCAGATCATAATCGTACATAGTGCCGTCCACACCGGACACGTCAGTCTCCGCGGTGTTCAGATGGGAAAGGTACCAGTCCAGATATTTCCGCACGTTTTCACCATATTTTTCCGGCTCGAGCAGCAAGGCCATACAGGTCTGGGCCGAAAAGCAGGTGATCACCCTGGCCTGCCGGTTGGCGTCGGGCAGTGTCTGGGGGATAGCGCCGTTAGGCGCCTGCAGGCTGGCCAGCCATTCCAGCTCCGCGTCCATCGTCTCCTTGAACAGCTTGAGCTGCCGTTCCTTGTCGATGGAGCCGATCGTCTTTTCCTCCACCGTTTCCGGTTTTTCGGTACCGACAGGGAAGGCCAGTTGGGTGTCGCTGTCCAGCGCCTCATTGCCGGAAGCCTCCGATTCCGGGGCGCTGGATTCGGGGGCGGAGGACGGCAGGGAACTCTCTCCCCCCTTATTACAAGAGGTCAGGCAGCCCAGCGCCATTACCACAGCCAGGGATAGACAGACCGCCCGCAGCCATTTGGATTTCCTTTGATTCATACGCCATCATCATCCTTTCCTATGCCGGCCGCCAGATAGCCGGTAATGTTGGGGACCTTTACAGGATAGGGCCCTTCGCCGTCTTTTTCACAGGGAGTGGAAACTGTAACAGTCCTTTACAAATAAAATACTAAATAATAAAAACGGGTTCTACACAAATTCGGACGTTTCGTATATAAAATAGGCGATCTATTGCTGGGAATGGTTCCGACGGCCCCCATATCCTTACCTTTATATATAAAAGAGGGGGGATTTTGAATCCCCCCTCAAGTAATGAAATACTATCGCTACAGTTCCTGGCCGTTGTTCTGCTTCCGGTACTCCTTTGGGGAAATCCCCACTTCCTTTTTAAACAGCTGGGAAAATTGAGAGGAGGAGCAGAAGCCGCACAGGCTGGCCACATTGACGATGCTTTCGCTTGTGAAAACCAGCAGCCCCTTGGCGTTGTCAATCCGCCGTCTGATGATGTATTCGGATGGGGAATACCCGGTTTTCTTCTTGAAAATCTGCCGGAAATGCCGTTCCGAATACCCGCACATATCCGCCAGCTTCACCACATTCAGCTCCTCGCTGAAAAAGCGGTTGATGTAGGATATCACGTAATTGATACTGCCGGAGACATGGCTGTTGTCGTTGTTCCGCAAGATGGTATAGTACAGCTCCGTGCAGTATACGTTGTTGAACTGGGTCATGTAGGGCATGGCAAAGGCGTATTCCTCCCGTATTTTATCAATACAGCGGAAAATGGTGCCGTCCCTGTCGGCATACAGCCCGGCGGGTATCTGCTGCTCGCAGGGTCCGGTGGCGAAAAAGGTCAGAATCCGGATACTGGTATTCTTCTTGCAGAATTCATCGTGGGCGCTGCGAGGGGGCAAAAAGGCAAAGGTCCCGGGCGTGTACCGGTACTTTACCCCTTCGATGTTGGTATAGCCGACCCCGGATTCGTAGTATACCACTTCATAGAAATTGTGTTGATGCAATTTTCCCTCGGTGTTTTCCTCGCGAAATAGGGCATAATACAGGTCGAGCTTGAATGGCATGACGCAATACCACCTTCTGATCTTCGATTACCCGTACCGGGCGCTGGGCTGCTAATTTTTTTCATTTCTCACAATCTCCTAAATCAGTCCAAACAGTGCCGTTTCCCTGTATAATAGCGAAAATAAACCACTTATAATATTTTCAGAATGAGCCCAATGCGATAAATAAAGGAGACTGAAAGACATGGCTGGATATCAAACGCTCAATATTTTATTGAAAGAAGAGCTGGATCAATTGGCCGAGGAGGGCCGCGTGTTTGACCGGAAGGAAATGGAGGACAGAATCCAGAAAGCCGGACAGGACCGTCAGGCGCTGATGCGCCTGTATGAGGAGATGGGCCGCCTGCCTGTGCGGGAGGATTACGCCTATACCGAACCCAGTGAATACGAGGAGATCCTTCCCCTGTGCCGGTTGGGCAATACCGCCCGGCTGGTGGAGGAGGTGGAGCTGTTCGACAGGATGTACGGCGCCTGGCTTGGCCGCTGCGTGGGCTGTGCCCTGGGCCAGCCGGTGGAACTCTGGTCCCGGGAGGCGATTCGGGAATGGTGCGAATTGGCGGATGCCTGGCCCCTGGACAATTACCTCCCCGCCCATTCCCGCGCGGAGGAGAAGGGCGTGAAGCTCAACAATACATACAGCACCCGGGACAATTTGCGGCATATGCCCACCGACGACGATATCCGGTATACCATTATCGGCCTGAACCTGATGAAATCCCACGGGGATTCCTGGGATTCTTGGGACGTGGGCGGAGCATGGGTCTATGGGCTGCCCTTCCGCCAGCTCTGCACGGCGGAAAATCAGGCGTATCTCAATTTCATCAACGTGGATGAGAACGGACCGTGGGGGAAGCCGGAGCACGCTATGGAACTGCTCAAGCGGAATAAGGTGAACACTTATCTGAATCCCTATCGGGAATGGATTGGAGCGCAGATCCGCATTGATGCCTATGGCTACGCCTGTGCCGGAGATCCCCATCGGGCGGCTAAACTGGCGTATACCGACGCCTATTTCTCCCATGTGAAAAACGGCGTCTACGGCGCCATGTTCTTCGCGGCCCTGATCGCCGCCGCCTTCACCGAAACCGACATCAACCGGGCCATCGAATGCGCGCTGCGGGAAGTCCCCGGCACCTCCCGGTTTTATGAGGCCATGGTCCGGGCGATAGAGATTGCCGACGCCGCCGCCGATGGGGAGGAGCTGCTCACCAATGTGCTGGAGGAATACAAGGCGTACAATACGGTGCATACCATCAACAACGCGGCCCTTTGCCTGGCGGCGATCCGGTTTTCCGGGGGGGATTTTGAAACGGCGCTGACCCTGTCGGTCATGGGGGGGATGGATGCCGACTGCAATGGGGCCACGGTAGGTTCGGTGATGGGCGCCTTCTGCGGAGCCGAGCGCATCCCGGAGAAATGGAAGGCCCCTCTGGGGGATACCCTGTATTCCGGACTGGCTGAAACCCATCCCGTGGCCATCAGCGAGCTGGCCCGGCAAACCTGCCAGGTGTACCGGGAGCTGCACCAGTAATTTTCTAAAAGGTACGTTTTTCAAAAAGCGCTCAGTATGATCCTGAGCGCTTTTTCTATGCGCAGTGTTTTCACACAGTGCATAGAAGACTACCTGTATATCAAATTGAATGTCACGTCCTGTAATCCTATAATATGGAAATATGATTTATAGCAATCATAGCATATCATAGGTTCCGGCCCCTGTAAATACATAAATCTTACCATATCCCCGAGCCGTTTCAGAAAGCGCATCGGCGCGAATCGCGGAAAAGCCGGGGCTTTTCCCAGAGGGGTGTCAGCCCACCAGGCCGGTGCGCTCCATGCTTTCGGTAAAATAGCGCTGGGCGAATATGTACATGACGATCAGGGGAAGGATGACGAGGAAGCAAGCGCTGGACATGATGGAATCCTTCATCAACTTCAGGGTCAGGCCGTCCATACTGCCGATCATGGTCTGACCGGCCGCATCGATTTTGGTGCTTACGGTGGTGACCATCACCGACAACGGGAAATCCCCGCTGAGGAACAGGCCGGAGAACTGGTATTCGTTCCAGTACCATACCACCGAGAACACCGCCACCGTGACGATAGCGGGCACCACGTTGGGAAGGATGACCCGCGTAAAGGTAGTCCATTCCCCGCAGCCGTCGATGAAGGCGGCGTCCTCCAGCTCCTTGGGAAGATTGATCATAAACTGCCGCAGGATAAAGATGTATAACCCGGAGCGGACGCCTGTCCCCAGCAGCGCCATCAGGTAGAAGGGCGCCATGCTGTCCAGCAGATTGGCTTTCAGCGTACCGCCCGTGAACAACCCGACCAGGGAGCCGACCCCGAAGAAATTGAAGTTGCTGAAAGAGGCGTATAAGGGAACGATATAGGTCTGGACAGGAACGATCATGGAAAAGAGGAGGATGCCGAACAGGAGGTTTTTGCCCTTGAAGTGGAAGCGGGCGAACCCATAGGCGGCGGTCACCGATGACAGCAGCTGGAACACCAGGCAGGGAACGGTCAGCTTCAGCGTGACCAGCAGGGATTTGGTAAACTGGAGATTATCATACGCGATCTTAAGGCTGTCGAAGGTGGGGGCCTTCGGCAGCCAGATCACGGTGGGATCATAGGCGTCGCTGGCTGACTTAAGCGCGGAGGTCAGCATGAAAATCACCGGGTAGAGCATGACGAAGCCCACGCTGACGAGAAACAATGTGCGCACCACGATTTTCAGCGCGGTTTCCACCGTCCGCTTGACGGAACGGCCCCGCGGGAAAAAACGGTTACGTAATTTGGTTCCGGCTGCGCCCTTGGACATGGCGGCATCCCCCTTAATTATTGGCATGGAACACACCCCGGGAAACGATGGCGTAAAACACCGCAATCAACGCGAATATCCCGATAAAATAGCTGATTCCCGCGGCGGAGCTTTCCGGGTACAACCCCTGCTTGTAATAATTCTGAATCAAACGTATCATGGGGTTGGCATAGTCGGTAAAGGTATCGATAATGGTGTAGATCGCCGCCACCACCAGGGTAGGGGTGATCATGGGGAAGGTGATTTTCCAGAATCTCTCCCATTCGGTGGCACCCTCGATGTTAGCTGCCTCATAGGAGGACGAGGGAATGTTGTTGATGGCGGCCAGCATCAGGAGAATCTGCACCCCGGATTTCCAGGTCAGATCAAACATCTGGTTGACCAGGGGGGTGAGCTTATCCAGTATGACGGAGGGCAGCCCCAGCTTGGCGAACAGGTCGGTCATGGAGGGGGCCTGGAACATGTAGGAGGGCGCCATGGCGGCCGCCTCTGTTCCGGAGGTCATCACCGATTCCTTGAGTACCACGATCACCACCCCGGCGGAAATCACCACCGGAAAGAAAAAGACCGCCCGGGCCAGGGTCCGCCCGATGAATTTTCCCCGCAGAATGATCGCGATCACGATACTGAAGGACAGGATGAAAAACGCCTTGGGCAACACCCCGGCAACCGATTCCACCATGCTTTTCAGGAAAACGCCGTCCTCTGTGAAAAAGCTGCGGAAATATTTAAAGCCCGCGAAATGAAGATCAAATCCATGGGGGGTGATCCCGATATCGCTGACCGAATAGGCGAAAGCGGTCAGAAAAGGGATGATGAAAAAGTAGAGGGTGCCGATCATCCAGGGGAGGAGGAAAAGTATGCCCGCCACGGTTTTCCGGCGGCGCATATTCAGTCCGGCGCGGGGAGCGCGCGTCTTAGCTTTGGCAGTCATGGTGCAATTCTTCCTTTCTCGCGGAAAATGGCGGTGAAACCGCTATCTCATTCTGGAGGGATGAGATAGCCTGCCAACGGAATCCGGCAAAGCCGGGCTGCGTTGACGAGCAAGGGCTGCGAGCCGGTGGCGGGAAGATGGAAAGCCCTGCCGGTTCCGGCGGCAAGAGGCCTTGCCCCGCCACGCCTTCCCTTTGACCTTTTTGATAGTCTGGTTTATTCCTCTAGGATAAGATATCCCATTCCGGGCACCGTTTCGCCGTGGGCATCCACCTGCGCTTCGTTATAATTGACAATCACCCGGACGCCGTTTTCATAGACGGTTTCATAGACCTCGTGAGCCAGTTGCCGGTGGGAGCGGATGCATACCCCGGACACCGACTGGAGGAGGGGGCGCACCTCTCTATAAGCCTGTGCCGCTTCCGTCAGCCAGCGGGAATAGTCCAGCCCCAGCAGGCCGTCCATTTCGGTGCCCAGCAGGCTGTCGAAGTTTTCCGCGCCCCAGGTGTATTTCAGCAGGCACCCGGTTTCCAGGGCTTTCAGCTTGGCCTGCCGTACATCGCTGCAGCTGTTGAGCGCAGGCAGGGTTATAGGCAGAATCCCATGCAGGGCGATCTGGTAAAAGGGAACCGAACGGCTTTCAATGAGAAATTCACTGGAATCCGCTGGAACGTCGGTCAGGTGGGCCGCATAGGGGAAGGCGTAGGCGTTGGGGTCGCTGAACAGCAGCTTGCCCGCCGCGCCGCACAGAGTCTCCATAGCTTCCTCCCAGATCCGCTGGCTCTGCATACGGTTGACGGATTCGGGGCCGAAATCGGAATACAGTTTCTGCCCCAGGGTGCGGGCGGAGAAGCCCGCGGCCTGCACCTCCTTCAGGGAGGCGGCGAAGGTATCCGCCGCCGACCTCACCTTGCCGGGCGTCAGCAGGAAGGTGTTTTCCAGCAGGGGATTGGGCTGATAGGTGCTGAGCTTGTAGCGGTATTCCACCAGAGGATTTTTTTGCATAGTTTTGATCCCGTCGGTTTTGCCGCTGAATCCGCCGCCCTGATAGATATCGGTGAAATTGAGATCGGGATACAGGGCGATCTGCCGGGAGGCCAGCTCCTCCTGAAGGGACAGCCAGTCCTTTTTGCTCCCCAGAGCCCCCTCGTGCTGCATTTTTAGCGGAATCCGGCTGGAGGAACCGCCCTTTCCCCAGGCGGTGTAGCCTACCACCAGCTCCTCCACTCCGTTGTCCTGCAGGGCGGTCACAATAGTCCGGACATCCTCATAGGAGGTGATGGGTACCACTCGGTCCATGGGGATGCCCAGTACGCTGGTCTGCCGCTTCACCCCGCCAAACAGCTCCACATACAGGGGCGCCGTCCCGGCGGAAGCGGAGGGGGATACGCCGTTTTCCAGCAGATAGTCTCGGTACTGCCGGGCCATCCCCACATAGCCCGTGTCCTCGCCTGTAAGGGGATACAGACGGATTTCAAAGTTTTCTTCCTGTACCGGCTTATCCTCAAACAGGTTCACCTTGATGGACTGGTAAGTCTTTTTTCCCACGTCCACCGTGGCAAAATCCCGGTAAATCAGCTCCGCGTTCAGGCTGTGATAGGATTGGGTGTCCCCGCCAAGGGAAGCGTTGACGCAGGCGCGGGAGGCCCCTGTATGGATTATACCCAGAACCCCTGCGTCCCCTTTTTTCGTCCCATAAACGGGCAGACGGGCGTTTGCGGTGACCAACTGGCTGGTTTTTTGCTCAATGGCGGGATCCCGGCCATAGATATACTGCTTATACGTCTTAGCCCCGTTGCCCATCCGGCTGCTGTCGATCAGGGCGCCGCTGCCGTCCGGGACCAGCATGTAGCCTTCCTCATCCATATGCAGGGCGCCGAAATAGGGCAGGGGGATGACCGAGACCAGCTTCATGCCGGAGTCTTCTTCCTCGTCGATCTCCAGGACGGGAATGGTAATTTTCAGATACTCCTCGGTCAATGAGATGTCCATGGAGACCGTAATGCCTTCGCTTTCGAACCGGACGGTCACCCGTACCCCGTCGGGAATCTCCAGGAAGGTGGTCCGCCTGGCGTTTACGGCGCTGTTCGCCAGGGAAAGGTTGGAATCCTGATCCGCATAGCGGATCTGCAGCAAGGATTTTAACGCCGTTTTCATACTGTTTTTCGCCAGAGGATCCTCTCCGGCGTCGGGCGGGGAACTGTTCCACACCATGCCGGTCTCCTTGTCGGATAGGACCAGATACGCCGCCTCCGATTCGCCGTCCTCGTCCTGAAAATGCTTCAGCTCCAGGCGGAACCGGCTGTTTTCCACCCGCCCGCTAAAAGGGCCGGCGGGGGTGACTGCTGTAGGCGGCGCAGCCGCGACCTTCTCCCTTTCCGCGTTCCCCGCGGCGGAGGTCATGGAAATCAGCAGGGTGAAAGCCGCGATTCCCGCCGCGATGCGGCGTCGCCAAATTGCCTGTATCATACGCACCTCTCAGCCTTTCTCTTGTGGTAACCGTTGAATTTCCTAGGACCGCATCCGCAGCTCATTGCCCAAGGTGATCAGGAAGCCGAACAGCTGCACAAGCATGCTGTATACCGCCGTGATGATCAGGATGATAAAGGCGATTCCCACAAAGGTCAGTATCAGATGGAAAATTGTCTGCTTCATGGTATACTGATGGACCTCTTTCACCGACATCAGCACGCTGACTAGGAACCAGAGCATCCCGATATTCTGGAAAATATCGTAGAACGCCCGCTCCTGCAGGGAGAAAATATGGCTGGATAGGGTCAGAGCGCCCAGCGTTAGGATGTAGGGCAGCAGGGCGTAGGCGGTAAAGATCCAGATTTCCCGCAGCTTTCCCTCGCCGTCGGTGAAGGTGCTGACCGCCCAGTTACACACCACCCAGGCGGCGAACAGGCCGACGGTCTTGCCCAGCTCCAGCAGCAGGTTGAAGGGGACCCCGTCGCTGGTACTGAAGGCGAAGCTGGTCAGCTGCCGGTTCAGTACCGAGACGATGAAGAAAACCGCCAGTATACCGTTGGCGATGGCCACGGAACCCTTTTTTTCAAATTTTAGCTCGGTATATCCCTTGAAGGGATGGGCCATGCAGTACATGGGGAACCGGCCCCGGCTGATCTGGACGATATAGTCGTTTTTCCGGTGCCTTTCGCTGTAGAGCAGCCAGAATATCAGGCCGCCCAGCAGGAGAACAAAGCCGGTGAGCACGCACGGAAACCATCGGCGCAGGGTATCGTCCCGCAGCAGCTTGGCTGCTGCGGAGTAGCCTTCCTTGTCGTTGCCCCGGCGATAGTATTCCAGCGCCTCTTGGTGCATTCCCAGCTTGGAACAGGCCTTGGCCATGCCGATGTTGGCCAGCTCATAGTTGGGATCCATTTTCAGCACCTGTTCCCAGTAGGGCTTGGCCTCGATGTATTTCCCGTCCTGGTACAGCACCGAGGCGGTATGCACGTCGTCGGCAAATTTGGTGGGTCGGAACACTGTGACGGTCCCGGCCTTCTGGTCCAACACCAGCAAGCTCTCGCCCAGCCGGTCGATGGCGACGGGGGACTGAAAGGTCCCCGCCTGGGAGGCCATTCCGCCGAAAGCGAACAGATTATTGGACTGGGGATCGTACTGGAAAATCCGTCCCCGGGTGCTGTCCAGCACGGTAATAAACCCCTCCTCGTCCACCGTGATATCGCAGAGGAGGGAGTCCACATATACGTTGTTCTGCTCATCAAACCAGGTTTCCCGTTCAGAGAACATCCCCCATTGGCCGGAGGGAGTATACAAAATATTGGCACCCTGGGAATTCAGACGGCGTACCTGTTGCCGCCCTCCGGCGGTGCCCCGGATGGCGTAAATGTAATCCTCATCATCGATGACGAAATTCACCATGGGATCGGGAAGCCGGCGGTTGAGTGCGCTGAGGACCTGTTGGGAATTCATGATCTTCCGCCAGAAATTGTCGAAAATCAGGCTTTCGGTGACGTCTACGTCCCAACTGCCGAAAAAGCCGATGAAATCCAACCGGGGATCAAACATCAGGGCCCCGGAGGTGGAGCCCACCGATACCACATAGACATATCCGCTGGAGGATACCAGCACCTTGGAGGGCTCATATTGAAAATCCGGCGGCAGGACGGCCGGGTCGGGCGAGGGGATGGCACCCGTCACCGTTCCCTCCTGATCCATCAGGTAGACGGTTTGAGCGCCCCGGTCGGCCACATACACCGTCTGGCCGCTGACATAGACCCCCAGAGCGGTCTGAAGCTCCAGCCGGGAGCCGTCCGGATTATGAGGCTCCACAATTCGGCGGAGCCTCAGTTCTCGGTCCAGCACCACAATCCGCTGATTGTCTGCGTCCAGGATATAGACCTCATCGTCATATACCACCATGTCCTGAGGCTTGTTCAGCGCCCCGGCGCCCATCTCCAGCCCGGAGACCGTTGCCACAGGCTCATAGGCCAGGGCGGTGGGGACCGATTCGTCCTTGGAGTTGTAAACATAGCTGAAAGATGTCTGCGCCGCTTCCGCGGAAAGGGCACAGCCCGCAGCCAGAAGCGCCGCCAAGAAAACGGCGAGAAATCGGCGGCCTTTCCGGTTTCCTCCCGCTATTTCCTTCCTCATGCCCATCATCGTGCTCCCTTCCCGTCTATTTCATGCCGGATGTGCTCATGGTTTCGATTACCCGGTTCTGAGACACCAAAAACAGGATGATCGGCGGGATCAGCATCACCAGTGTTGCGGCGGC
This sequence comes from Candidatus Avimonas caecicola, assembly GCA_904419875.1. Taxonomy (GTDB): domain Bacteria; phylum Bacillota; class Clostridia; order Oscillospirales; family Acutalibacteraceae; genus Avimonas; species Avimonas caecicola. The sequence continues at coordinate 6,408 of CAJFTG010000004.1, read as the reverse complement.
GGTGACGCCGGACAGTGCGATGCCCCCCGCGCTGATCTGTCCGAGAATGGAGGGCAATACCTTGAGGTTCTCCTGATACACCAGGGTACCGCCGGTATTGTTCCATATTCCCTGAAAGGAAAAGATCATCAGCGTCAGCCACGCGGGCTTCACATTGGGCATGACGATGGAGAACCAGATCCGGTATTCCGACGCCGCGTCGATTCTGGCCGCCTCCAGCATCTCGCCCGGAATCCCGGCCATGAAGCTCTGCATCAGATACAGGCCCAGAGAGGATTGGAGAGCGGGCAGAATCAGGGCCAGCTGGTTGTTGATGAGCCCTAACTGGGCCATAACGATGTATTGCGGAATATAGGTGACGGTGGAGGTAAACAGCAGCGCCAGGCGGACCAGAGTGTTCAGCAGCCACTTTCCGGCAAACTGGTGCTTGGCCAGGGGATAGGCCGCCATACTGGCAAACAGGATGTGGCCGACAGTGGCCACCACGCTCACCAACACGCTGTTCACGATGTATCGGGACAGAGGGACCCAAAAATCGTTGACGATCTGCCCCAGCCAGATAAAATTGTTCCAGGTGGGTTTTTTCGCGAAAATCAGGGGCGGGAAGATAAAAATTTCATCCAGGGGCTTGAACGCCGAAGAGGCAGCATATATCAGCGGGATGATCAGAAAGCCGCCCATCAGCAGCAGGAGGAGAAAGATCAGAAGATTGCCGCCCAGGGAGCGGTTCACCTTTTTCTTGAATAATACGCTCATTCGGTCCGTCCTTTCTCAGTCTTGGCTGAAGCGCTTCAGTACGTGGCTGATGAGAAAGTTGGTCAGCAGCATCATCAGGAACAGGAACACGGCGATTGCCGAGGCATATCCCATTTCAAAGCGGACGGTGCCGACATCCGCGATATAGGTGATGATGGTATCGGCGCAGTACTCGGTGGTGGGGAAGCCCGCCAGCGCCTGGACGATGCTGCCCACCCCGAAGGAGACGCCGATCTGCATCACGGCGCTGAACAGCATGATCTGGGACATAGACGGGATGGTGATGTACCACAGCTCCTGCCAGCGGTTGCGGATGCCGTCGATGGCCCCGGCCTCAAACAGGCTCTTGTCCATCCCCTGAAACCCGGCGATAAAGGCCAGGAACCCGGTGCCCAGGCTGAGCCAGAGCTGAATCACGATCAGGGCAGGCATAATGAGGGAAGTGTCGCTGAACCACTGCATGGGCTGGCTGGTCAGACCTAGCTGCAGCAGCAGGGAGTTGATCAGGCCGTAGCGGTCGCCGCTGAACAGGATGCCCCAGATGAAATACATATTGCCGGACAGCGCCGGAGCATAGAAAATAAAGGTCATCACCGTGCGCAGGGTGTTTCCCAGTTCATTGATTAGCCAGGCGGAGAAGAAGGAGATGATATACCCGATGGGCCCGGTGATCACCGCAAAGATCAGGGTGTTTTTCAATACGATCAGGAACACCTCATCGTCCAGCAGCATCCGCTCAAAATTCATGAAGCCAACGAATCGGGGAGGTTCCAGCATATTGAAATAGGTCAATCCCAGTCCCATGGAGGATACCACGGGGATAACGGTAAAAATGAAGAAAAGGGACATAAAGGGGAGCATCAGTATGTAGCTGGCCCGGTGATCTAGCAAGTAACGTCCCACGGACTTCCCCTTGCCCGCGGCGGATGCCGTTCGGGGCTTTATTTTGGCTTTCTGTATCGCCATACCTTATCCGGTCCTTTCCTGGGTATTTGCCGCTTGGATACTGGTGTCAGCGCCGGGATAACGTTCTATTTGATCCCCAGCTCCTGCCGTTTTCTCTCCAGTTCCCGGTTGATTTTTTCGTTTTCTCTTTCCAGAGCCTCCCGGGGGTTGGCCATGTTGTAGGTGGCGTCGCGGAACGCGTTGTCCAGGGAGCGGGACACATAATAGCTGCCGGGAACCTCAGGAATCTCCCGGATAAAAGACATTTGCTCCTCCAGCACCCTCCATTCATCGGAGGACCAGGGCAGCCGCTTCATGGCTTCCACATTGGAGGGGGTATAGCGTCCCGCCGGGCCTAACAGGTTCTCGATGCCAATGCCGTACTGGTATTGGATTTCGGTGCTGGACCACCAATCCAAGAATTCCCAACAGGCGTCCGGATCGGCGGCCTTTTTGAAGATGACCGAGCCTGTTCCGGAGGTGCCCACCGTGCGGTCGATGGTCCCGTCTTCCTTTTCGATTCCGGGCACCGGCAGCATTGCCCACTGGTTGCGGATTTCGGGCGCTGCCACACTCAAAAGGTTGTAGGTCTGGTAGGTTGCAATGCCTAGAGGCATCTCGCCGCTGCGAAACCGGGAGTTGAAGTCAAAGGTCAGGTCAAAGCCGCGCTTGACATAGAAATCCACCCACATCTTGAAGGCCTCCACTGCCTCCGGGCTGTCGAAGCCGGTAGCGCTCTGGTCCTCGTTGTAGAATTGGCCGCCCATTTGCATCAGTAGCAGGGGGAACATATCCTTGGAACCCAGCCCGCCGTCCACGGCGCTCAGCGCTGAAACAGAGGCATAGGGTAGTCCCACCGTCATGTGGTGCCGATCCAGCACCGGCAGCAGGGAGTTCAGCTCCTTCCAGGTCTGGGGCGGCTCCAGCCCCAGGGCTTCCAATATATCGGTGCGATAGAACATCATGAAAAACTGTTGGGTGGTGGGCAGGGCGTAGCAGCCCCCGTTGTATTCATAGGGAAGCATCGCCTCGGGGAGAAAGCGCTGGGTAACGGATGTATAGCTGTCAAAGCCGCTCAGGTCCAACAGCGCCCCCCGGCACGCCAGATTGACCGGCTGGCCCCGGGCTACACCCAGGGCCACATCGGGGCCCTTACCCGCCAGCGTCGCCTCGATGAAGCCGCCCTGCACCAGGCTCAGATTCACCGCGATACCGGTTTCCGGGGTGAAGCGGTCGTTGATCAAATCCTTGAGGAGCTGCACCTGCTCCCGCCCGTCGCTGGACCACACCGTGATGGTCCGTTCCCCCTCCGACTGACGGCCGGTATAGTCCTCCATGTAGGAATGAATAAAGTTGAGGAAACCGTTTTTTAACCGCTCCCAGAAAGTAGCCTTGGCGGAGGGCAGTTCCGCGTCCGCAGAGTGGAGGATAAAATAATCCAGCTCCAGCGGCTGATCCTGTGCATCAATCAGCCAGTTGGTCAGAGTGCTGATCTCATTGCGCATTTCAGAGAAGCGCATGGCGATGTCCGCCGGCTCATCGGCAAAATCCCGGAGCATGTCGGCGACCCGGATAAACTTTTCCGCTTCACTGGTCCGCCGCCCATATTCCTCCTGCACCATGTCTGCGGCCTCCTCCAGCTCCGCCGCCTGTTCTTTCAGCCAGTCGGCCAGTTGAGGAATCTCCCGGTCCAGATAGTAGTCGCGGTTGGTGTCCGGGTCGGTGCCGGTGATCATCATGATGCGGCGGTAAATCTCGTTCATCCGGTAAACGATCTGGTCTACCTTGTCGAGAACGGCGGACATGGATCCCACGGTGGCCTCGATGCGGATTGTATTCGGACCCTTGGCCAGATGGATATAACAGGGATTGCCGTGCGCGTCCGACAGGGTTTTATTCTCCCAACCGAAGCCGAAGGGGAAGGAAACACATTCCCCTTCCTTGAAGGGAATCTCTCCATTGACGCTGATACTGCGGAAGGAGGTCATGTCGGTCTGCAGGCTTTGCTTGTATTTCAGCGTCAGCAGATACAGCCCGTCGGCGGGCGCCGTCACCTCATAGGTGACGGCCATACCGGCAGAGGCCCAGTTCTCCTGACCAATGGTGTTTCTCTTGATCTTGCCAACCTCGTAGGGCTGGGTGGCTGGGCTGCTTCGGTCATAGGTAGGGTACAGGATCTGGTCGGTTTTTTCTGCGGGAGCCTCCGCCTGATAGACCAGACAGATATCCTCCACCGGCTTGAGCTCCAACTCGTCATATTCCGCCTTTTTCTCCGCGTAGGTGGGAATGGCCGGTTCCCCGCGCAGACGGATGCCGCCGATGCGGAACCGGCCTTCGGCGGAGCCGACCGTCAGCTCGTGCCGCCCGGCCGTCAGATAGACCTTCAGGGGACTGCTGCTCATACCGGCAAAATCCCGCACGAGAAAGGTTTGCCAGCGAAAAACCTCTTCCTGCTGGGGAATCCGGTCGTTGCCCTGGGCGTCGGACCGGATGCCGCCCACGTCCCTCCACACACTTTTCAAGGCGAGGGCCTTGCTCTCCAGATAGGGATGCTCCCCGTCCACCTGAAAATACATCTGCACTTCCTCGCCCTGGTTATCCTCGTACAGATAGTCCAGTTCCAGGCAGTATAAGGCTTCGTCGGGTACGTTGAAGGCGAGGGTGATATAGCCCTTTTCCTCCAGCAACACCTCCCATTCCCGGCCCTGAGAGGGCGGCAGGCTTTCCGCCTTTTCCAGCACCGCCTCCGCCGCCGATAAGGCAATTTCCCCGGAAAACTCCGGTGCGTCGGCATACGGCTGCAAATAAGCATAAAAATTGTCCCGGGATGCCATATCCTGTACAGCGGTGGGAACGTCCTGAGCACGGGCGCGCAGGGGAGTCCCGGAGATGTTCGCCGACAGCAGGCAGAGGGCCAGAGCCGCCGCTCCGGTCCGGCTGGTCAGCCGCCTAAACCGGCGGCGTGAAAGCGCAGAATTCCGCATGGAGTGAGCCATCCCTTTCCGTTCAATGATAGGAGCGCCTGTGAAAATCCGCTGGGTATATCTTGAGCAAATCACCGAAATACAATATAAAATCGCCGAAGCGCGGGCTCATTCTTTCAACCCGGCGCCAGGCGGCGGCAGACGATTCTTGCGTGGAAACCCTCTGTTTTTGGTGGATTTTACCCATTGAATCCGGGGAACCCCGTACTTTTTCGTTTCTGATTCGCTTTACCTCATCATAACGATGTTTCAGGACTTTTTCAATGTTCTTTGCCCACAAGCACCGATTCTTGACAGATTACGTCCGAAAATATATAGCTTTCCCCTCCGGGGTGATTTACGATATAAGCGGCGGATACAACCTCATGCACACGCAGTTGATCACAAACGAAAGGGGTATAAACGAAAGGGGTATATACAATGAAAAGTAAAAAGCTTATGGCCGGGCTGTCCGCTCTTCTGACATTGCTGCTGGTGGTCTCGCCCGGCTGCGCCAGCACACGCAATCCACCCCCCTCCATCGATGTGGAGCAGAAAGACCCGGACAAGATTCAATCCGAGCCGTCGGAGATCACCTTTTTGATGAACGGCTATACCAATTCCGACCCGGAGGATCCGGTGTATAAGGGCATCGAGCTGTTCCAGAAGGAAACCGGGAAAACGGTCAAGGTGGTTCAGAGCGGCGATCAGGCATGGCAGGATAAGGTGATTGCCAGCATCGGCGCCGGGCAGCCGATCGACGTATTTAATTCCTACGTGCAGTTTTTTCTGACCTTCTATCAGGGGAATTACATCCTGCCCCTGGATGAGTACCTCACCTCGGAAGCGGATATTTTCGACAAGCCCATGATGGATCAATTCGCCAAATTCAACGGAAAATATTACAGCGCCGGTGCCCCCAGCGTACCCTATGTCCTTTTTTACAATAAAAAGCTCCTGGAGGCAAACGGCTTCGAACCGGACGAGCCCCGCACACTATATGAAGAGAACAAATGGACTTGGGACGAATTCAAACGCATCGCAGAGGAGTGTCACGACGACAGCGCGGGCATCAGCGGCTTTGAAAATATGTACAATTCCGCCTTCCTCTCCAGCAACGATATCAGCGTGGTGTCCTTTGACAACAACAGATACACCCTGCAGATGAACAATCCCAAGCTGAAGGAATCTCTGGAAATGATTCAGGACATCTTCTTTAAAAACCGGATCGCCGGCAACGGATGGGTTGATGGACAGGCCAATTTTATCAAAGGCAAGGCCGCTTTCCATGGAACTTATGCCTATGATGAGGATGCATTCCTGAAAGCCAAGGACCGGGGCGATATCAAATTCGATTTTGGCGTCACCGCTTTTCCCGTGGGACCCAGCAACAGCGAAGGGGTCAATATGGTTCATGCTTCGGGCTACTGCATCTCCAACGGCGCCAAGGCGCCCTATTCCGCCGGTCGTCTGATCGAATGTATTCTGACCGAAACGGTGGACAGCGAAAAGACCGAGGAGCACATGCCCGGCAGCCTGGAGCTGTATGAGAAGCTGAGGGAGCATCCGGCCAGTTGCGAGTATACCGAAGGCATTTTAAGCGCGGGCAACGGTTCCTTCTATCTGCTGAACGATGTGTTCAACGGCGAGGATATCACAAAATCCATCCAGGCGTTTACCGACCAATATCAGACCGATGTGGACAGAGCCAACGACCGGATTGCCGGCAACAATTAACCTGATC